>NZ_JBJXIA010000003.1:0-438633 GCF_046115955.1 Variovorax sp. GrIS 2.14
ATTGGCGCAAAACTCGGCACGCATGCGTCAATCGTTTCATATCGACATCAACTCGTGTCCGAACTTCGCCTCGCGACGGGTTGTGCAGACCATCCTTAGCCCGATTCACTAGACCGGAACCACCATGCAAAACCGTCGCCGCTTCATCTCGCATTCCGCCGCCGTAGCCTCTGCCGTGGCTTCCACCGTGGCCTTTCCGCTTGTCGCCGGCGCGCAGCCGAAGACGGTGAAGGTCGGCGTGCTGCACCCGGTGACAGGTGCGCTGGCCTATTCGGGCCAGCAATGCCGGCTCGGCGCGCAACTCGCGATCGAAGACATCAACAAGGCCGGCGGCATCAAATCGCTCGGCGGTGCGCAGCTCGAAGCCTTGCTCGGTGATGCGCAGTCGCAGCCGCAGGCCGGCGCGGCCGAGGTCGAGAAGATGAACGAGGCGGGTGTGTCGGCCATCGTCGGCGCCTTCGCGTCGGCCATCTGCCTGGCGACCACCCAGGCCGCGGCCAAGTACAACCTGCCGCACGTGGTGGACGTCGGCGTGGCCGACCAGATCGTCGAGCGAGGCTTGAAGAACACCTTCCGCTTCGGTCCCGGCTACAAGAAGTCGACCGAGGTCGCGATGGCCAACCTGCTGGTGCTCAACCGCGCCGCCGGCAACCCTGCCAAGACGGTGATGATCATTCACGAGGAGTCGCTGTTCGGCTCCGGCACCGCCGCCTTGCTGGCGCGCGAGCTGCCGGGCTACGGCTTCGACGTCAAGGAAGTGGTGAAGCACGCCAACCCCACGCGCGACTTCAACAACATCGTGCTGCGCATGAAGTCGATCAACCCCGACATCGTGATCCCGGCCAACTACTACAACGAATACGCGCTGCTGGTGCGCACGATGCAGCAGCAGAAGGTGCAGCCCAAGGCCATCTTCTCCGTGCTGGGCGGTGCGGCGTCGAGCTACAAGTTCGTGAAGGAATTTCCGGAAGCGGCCAACGGCATCATCGACTGCAATCATTGGTTCAACCCCAAGGACAAGCGCGCGCAAGAGCTGCGCAAACGGGTCGAGGCCAAGGGGCAGTTCTTCAGCTACGAGGTCTTCATGACCTACACCGCGATGGGCCTGCTGGCCGATGCGCTGGAGCGTGCCAAATCGACCGATCGTGCTGCGCTCATCGATGCGCTCGCATCGAGCACCTTCTCCAACCATGTGATGCCGTACGGCCCGACCAAATTCGTCAACGGCCAGAACGAAGGCGCGCAGCCGTTGATGACGCAGGTGGTCAAGAACGACATCAAGGTCATCATTCCGCGCGACTACCGTGAGGTCGAGCCGGTGTTTCCGATGAAGGCCTGATCGCGTTCTTCACTTCAGCCGCATGTTCGATCCCGGGATTCTCTTTTCGTCGACGCTGAACGGCCTGACGACCGGTGCGGTGTACGCACTCATCGCACTCGGCCTGACGCTGATCTACGGCGTCTTGCACATCATCAACTTCGCCCACGGTGCCTGCCTGATGGTGGCGCTGTACGCGGTGTACTTCATGAAAGAGCGGCTGGGCGTCGATCCGTACATGGCGCTGCCGATCGTGATGGCGGGCATGTTCGTCTTCGGCTACGGCCTGCAACGCATCGTGATCAACCGGGCAGGGCACGGCAAGGACGAGAACATCCTGCTGGCCACGCTCGGTATCTCGATCGTGCTGGAGAACCTCGCGTTGCTGTTCTTCAAGTCGGACACGCGCAGCATCGACACGGCCTATTCGTTGAGCACGGTCGCGATCGGGCCGGCGATGATCGCGGTGCCCAAGCTGGTGGCCTTCGCGGGGGCGCTGGTGGCGTCGGCGTTGTTGTTCTGGGTGATCGGCCGTACCGACCTCGGCCGTGCCATCCGCGCCGTCGCCAAGGAGCAGGAGGGCGCCAAGCTCATGGGCATCGATGTCGAGCATGTCTACGCGATGAGCTTCGGCATCGGCCTGGCTTGCCTCGGCGCAGCAGCCTGCTTCCTGCTGCCGGCCTATTACGTGAATCCACAGGTCGGCGGCGGCTTCGTGCTGGTGGCCTTCACCATCGTCGTGCTCGGCGGCATGGGGAGCTTCGTCGGCGCCCTGATCGGCGGCTTTCTGGTGGGCATCGTCGAGTCGCTCGGCGGTCTGTACCTGGGTGAATCGCTCGGGCAGATCGGCATTTTCGCGATCTTCATCGGCGTGGTGCTGTTCCGGCCGCAAGGCATGTTCGGGAGCAAGGCGTGAGTCGGTTCGCCTCGCAGGGGCAGGGCGTTCGGCAGCTGGCCGGCATCGCGCTGTTCGCGGTGGTGGTGGCTTGCCCGCCGCTGGTCACGAGCTCCGGTGCATCGCTCAACTTCGTGATGATGGCGCTCTATGCGACGCTGATCGCGCAGGCGTGGAACATCCTCGGCGGCTTCGGCGGACAGTTCTCCTTCGGTCATGCACTGTTCTTTGGAACCGGTGCCTACATCCAGGCCATCGCCCAGCTGCAGGGCGGCATCAACCCGTGGCTCGCGTTGCCGCTCGCGGTGGCGGGCAGCGCGGCGGTCGGGCTGTTCGTCGGGGGCCTGAGCTTTCGCTACGGGCTCAAGGGCTCTTACTTCGCTCTGGTCACGCTGGCCTTTGCGGAAGTGTTTCGCATCGTCGCGCTCTCGGTGCCTTTCACCGGTGGCGGCGTCGGGCTTATGGTGCCGCTGCGCGAGTCCGTCGCCAACATGCAGTTCGCGACGCGCGCAGGCTCGCTGTGGCTGGTGCTCGGCTTCGTCGTCATGGCGTTGCTGGTGACCTGGTGGCTGCGCAACGGCCGCTTCGGCGCCTACCTGCAAGCGGTGCGCGACAACGAAGACGCGGCGCGTGCGGTCGGCGTCAACCCGTTCCGCGTCAAGCTCGCGGCCATCGGCATCTCGGGCGCGTTCATGGGCGCGGCCGGTGCGTTCTATGTGCAGGTGTTCCAGTACATCGACCCGGCCATCGCCTATGGCTCGGTCACGTCGGTGGAAGCGCTGGTCGCGGCCATCGTCGGCGGCATGGGCACGCTGTGGGGGCCGGTGCTCGGCGCGGTGGTGCTGCATGTGCTGGCCGACCTCACGCGCAACCTGTTCGGCGAGCTGCCGGGCATCAACATGGTGATCTACGGCGTGGTGCTGGTGGCGATCGTGATCTTCCTGCCGCGCGGCATCGCGGGCATCGGGTTGTCGGTGCGGCAGCTGTGGGCGGGTAGCGCTGGCGGTAGATGGGGCGGTAAGTCGGACGACAAAGAGATCGGCGAAGGGAGACGAAATGACTGAGCCGTTGCTCGCCATCGCCGGCCTGTCGCGATCCTTCGGCGGCCTGAAGGCGGTGCAGAACGTCAGCCTGTCGGTGCGCGAAGGCAGTCTCACCGCGTTGATCGGGCCGAATGGTGCCGGCAAGACCACGCTGTTCGCCCTGATGTCCGGCTTTCTCAAGCCCGACAGCGGCACGGTGCATTTCGCCGGCCAGGACATCACCGGCCGCGAGCCGCACCGCAACGCGCTGCTCGGCATGACGCGGACCTTCCAGATCGTGAAGCCTTTCGCTGCGCAGACCGTGCGCGAGAACATCGCCGTGGGTGTGCATCTGCACGAGCGCAGCCGCAGCGCGGCGCTGAGTCGTGCGGAACAGGTGGCGCAGCAGGTCGGTCTGGCGCCGCAGCTCGACAAGCCGGCGTCCGATCTCACGGTGGCCGGGCGCAAGCGGCTTGAACTGGCGCGTGCGCTGGCCACCCGACCCCGGCTGTTGCTGCTCGACGAAGTGCTCGCCGGCCTCAACCCGCAGGAGATCGCCGAGATGATGCCGGTGGTGCGCGGCATCGCCGACAGCGGCGTGACGGTGCTGATGATCGAGCACGTGATGCAGGCCGTGATGCATCTGGCCGAACACGTGTGGGTGCTGGCCCAGGGACAGCTGATCGCGCAGGGCGATCCTGCGGCCGTGACTTCGGACGATCGGGTGGTCGAGGCCTACCTCGGCCATGGCACGGCGGCGCGTTTGCGCAAGGCGGCCGCAGCGGCAGCGGCAGCGGCATCAGCAGCACCGACAGCGACGGGAGCAGGGACATGACGGCGCTGCTGGAGATCTCCGCACTGCGCGGCGGCTACGGTCGCGTCGAGGTGCTGCGCGCGGCGTCGACCTGCAAGTGAACGCCGGTGAGATGGTCGCGCTGCTCGGCAGCAACGGTGCCGGCAAGTCGACCCTCAACAAGGTGGTGTGCGGCCTGGTGCCGGCATGGAGCGGCCAAGTGCGCTTCGACGGTCACGACCTGAGCGGCGCGCACTACCGCGACGTGGTGAAGGCCGGCTTGATCCAGGTGCCCGAAGGCCGCAAGGTGTTCCCCAACCTCAGCGTGCTGGAGAACCTCGAACTCGGCTCGTTCACCCGCGCCCGCGAGCGCCGCGCCGCCAACCTCGAGAAGGTGTTCGGCATCTTTCCGCGGTTGAAGGAACGCATCAAGCAACACGCCGGCACCATGAGCGGCGGCGAGCAGCAGATGCTGGCGATCGGCCGCGGCCTCATGGCCGAGCCGGTGCTGCTGATCCTCGACGAACCCTCGCTCGGCCTGTCGCCCTTGCTGGTCGAAGAGATGTTCGCGCTGATCCGCCGTCTGCGCGACGAAGGGCTGGCCGTGCTGCTGGTCGAGCAGAACGTGGGTCAGTCGCTGGAGATCGCCGACCGCGCCTATGTGCTGGAGAACGGCAGCGTGCGCTTCTCTGGGCTGCCGCAAGAGCTGCTCGGCAGCGACGAACTGCGTCGGGCCTATCTGGGCCTTTAAGAAAGAGACAGCCCCATGAAACGTCGTGACCTTCTCTTGGCTGCTGCCGTGGTGGCTGCCGGCACGGCCCGCGCCCAGATCAGTGGTGCGCCCATTCGCATTCTCGTCGGCGCCCCCGCAGGCGGCTCGACCGACACGCTCGCGCGCTCGCTGGCCGTCAGCATGGGACCGCTGCTGGGCCGCGTGGTGGTGGTCGAGAACAAGCCGGGGGCCGGCGGCAACATCGCGGCCGACGCGGTGGCCAAGTCGCCGCCCGATGGCAACACGCTGCTGATGAGCTTCACCAGCCACGCGATCAACGCGACGCTCTATCCGAGCCTGCCGTTCGACCCGGTCAAGGACTTCACGCCGCTCACCTGCGTCGCGACTTCGCCGTCGATCCTGGTCGCGCATCCGTCAGTGCCGGCCAAAGATGTGCGCGAGCTGATCGCGCTGGCCAAGGCCAAACCCGGCCAGCTCAACTTCGCGATCGGTGCGCTGGGCTCGTCGCTGCACATGGCGGGCGAGGCTTTCAAGATGCAGTCGGGTGTGTTCATCGTGAACATCCCTTACCGCGGCACCGCACCGGCCGTGCAGGACGTGCTGGCCGGCCAGGTGCAGCTGATGTTCGCTGCCATCGGCAACGTGCAGGCGCACATCAAGGCCGGCAAGCTGAAGGCGCTGGGTGTCACCAGCGCCAAGCGGTTGCCCGAGTTTCCCGAAGTTCCCGCGATTGCCGAGGTGCTGCCGGGTTACGAGTCGAGTGCCTGGTTCGGCCTGTTCGGCCCCGGCCGCATGCCGCCCGAGTTGGCCGGCCGTCTCAGCGACGCGGCGCGCAAGGCCATCGTCCAGCCCGAGATGCGCAAGCGCCTCGACGCCGAAGGTGCGACGGCCGTCGGCAATTCGCCCGCGCAGTTCTCGGCCTTCGTCGACAGCGAGATCGCGCGCTGGGCCAAGGTTGTGAAGTTCTCCGGAGCCAAGCCCGAATGACGAGCATTGCACCCACTGCCGCCGCCACCGCCACCAGTACGGCGGCCGGCCAGACGCTGGCCCAGAAACTGATCGCACACGCCTGCGGTCGCGAGCGCGTGGCGGTCGGTGAGATCGTCACCTGCAAGGTCGACATGGCGATGTTCCACGACTCCTCAGGTCCGCGCAGGTTGCAGCCGATGCTGGAAGAACTGGGCGCGCAGATCTGGGACAAGTCGCGCGTCGTATTGGTGATGGACCACTACGTGCCCGAGCGCGACGACGACGCGCGCCGCATCGTGCGCATCGCGCGCGACTGGGCGCGTGAGCAAGACCTGCCGCACGTCTACGACAGCATGGGCATCTGCCACGTCGTGGTGCCGCAGCACGGCCACATCCGCCCCGGCATGCTGTGCGTCGGCGGCGATTCGCACTCGCCGACGGGCGGCGCTTTCGGCGCCTACATGTTCGGTGTCGGCAGCACGGAGATGTTGGGCGTGGTGGTCATGGGCGAGATCTGGCTGCGCGTGCCCGAGACCATCCGCATGTGGTGGGACCACACGCTGCCGCGCGGCGTGACCGCCAAGGACATGATGCTGCACATGCTCGGCCGCTTCGGCATGAACGGCGGCCGCTACCAGGCGGTCGAGTTCGCCGGGCCGGCGGTCGCGGCGTTGTCGATGCAGGAACGGATGACGCTTTCCAACATGAGTGCCGAGCTCGGTGCGCAAGCCGGCCTGATCGCGCCCGACGCGACCACCACCGCGTTCCTTGCAGACGCCGGCGCGCCACCGGTCGACCCGACGCCGTGGTTCACCGACGCAGACGCGGAACTCACACAGCACCGCTTCGATGCCGCGACGCTCGAGCCGCATGTCGCCGCGCCGCACAGCCCGGCCAACTCGCTGGGCGTGAGCCACTACGCGGACACGCCGATCGACGTCGCCTACATCGGCGCCTGCACTGGCGCCAAGCTGGAAGACCTGCGTGCCGCAGCCGAGATATTGCGCGGCCACAAGGTGGCCACGGGCGTTCGGCTGATCGTGGCGCCCGCCAGTCTTCGCGACCAGGAACTGGCGCGCGACGAAGGCGTGCTGCAAGCCTTGATGGACGCTGGCGCCGAACTGTTCCCGACCGCGTGCGGCGCCTGCGCCGGCTACGGCGATCCGATGGGCGACGACATCACGGTGATGTCGACCACCGCCCGCAACTTCAAGGGGCGCATGGGCTCGCCGAGTGCACGGGTCTACCTGGGTTCGCCCTACACAGTGGCCGCTGCGGCCTTGCGTGGCCGAGTCACCGACCCGCGCGAGGTGCTGGCATGACGTTGCAAGCGCTGCAGACACCGCAGACACCGCCATCGCTGCACAAGGTCTGGCGCCTCGGCGCCGACATCGATACCGACCTGCTCGCACCGGGCCATGCGATGAAGCACGGCATCGACATCATCGCGACCTACTGCCTCGAAACCGTGCGCCCCGAGTTCGCACGCGAAGTGCGGCCCGGCGACGTGATCGTGGCCGGACCCAACTTCGGCATCGGCTCTTCGCGCGAACAAGCCGCCGCGGCGCTGGTGCATTTGGGCGTGGCCGCGGTGATCGCGCCTTCTTACAGCGGCTTGTACTTTCGCAATGCGTTCAACGTGGGACTGTTGCTGCTGACCTGCGCCGAAGCCGAGACGTTGAAGGATGACGATCGCATCTCCCTCGACCTGACCGCGCCCGCCGTGATCGACCCCGACGGCACACGCCTCGCCTGCGAAGCCATCCCCGGCTTTCTGGTCGACATGGTGAGAGCCGGCGGCTTGATGAATCAGTTACGCCAGCGTGCTGGCAAGGAACCTCTCGATGCCTGACAACACAACCCTTGCGGCGCCTGCCGTGCTCGACCCCGTCACGCTCGCCGTGCTGCGCGGCCGCCTTGAACAGGTGGCCGACGAGATGGACGCGACGCTCTATCGCAGCACCTTCAATCCGATCATCGCGGAGGCCCACGACGCCTGCCACGGCCTCTACGATGCGACCACCGGCGACACGCTGGTGCAGGGCAAGTCGGGCCTGCCGGTGTTCGTCGGCGCGATGGCTTTCGCGGTGCGCGCCACCGCCAGCGCCGCCGAGCCGCGTGGCGGCATGCAGGACGGCGACATCTGGATCAGCAACGATCCGTACGACGGCGGCACGCACGCCAACGACTTCAAGCTGGTGAAGCCGTTCTTCCGCAGCGGCAAGCTGTACTGCTACATGGCCTCGGCCGCGCACTGGCACGACGTCGGCGGCGCGGTGCCCGGCAACTACAACCCGGCCGCCACCGAATGCTGGCAGGAGGCGGTGCAGATCCCGCCGGTGCGCATCGTGCGTAACGGCGTGCTCGACCCCGACGTGCTCGCCATCCTGCGCGCGAACACGCGCCTGCCCGACAGCCTCTGGGGCGACCTGAACGGCCAGCTCGCCGCGCTGCAGCTCGGCACGCGTCGCCTCGACGGCCTGCTCGACGAATACGGCGACGCCACCGTGCTGCAAGCCATGGGCGAGCTGCGCAGCCGGGCGCTCAAGCTGATGCGCTCGCACATCGCTTCGTTGCCCGACGGCCGCTACAGCTTCGAGGACCTGCTCGACAACGACGGCATCGTGAACGAGCCGCTGACCATCGCGCTCGACATGACGGTGGCGGGCGACCGGCTCACGCTCGACTTCTCGCGCACCTCGCCACAGTGCGCGGGGCCGGTCAACATTTCGCGCGCTACGTCGGTGGCGGCCTGCTACGTCGCGCTCAAGCACCTGTTCCCGGACGTGCCGGCCAACGCCGGCGTGCTCGACGCGGTCGACTTCGTCATGCCCGACAAGCTGGTGATCACCTGCGAGCGGCCGCGTCCGGTCGGCGGCTACACCGAGACCATCCTGCGCATGATCGACGTGATCTTCAGCGCCGCCGCACAGGCCGATCCGCAGCGTGCGGTGGCGCATGCCTACGGCACCATCAACGCGCTGTCGATCGCCGGGCATCGCACCGATGCAGCGCGCAAGGGTCAGCGCTGGGTGCTGTTCAGCTTCTTCGGCGGCGGCCATGGTGGCCACTCGGCAGGCGATGGGCTATCGCACGCCAACGCGCCGATCTCCACCGCCACCATCCCGCCGCTCGAAATCCTCGAGGCGGCGTACCCGGTGCGTTTCACCGAATGGTCGCTGCGACCCGATTCGGGCGGCGAGGGCCAATACCGCGGCGGGCTCGGCGCGGTCTACGAGATCGAACTGCTCGAAAAAGATGCCGAGGTCTATCTGTTCGGCGAGCGCGGCAGCTCGCCGCCCAAGGGCATCGCAGGCGGCGGCAGCGGCGCGCTCAACGTGTTCCGCTACGAGAACGATGGCCAATGGCAAACGCCGCCGATGGTGTCGAAGATGCATGGCATCCGGCTGGCGCAGGGCGAGCGCGTGCGGCTCGAGACACCGGGCGGCGGTGGCTGGGGTTCATTCGCCGAACGCAGTGAAGAAGCGCAGAAGAACGACCACGCAATGGGCTACGTGAAATGACGGAAATCATTAAAGAGAGCACGTCCGGCTCAGCGCACGGTCTGGCGTCCGGACTCGTGGTAGGCGTCGATGTCGGCGGCACCTTCACCGACCTCTTCGTGCTCGACGAAGCGAAGGGCACGGCGCGCATCGTCAAGGTGCCGTCGACCCGCGGCGAAGAAGCGCGCGGCTTCATGAACGGCGTGGCGCGCGTGGCCGATTCGGCCGCGGCCATCGCCACCATCGTGCACGGCACGACCGTCGGCACCAACGCGTTGCTGGAGCGCAAGGTGGCGCGCACCGGCATCATCACGACGCGCGGTTTCCGCGACGTGCTGGAGATGCGCCGCCGCGACCGGCCGCAAACCTGGGGACTGCGCGGCGCCTTCCTGCCGGTGGTCCCGCGCGACCTGCGGCTGGAGGTCGACGAGCGCGTGCTGGCCGACGGCACGCTGCACACGCCGGTCGATCTGGCGCAGGTGCGCCAGCAGACCCGTGCGCTGCTCGAAGCCGGTTGCGAAGCGGTCTGTGTCTTCTTCATCAACACCTACGCCAACCCGGTGAACGAGCAATAGGCGGTGGCCGCCGTGCGCGAACTATGGCCCAACGCGCACGTCACATCGGCGCACGAAGTGTTGCCCGAGATCCGTGAGTTCGAGCGCTGCTCGACCGCCACGCTCAATGCCGCGCTGCAGCCCGTTGTCGGTAGCTACCTCGCGCGACTGGAGTCGGACCTGCGCGCACAAGGCTTCGACGGCGAACTGCTGGTGGTGCAAAGCAACGGCGGCGTCATGTCGCGCCAGACCGCGAGCGACCTGCCGGTGCGCACCGCGCTCTCCGGCCCGGCCGCGGGCGTCATCGCATGCGCCGCCATCGCGCGCGCAGCCGGCTTCCCCGACGCCATCACCGGCGACATGGGCGGCACCTCGTTCGACGTTTCGCTGGTCGCCAACGGCGAAGCGGCGCTGGCCGCGCAGACCGCCATCGAGTTCGGCATGGTGATCCGCTCGCCGATGATCCAGATCGAAACCATCGGTGCGGGTGGTGGTTCGATCGCCTCGGTCGATGCCAGCGGCATGCTGCAGGTCGGTCCCGAATCTGCGGGCAGCGTGCCCGGCCCGGCGTGCTATGGCCGCGGCAACATGCGCCCGACCGTCACCGATGCCAACGTGCTGCTCGGTCGCATCGCTGCCGATCGTCCACTCGGTGGTGGCTTGCTGGCAGCGCTCGATGCAGAGAAGTCGCGCGAAGCGATCGAGCTGCATGTGGCACAGCCGCTCGGGCTCGATGTGTACGCGGCGGCGGAAGCCATCCTCACGGTGGCCAATGCACGCATGGCCGGCGCGATCCGGCTGGTGTCTATCGAGCGCGGCCACGATCCGCGCAAGTTCGCCTACATGCCGTTCGGCGGCGGCGGCGCGCTGCATGTGTGCGCCATGATGCGCGAGGTCGGTGTCTCGACCGGCATCGTGCCGCGCTATCCCGGCGTCACCTCGGCATTGGGTTGCGTGATCGCCGACATGCGGCACGACGCGGTGCAGACCATCAACCGGCCGCTCGCCGATGTCGATGTCGCCGATCTGCGGCAGCGTGTCGCGACGCTCGCGGCATCGTGCCAGGCCCGGCTCGACTCATCGGGCGTCCGCTTCGATGCAGTGCGCGAGGTGGTGGCGCTCGACATGCTCTATGCGGGACAGACCCACACCTTGCCCGTGACCTTGCCCGAGGGCAGCGGGGCGACGTTGACGCGCGAGTCGATTCGCAGCGCCTTCGAGGCTGCGTACGCCGTCGCCTTCGGTCGCGTGCTCAATGGCATCCCGATCCGCGTCATGAACCTGCGCTACGCGCGCATCGGCGTGCGGCCCAAGTTCGACCTGGCGGTGCTGGCGCCGGAAGGCACGGGCAGCACCGCGCCGCTCGGAACGCAGCGCGTGTTTCATCAGAGCCGATGGCACGACGCGACGCGCTACGCACGGCTGGACTTGCCGGTCGGCGCGCGCATCGACGGGCCGGCGATCCTGGAGCAGGCCGACACCACCGTGTGGCTCGAGCCCGGTTTTCACGCCGAGGTCGATGCCTTCGGCAACCTGCTGGTGCGGCTGTCATGAGCGGGGACGCTAAAGGCATTGAGGCGGTCGTCCCATCGCAGACCGCGCTGGTCATCATCGACCTGCAGAACGACTTCCTCGATGCAAAGGGCGCCTACGCACGCGGCGGCGACACCAACCCGCCGGCGTTGCTTTTGCCCGAGCGGGTCGCTGCAGTCGCACGCGCGCTGAAGGCTGCGGGAGGGCTCGTCGTCGCCAGCCAGTTCACGCTGTGGCCCGATGCTTCGGGTGCGCCGATGATCTCGCCGCACCTGATGGCGCTGCGCCCGTACCTGAAGCAGGGCGACTTCGCGCCCGGCAGCTGGGGCCAGGCCAACGTCGATGCGTTGGGCGGGCTGATCGATGTGACCGTGAGCAAGGTCGCCTACTCGGCCTTCTTCAACACGCAGCTCGACTGGGTGCTGCGGCGCGCCGGCATCGACACGGTGGCGGTCTGCGGCATCGTCACCAACGGCGGCGTGGCCAGCACGGTGCGCGACGCTCACATGCGCGACTACCGCACCCTGGTGCTGGGCGATGGCTGCGCCGCTTTCGGCGACGAGCGACATCAAATATCGCTGGCCGACATGCGCAACGTGGCGGAGGTCACTGACTGCGCGGGCTTCGTGGGCGCGTTGGCATGACCGCGACGGAATCGACCTTTGCCTTGAAGCGCGAGATACGCCGCGCCAACCGAATCGATGCAGAGGTGCAAACCTCGGTCGCCATCGTCGGCGCCGGCGCTTGCGGCCTCACCGCGGCGCTGATGCTGCACGACGCCGGCATCGACTGCGTGGTACTCGAACGCGACGCAGTGCCGAGCGGCTCGACCGCGCTGTCGTCGGGCTTCATCCCCGCGCCGGACACGCGCGCGCAACGGGCGCAAAGCATCGTCGACGACAGCGCCGATCGCTTTGCCGCCGACATCCAGGCCAAGGCGCATGGCGATGCGGCCCCTGCGCTGGTGCAGGCGTACGCGCAAGCGATCGGCCCCGCGCTCGACGCGCTGCAAGAGCGGCACGGATTCGACTGGATCGTGCTCGATGGCTTTCTCTATCCGGGCCACAGCCGGCACCGCATGCACGCGCTGCCGCAGAAGACCGGCGCGGCGTTGATGGCGCGGTTGCAGGCCGCGGTGGAAGCGGCGGGCATTCCGGTGCTGACGCAGGCGCTGGTCGACACGCTGTGGCTCGATGAGGAAGACCGCGTCATCGGCGTCGGCTACCGGCGCCCCGATGGCCGTGAAGAACGACTGGCGTGCGATGTGCTGCTGCTGGCCTGCAACGGCTTTGGCGGCAATGCGGAGATGGTGCGCATGCTGCTGCCCGAGATGGCGGATGCGACCTTCGGTGGTCATGCCGGCAACGACGGCAGCGCCGTTCTTTGGGGCGAAGCGTTGGGTGCCCGGTCGCGTGACCTCGGCGGCTACCAGGGTCACGGCTCCTGGGTGACGCCGCAAGGCGCGCTGATGACCTGGGCCGTGATGATGGAAGGCGGCATCCAGGTGAACCGCGAAGGCCGGCGCTTTCACGACGAAACGCGGGGCTACTCCGAGGCCGCGGTGCAGGTGCTGGCGCAGCCGGATGGCATCGCCTGGAACGTGTTCGACGCGCCGCTGCTCGCGCTGGCGCGGGGCTTTCCGGACTTCTGCGAAGCGGAGGCAGCGGGTGCGTTGCGCCGCTGCGAATCCGTGGCGCAACTGGCCGCGTGCATCGGTTGCGACGAGGTCGTTTTGCAAGCCACGCTTGATGTCATGGGCATGGGCATGGGCATGGGCATGGGCATGGACAGGGGGCACGCGTCAGCGCAGCCCGATGGCCGCAGCTTTTCGCGCGCGCTCGTGGCGCCGTACTTCGCGGTGAAGGTCACGGGTGCGCTGTTCCATACGCAGGGCGGGCTCGATGTCGCACCCGACATGCGCGTGCTGCGGCAAGACGGCAGCGTGCTGCCCAACCTGCTGGCCGCCGGGGGGGCAGCGGGCGGTGTGTCGGGCAATGCGGTGTGGGGCTATCTCTCCGGCAACGGCTTGCTGAGCGCGGTGGCGGGTGGCTACCTTGCCGCAGCGACTGCAGCGACTGCAACCACGGCGGCCAAGCTCATCGGCAACCCGAAGGAATCGAATGGCGAATGAAACATTGAAGACCCGGCTGGCGCGCAACGACATCGTGCTCGCGCCCGGCGTCTACGACGCCCTCAGCGCGCTGGTGGCGGAGCAGGCAGGCTTCGAGGCGCTGTATCTTTCGGGCGCCTCGATCGCCTACACGCGGCTCGGGCGCTCCGACATCGGCCTCACCACTTTCACTGAAGTCGAGGACACGCTCTCGCGCATCACCGAGCGGGTGCGTTTGCCGGTCATCGTCGATGCCGACACCGGCTTCGGCAACGCGCTCAACACCCAGCGCACGGTGCGCGGCTTCGAGCGCGCGGGCGCCGCGATGGTCCAGATCGAAGACCAGACCTTTCCCAAGCGCTGCGGCCACCTCGACGGCAAGACCGTGGTGCCGGTGCGCGAGATGGTCGGCAAGCTGCAGGCGGCACTCGACGCGCGCACTTCCGCAGACACGCTGATCCTCGCGCGCACCGATGCTGCGGCCGTCGAAGGATTAGACGCGGCGCTCGACCGCGCCGAGGCCTATCTGGCGACCGGCGTGGACGCGCTGTTCATCGAGGCGCTGCGCTCGCCCGAGCAGATGGACGCGGCCTGCAGCCGCTTCGCGCATCGCGTGCCGCTGCTGGCGAACATGGTCGAAGGCGGCAAGACGCCGATTCACGACGCCGATGCATTGCAGGCGCACGGCTTTCGTATCGCGATCTTTCCGGGCGGCACCGCGCGCGCCGTCGTGCATACGCTGCAGGGCTACTACGGCAGCCTGCAGGCCCATCGCACCACGCAGCCGTGGCGCGATCGCATGCTGGATTTCGACGGGCTGAACGAAGTTATCGGCACGCCGGAGCTGATTCGGAACGGACAGAAGTACGAATGACGCTCGACTGAGCGTCCCCGCACAGGCTTCTGATTAACCTTTCGTGACCGTCGGACTTTGGTCGGCGTGGAGTCAATGCGTGCAAAATAGAACGACCGTTCGTTTTATTTTGCACCACCCATGTCCCTCGATGCCGTTCCCGCCAAAAACGCCCGCGCGGCCCAGAAGGGGCAGCAGACCAAGGCCGTGATCGTCGACGCCGCGCTCAACCTGGCGCAGCAGATCGGCCTGGAAGGCCTGTCGATCGGCGCCGTGGCCGAGATCACGAAGATGAGCAAGTCGGGCGTGTTCGCCCATTTCGGCTCGCGTGAGGAACTGCAGATTTCGGTGGTGCGCGAGTACCACGCGCGTTTCGAGCAGGAAGTGTTCTACGCCGCGCTTTCCGTTGCCCGCGGGCTGCCGCGGCTGCGTGCCATGTTCGACAACTGGATGAAGCGCACGTCGGAAGAAATCGACTCCGGCTGCATCTACATCAGCGGCGCGACCGAGTTCGACGACCGCCCCGGCCCCGTGCGCGATGCGCTGGTCGAGTCGGTCAGCATCTGGCAGGCCGCGGTGCTGCGCGCCATCGTGCAGTCACAGGACGAAGCGCACCTGGCAGCCGACGCCGATGCGCGGCAGATCGCTTTCGAAATCCACGGCCTGATCCTCGCCCTCCACTACGAAGCGCGCTTTCTGCGCGTGCCCGGCTCGATCGAGCGGGCCCGTCGCGGCTTCGACAACCTGCTCGAGCGCTGTGCGACGCCGGCAGCACCGCGCCCGGCTGCCGCCAAACCGCCGCTCAAGCGCGTGCGCTGAGTCGCCCCGTCTTTTCGCTTTCTTTTTTCTTCTCTTCGAACTGCCCAGGAGCATTTTCCCCATGCCGATCTACAACCCGCCGCTGCGTGACATGCAATTCGTGCTGCATGAAGTCTTTCACGTTGCCGACGAGCTCAAGGCCTTGCCGGCCCATGCCGACACCGACGCCGACACCATCAACGCCGTGATCGAAGAGGCCGGCAAGTTCGCGTCCGAAGTCATCTTCCCGCTCAATATCACCGGCGACCAGGAGGGTTGCGTGCTCGACCGGACGACGCATGAAGTGACCACGCCCAAGGGCTTCAAGGAGGCGTACGCCAAGTACGTCGAAGGCGGCTGGCCGGCGCTGTCGTGCGACCCGGCATTCGGCGGTCAGGGTCTGCCTTTCGTGGTGAGCCAGTGCACTTTCGAAATGATGAACAGCGCCAACCAGGCGTGGACGATGTACCCGGGCCTCTCGCACGGCGCGTACGAGGCATTGGTCGCGCACGGCACCGAAGAGCAAAAGAAGACCTACCTGCCCAAGCTCACCAGCGGCGAGTGGACCGGCACCATGTGCCTGACCGAACCGCAGTGCGGCACCGACCTCGGCATGCTGCGCACCAGGGCCGAGCCGCAGGTGGATGGCACCTACAAGCTCACCGGCAACAAGATCTTCATCTCCGCCGGCGAGCACGACATGGCGCCCAACATCATTCACCTGGTGCTCGCGCGACTGCCGGATGCGCCGAAGGGCAGCAAGGGCATCAGCCTGTTCGCGGTGCCCAAGTACCACGTCAACGCCGACGGTTCTCTCGGCGAGCGCAACCCGATCTATTGCGGCGGGCTCGAACACAAGATGGGAATTCATGGCAACGCGACCGCGCAGATCGTGATCGACGGCGCCATCGGCTCGCTGGTGGGGCAGCCGCACAAGGGGCTCGCTGCCATGTTCGTGATGATGAACGCGGCGCGGCTCGGCGTCGGCAATCAGTCGCTCGGCCTGACCGAAGTGGCATATCAGAACGCTTTGGCCTATGCCAAGGACCGCGTCCAGATGCGCTCGCTGACCGGCCCGAAGGCAAAGGACAAGGAAGCCGACCCGATCATCGTGCACCCCGACGTGCGCAAGATGCTTCTGACCGCCAAGGCCTACGCAGAAGGCGGTCGCGCGCTGCAGATCTTCTGCACCCTGCTGCTCGACAAGGAACACGACCATCCGGATGAGAAGGTGCGCAAGGACTCGGGCGAACTGGTCGCGTTGCTCACGCCCATCGTCAAGGCCTTCATCACCGACAACGGCCACATCGCGACCCACGCGTGCATGCAGGTGTTTGGTGGCCATGGCTTCATCACGGAGTGGGGCATGGAGCAGTTCACGCGCGACAACCGCATCAACATGATCTATGAAGGCACCAACACGATCCAGTCGCTGGATCTGCTGGGCCGCAAGATCCTTGGCAACAACGGCGCATCGCTCAAGAAGTTCGGCAAGCTGGTCGGTGCGCTGGTAGCCGAAGAAGGCGTGAACGAGAAGATGAGCGAGTTCATCACCCCGGTTGCGGTGCTGGGAGATCAACTCACCAAGTTCACGACGGAGATCGGCTTCAAGGGATTCCAGAACCCCGACGAAGTGGGTGCGGCTGCGGTCGACTACTTGCGCGTGGCCGGTCACTTCGTGTTTGGTTATCTGTTCGCGCGCATGGCGCAGGTCGCGTTGCGCGAGATCGCCGCTGGCAACACCGACCCGTTCTATGTCGCCAAGCTGCAGACGGCGCGCTTCTACTTCGCGAAGCTGTTCCCCGAGACCGCGACGCTGATGCGCACCGCGCGGGCCGGCAGCAAGGTGCTGATGGACACGGACGCGGCGCTGGCATGAAGACCGCGCTCGTCACCCTTGCGCTGCTCGCTGGCGCCAGCGCCGCGCTGGCACAAAGCTCACCTGTCGGCCTCTGGCGCAACGTCGACGACAAGACCGGCGAAGTCCACGCCGAGATCCGCATCGTCGAGACGCGAGGCGCACTCGACGGCCGCATCGAGAAGACGCTCAAGAAGGACGCGGCCGCCGATTCGGTGTGCGACGAATGCACCGATGAGCGCAAGGGCAAGCCCATCGTCGGGCTCGACATCATCCGCGGCGGCAAGAAGGTCGAAGGCAAGGACGTCTGGGAAGGCGGCAAGATCCTCGACCCTGAAAACGGCAAGGAATACCGCGCTGCCTTCACGCCGATCGATGGCGGCAGGAAGCTGGAAGTGCGCGGCTACCTCGGCCCCTTCTGGCGCACGCAAACATGGGTGAGAGCCCAGTGACCCACGCCGAACAAATCATGTCCACATTCAATGTAAAAAAAGTCGCCGTGCTCGGTGCCGGCGTCATGGGCGCGCAGATCGCGGCGCACCTCGTCAACGTGCGCGTGCCGGTCGTGCTGTTCGACCTCGCCGCGAAAGAAGGGTCTAAGAACGGCATCGTCACGCGCGCCATCGACAACCTGAAGAAGCTCAAGCCGGCCCCGCTTGGCGACGTGGCCGATGCGGCGTTGATCGAAATCGCCAACTACGAAGACGACCTGGCCAAGCTTGGCGAATGCGACCTGGTGATCGAAGCGATCGCCGAGCGCATGGACTGGAAGCTCGACCTGTACAAGAAGATCGCGCCGCACGTCGCCAAGCACGCGATCCTGGCGTCGAACACCTCGGGCCTCTCGATCACCAAGTTGAGCGAGGCGTTGCCCGAACAATTGAAGCCACGCTTCTGCGGGATTCACTTCTTCAACCCGCCGCGCTACATGTTCCTGGTCGAGCTGATCAACACGCCGACCACGCAGCCCGTGGTGCTCGATCAGCTTGAAACTTTCGTCACCAGTACGCTCGGCAAGGGCGTGGTGCGGGCGCACGACACGCCCAACTTCATCGCGAATCGCGTTGGCATCGCCGGGATGCTGGCGACGTTGAAGGAAGTCGAGAAGTTCGGCCTCACGCCGGACATCGTCGACGACCTGACGGGCAAGAAGTTGGGCCGCGCGAGCTCAGGTACCTTCCGCACGGCCGACGTGGTGGGCCTCGACACGTTGGCGCACGTGGTCAAGACCTTGCAGGACAACCTGAACGCCGAGAGCGATCCGTTCTATGCCAACTTCACGACGCCGCCGGTGCTCGCCAAGTTGCTGGATTTGGGCAACCTGGGGCAAAAGACCAAAGCGGGTTTCTTCAAGAAAGTCGGTCGCGACATCCTGCGCTTCGACCTGAAGGCCAATGAAGGCCAGGGTGGTTACGTGCCTTCCGGCGAGAAGGCGGACGAGGTCTACGGCCGCATGTTGAAACGCCCGCCAGCAGAGCGGCTGAAGCTGCTGCGCGAAAGCGAGGGCCCGCAAGGCCAGTTCCTGTGGGCGATCCTGCGCGACAGCTTTCACTACGCCGCGGTGCATCTGGCGACCATCGCCGAGAGCGCGCGCGATGTCGACTTCGCGATGCGATGGGGCTTCGGCATGAAGCAGGGTCCGTTCGAGCTGTGGCAAGAGGCGGGATGGCTGCAAGTCGCCAAGTGGATTCAGGAAGACATCGATGCCGGCAAGGCGCTGAGCACGGTGGCGCTGCCGAAGTGGGTGTTCGAAGGTGCCGTTGCCAAGGCCGGCGGCGTGCACACACCCGAAGGTTCGTGGAGCGCGTCGCAAGGTCAGTTCGTGCCGCAACGCAAGCTGCCGGTGCATGCGCGCCAGCTGTTCCCCGAGAGTGTGCTGGGTTCGAACGCGGTGGACGCCAACCAGGCCGGCACCACGATCAGCGACGAAGGCGATGTCCGCGTGTGGACGCTCGATGGCGACGTGCTCATCGCCAGCATTCATTCGAAGATGCATGCGATCAGCCCCGACGTGGCCGAGGCGCTGGGCGCTGCGGTCGAGCTGGCCGAAGCCGAATACAAGGGCCTGGTGATCTGGTCGCCCGACGAGATGTTCTCGGTCGGCGCCGATCTGCAGGCGATGCTGCCGGCCTTCGTGGTCGCCGGCATCGGCGCGGTCGAAGGGGCAGAGGCCGAGTTGCAAAACGTCATGCTGAAGATCCGCTATGCGAGCGTGCCGGTGGTCTCGGCCGTTCGCGGCCTGGCTCTGGGCGGCGGTTGCGAGCTGGCGGTGTATTCGGCAAAGCGTGTCGTCGCGATGGAAAGCTACATCGGCCTGGTCGAGGTCGGCGTAGGCCTCATCCCCGGTGCCGGTGGCCTGACGTACATCGCGCGCCGTGCGGCCGAGAACGCCGAAGCATCGACTGGCAGCGACCTGCTGCCGTTCCTGACCGAAGGCTTCACGGCCGCCGCGATGGCCAAGGTCGGCACCGGCGCGCTCGATTCGAAGAAGCTCGGCTACCTGCTCGACAGCGACGTGATCGTGCCGAACAAGGACGAGCTTCTCTACGTCGCGCTGCAGCAGACGAAGGCGATGGCCGATGCCGGCTACCGCGCGCCGTTGCGCCGCACATTCCGCGTGGCCGGCCGAAGCGGCGCTGCGACGATCAAGGGGCAGCTGGTCAACATGCGCGACGGCGGGTTCATCAGCGCGCACGACTTCCATATCGCCAGCCTGATCGCCGGCGTGGTCACGGGCGGCGACATCGATGCCGGCTCACTGGTGACCGAGGCGTATCTGATGACGCTGGAACGCAAGGCCTTCTGCTCGCTGATCGTCCATCCGAAGACGCAGGAACGGATCATGGGGATGCTGAGCACCGGGAAGCCGGTGCGGAACTGAGCAAGAGAGCATGACCGCGCGCACGTCCTTGTCGAATCCCCTCTCCCGCAAGCGGGAGAGGGAACAAATCTGATGCCTCTCCCGCTTGCGGGAGAGGGGACCCATACAAAGGAATCAACGCCATGAAACAACTCCAGGACGCCTACATCGTCTCCGCCACGCGCACGCCCATCGGCAAATCGCACCGTGGTTTCTTCCGCAACTACCGCCCCGACGACCTGCTCGCGACCACCTTGCGCGCCGCACTCGCGCAGGTGCCGCGGCTCGACCCTAAGGCCATCGAAGACATCATCTGCGGTTGTGCCATTCCGGAGTCGCAGCAAGGCTTGAACATCGCGCGCATCGGCGCGGTATTGGCAGGGTTGCCGAACAGCATCGGCGGCATCACGGTGAATCGTTTTTGCGCGTCGGGCCTCTCTGCGGTGCAGATGGCGGCCGACCGCATTCGCGTGGGCGAGGCCGACGTGATGATCGCGGCCGGCGTCGAGAGCATGAGCATGGTGCCGATGATGGGCAACGCACCGTCGCTGTCGCCATCGATCTTCGAACGCGAGGGCGACGTCGGCATCGCCTACGGCATGGGCCTGACGGCAGAGAAGGTCGCGCAGCAATGGAAGGTGAGCCGCGACGCGCAGGATGCGTTCGCGCTCGCATCGCACCAGAAGGCACTGGCCGCGCAGAAGGCCGAGGAGTTCGCCGACGAGATCACGCCGATCGAAGTGACCGACCGTGCGCCCGATCTGGAAACCGGCAAGTCGATCGCGAAGAGCCGCATCGTCAGCCTCGACGAAGGCGCGCGCCCTGACACGTCGATCGAAGGCCTGGCCAAGCTGCGCACCGTGTTCGCCGCCCGCGGCACGGTCACGGCCGGCAACAGCTCACAGACCTCCGACGGCGCCGGCGCGCTCATCCTCGCCAGCGAAAAAGCCTGCAAGCAATATGACCTGACGCCGCTCGCGCGCTTCGTCAGCTTCGCCAGCAAGGGCGTGCCACCGCACATCATGGGCATCGGACCGATCGAGGCGATCCCAGCTGCATTGCGATATGCCGGACTGAAGCACGAAGACATCGACTGGTTCGAGCTGAACGAAGCCTTCGCGGCGCAATCGCTGGCGGTCATCAACACGCTCGGACTCGACCCGAGCAAGGTGAATCCGATGGGCGGCGCGATCGCGCTCGGTCATCCGCTGGGCGCGACGGGCGCTATCCGTTCGGCGACAGTCGTTCATGCGCTACGGCGCAAGAATCTGAAATACGGCATGGTCACGATGTGCGTGGGCATGGGGCAGGGCGCTGCAGGAATTTTCGAAAGAGTCTGAGCCTCGAGGCCATCGGCCACATCGGAAAACGACGGCGCTGCAAACAACGAAAACAACGAAGAGACGGACACCGATGACAGAGCACCCCTTCGACAAGGCATTGGCGCTGAAGCACAGCGATCTGCGCGTTGGCCAGTTCGCTGGCGCCACCAGCCCGGATCACTGGATCATGGTCGGCCCGTTCGGCGGCATGACCGCGGCGCTCGTGCTGCAGTCCGTGCTCCAGCATCCGGACCTGTTGGGCTCGCCGATCGCGTTGACGGTCAACTTCGCAGCGGCCATCTCGGCTGGGCCGTTCGAAGTGCAAGCCATCGCGGTGCGCACCAATCGGTCGACGCAGCACTGGACGGTGCAAATCAGCCAGCCCGACGCCGACGGTACACCGCAAGTGAACACCACCGCGACGGTTGTCACCGCCGTGCGGCGCGAAACATGGAGCCAGAACGACCTGCCCATGCCCGACGTGCCGCGGCCTGAAAAGGTGTCGCGCATGAGCATCGGCCCGGCAGGCGTCGCGTGGATTCAGCTGTACGACATGCGCCCGGTCAGCGGTGCGGTGCCGACGATGTGGGACGGCAGCGGCGAGCACAGCGAAACTGTTTTGTGGCTGCGCGACGCCCAACCGCGCGCGCTCGATTTCGCATCGCTCACGGCCATGAGCGATATGTTCTATCCGCGCGTCTGGCTCCGTCGCGCCAAGGTCGTGCCGGCCGGCACGGTGTCGATCACGACCTACTTCCACACCAGCGCAGCGCAACTGGCCGAGGTCGGCTCCGGCTGTCTGCTGGGCCGCGCGAGCGCACAGCAGTTTCGCAACGGCTTTTTCGATCAGACGGCCGAACTCTGGAGCGAAGAAACCGGTGCGCTACTGGTGACTTCAAACCAGATCGTCTACTACAAAGAGTGATCGAAGAATGACGGCAAGAATGTCGGAACGAACGGCAAAAGAGGAAACACCATGACAGACAAGACCATCGATTTCTACTTCGACTTCGGCAGCCCGGCTGCTTACCTCGCGGCAACGCAGCTGCCGCACATCGCAGCCGACACCGGCGCCACGCTGGCATGGAAGCCGATGCTGCTGGGGGGCGTGTTCCAGGCCACCGGCAATCACTCGCCAGCCGACATCAAGTCCAAAGGGCCGTACATGAACGCCGACCTGAAGCGCTTTGCCAAGCGCTACGGCGTGCCGTTCGCGCACAACCCGCACTTCCCCATCAACACGCTGCTGCTGATGCGCGGTGCGACCGGCGTGCAGATGCAGCATCCCGAACGTTTCGCCAGCTATGCCGACGCGGTGTTCCAGGCGATATGGGTCGACGGCCTGAACATGAACGACCCCGCCACGGTAGGCGGCGTGTTGCAGGCCGCTGGTTTCGACGCGGCCGAACTGGTCGCGCTGGCCAGTGCACAAGCGACCAAAGACCAGCTCAAGGCCACGACGCAAGAAGCCGTGACGCGCGGCGTTTTCGGCGCCCCGACGATGTTCGTCGGCGACGACATGTTCTGGGGCCAGGACCGTCTGGATTTCGTGCGCGAAGCCTTGGCCTGACCCTACTCAATTCCACATCGAAACACTGACATGACAGACATCCTCAGCCACACCGAAGCCGGCGTCTTGACGCTCACCTTCAACCGCGTCGCGCGCAAGAACTCCATCACCGGGGCGATGTACGACACGCTCGCCACCGCGCTCGAAAAAGCGGCGGACGACAACGCCGTGCGCACCGTGCTGATCCAGGGCGACCCGACCATCTTCAGCGCCGGCAACGACATCGCCGACTTCATGGCGGCCGCCGCCGCGCCGGCGCAGCAGACCGAAGCCGACTCGCCTGCTATTCGTTTCCTGCGTGTGATCGCGGCGTTCCCCAAGCCGCTGGTCGCCAGCGTCTGCGGCCCCGCCGTCGGCATCGGCACAACATTGCTGTTCCATTGCGACCTGGTCTACGCGGGTGACAACGCGGCGTTTTCACTGCCCTTCGTCAACCTCGGCCTGGTGCCGGAAGCAGCGTCGAGCATGCTGGTGCCGCAGATGTTCGGCTACCACCGCGCGGCCGAAGCGCTGCTGCTGGGCGAGCCTTTCATGGCTGAAGCCGCGCTTGAAGTCGGGCTGGTCAACCGTGTCGTTCCGCCGATGGAATGCAACGGCATCGCGCAGTCGCAGGCACGCAAGCTGGCGGCCAAACCGCTGACAGCGCTTGTCGAGACCAAGCGCCTGCTCAAGCTGTCTCAGCAGGCTGCCGTCCAGGAGCGCATCGGTGTCGAGGGCAAGAGCTTCGCGACGGCGATGCGTTCGCCGGCGGCAAAGGAAGCGTTCACCGCCTTCATGGAAAAGCGCAAGCCGGACTTCTCGAACGTCTGAGGCGCCTGCGCCCCGTGGCGTGGCGCTGCGTTGTTCAGTCCAGCCAGTGCGCGAGGTTGGTGCGCACGAAGGCGTCGTCGGCCAGATCACCATGCAGGCGGTAGACCCGGTCGATTTCTTCGGCCTGGCCCGCACCGAGCCCTTCTGCGGGGTCGAGGCACCAGATGCCTTCGAGCAAGCCTTGACGCCGCAGCACTTCATGGCAGCCGGCGATGCAGCCCGCAAAGTTGTTGCGCACGTCGAAGAACGCCGCGTTGCTGTCGGTCACACGCGAGTCGAGCGCCAGCAGGTCGGAGCTGAGCATGCCGCCGTTCGCAGCCAGTTCCGCCTTGATGCGTGCGAGTTGCTTCACCGCGCTCGATGTCCATACCGACCAGTGGCCGAGCAACCCGCCGCGAAACCGCACCGTCACCGGCTCGCCGTCGCGCATTGCCGTGAATGGCAAGGCCAGGTCGAGCACGATGTGGTCGTCGTTGCCGGTGTAGAGAAACACGCGGTCCTCGGCACGCGCATCGACCACGCCGCGCACTACGTCGATCGTGCGATAGCGATTGAACGGCGCGACCTTGATCGCCAGCACATTGGGGATCGAAGCGAAGCGGCGCCAGAAGTCGCTGGACAAGATCGGCCCGCCGACCGCAGTCTGAAGATAGAAGCCGACCAGCGGAATCTCCTGGCTCACCGACTCGCAATGCGCGATCAATTCGTCTTCTGACGACGATGCCAGTGCGGCCAGGCTCAGCAAGCCGGCGTGGTAGCCGAGGCTGACGGCGGTTTGTGCTTCGGCGCGTGCTTGCGCCGTGCCACCGCACAGGCCTGCGACCATCGCCATCGGTCGCGAGGTCCAGGCGCGCTGGTCTTCGATCGCTGCGCGCAACACGGGTTCAAACAAGCCGCGCTCGCGAATGCTGAATTGCGTGGTGTGCACGCCCACCGCGAGACCACCGGCACCGGCATCGACGTAGTAGCGCGTGAGTGCGCGCTGGCGACGGCGGTCGAACTGGCGCTGCGCATCGAGTGCGAGGGGGTGGGCGGGAATGACGGTGCCTTGCGCCAGCAGCGCCATCACGTCGGCGGGCAGATCGGATCGGTTCAGCGGCATGGATCGACCTCCAGGAATCGGCGTTCAATACTTGCCATCACGCACCTCGAACTTCGTCTGCTTGCCATACAAGCGCTGGTCGCGTGCGATCCAGTCGGCCACCCAGCCGATGAGTCGCGACAACGGCACTTTGGGATAGCCGAAGAGCCGCTCGGCTTCGCTGGTGTTCATGAGCCAGGCGGTCGGCGCTTCCTCGCCCTTGATCTGCACCGGCTTGTCGAAGCGGCGTCCGAACTCGGCGGCAAGCCAGCGGATCGAGGTCGTCTCGGGTCCGCTCACGTTGATCGGCGAAGTCGGCACCGTGGCGACCGCGAGGCATCGCAACGCCTGCGCGTTGGCGTCGCCCTGCCAGATCACGTTGACGTGGCCCATCGTGACGTCCACCGGCTCGCCGAGCCACACCTTGAGCGCCACATCGGCCAGCACGCCGTAGCGCATGTCGATGGCGTAGCTGAGCCGGAGCAGTCGGCCGGGTGTGCCATGCGTTTGCGAAAAATACTCGAACATGCGCTCGCGCCCGACGCACGAGTTGGCGTATTCACCGGGCGGATTCGGCGGCAGATCTTCCGCTGCGCCCTGGCCGATGACCGGCACGAACGGGTACACGCAGGCGGTCGAGAACGCCACGATGCGCGAGTTGCGAAACGCATCGGCGACGAGCGCCGGGACGTGTGTGTTCATCGCCCACGTCAGTGGGTTGTTGGCGTCGGCGCCGAACTTGCGGCCGGCCATGAAGATCACGTTGGGGCACTCGGGCAGCGCGGCGATGGCCGCGGCGTCGAGCAGGTCGCAGGCTATGGTTTCGATGCCGTACGCTTCGAGCATCGTGCGCACATCGGTTTCGCTGAAGCGGGCGACAGCGATCACACGGCGCGAAACTGGCAGCGCGTTGCGCGCGAGCCGTGCCAGCGTCGGCCCCATTTTGCCGCCGACGCCGAGGATGATCAGGTCGCCCTCGACTTTGGCGAGGTCGTCGACGAGTTCACGCGATGGTGTGGCAAGAAAGTCTTCGAGCGCCTGTTCGGTTTCGAAGTGCGAAGGGAAGTTGCGCGCATCGAGCAGGGCAATGGGGAGTGTGGCGGTGGTCATGCGTTGTCCCGCTCGATCACCCGGGGTCGACCGTTATCGTCGATCGCCACATAAGTGAACGTGGCCTGCGTCACCTTGAGATAGTCGCCCTGCGCGGTGAACCGCTCGGCGAACACCTCGACAGTGACCGTGATCGAGGTGCGCCCGATTTTCACCAGCTTCGAATAGAACGACAGGATGTCGCCGAGCCGCACGGGCTGCTTGAAGACGAATTCGTTGACCGCCACGGTGGCCATGCGCCCCTTGGAATAGCGCGCGGGAATCACCGATCCGGCCAGGTCGCACTGGGCCATGACCCAGCCGCCGAAGATGTCGCCGTTGGCGTTGACGTCGGCCGGCATCGGGATGACCTTGAGCACCAGTTCCTGGTCGAGCGGCAGGCTCTTCAGGGTGGCGACCGCGTTGGCACTTGGAGATTCGGACATGGGCACAATCTGAGGCAATAACTACAAACACGATTGTCCACCCATGCGTCGAAGCGGCGAAACCATGCCCCCCCCTTCCATGCCGGTTGCCGATGCCTCCGGCGTGGTCGGGCACCCGCCCGCCCGCAGCGACCGATCCGACTGGGCCACGCTGCGCCGTCTCTTCCCGTACCTCTGGGAATACAAATGGCGGGTGATTGCCGCGCTGACATTCATGATCGGTGCCAAGGTCGCCAACGTCGGCGTACCGGTGCTGCTGAAGAATTTGGTCGACACCATGACGCCCAAGCCCGACATGGCGCAGGCGCTGCTGATCGTGCCGATCTCTCTTTTGCTGGCGTACGGACTGCTGCGCTTTTCGACATCGCTGTTCGGTGAGTTGCGCGAGCTGGTGTTCGCCAAGGCGACGGAAGGTGCAGCACGTCGCATCTCGCTGGAGGTCTTTCGGCATCTGCATGCGCTGAGCCTGCGCTTTCACCTCGAACGCCAGACCGGCGGCATGACGCGCGACATCGAGCGTGGCACGCGTGGCGTGCATTCGCTGATCTCGATGTCGCTCTACAGCATCGTGCCGACCATCATCGAGCTGGTGCTGGTGCTGAGCATCCTGGGCGTCAAGTTCGATTCGCTCTTCGTCTGGATCACCGGCGTCGCGCTGGTCATCTACATCAGCTTCACCGTGACGGTGACCGAGTGGCGCACGCAGTTTCGCAAGCAGATGAACGAGCTCGATTCGGTCGCGCAGAGCCGTGCGGTCGATTCGTTGCTCAACTACGAGACGGTCAAGTACTTCAACAACGAGGAGTTCGAGGC
Source organism: Variovorax sp. GrIS 2.14 (assembly GCF_046115955.1). NCBI lineage: Bacteria > Pseudomonadati > Pseudomonadota > Betaproteobacteria > Burkholderiales > Comamonadaceae > Variovorax > Variovorax sp. GrIS 2.14. The sequence goes on from NZ_JBJXIA010000003.1 coordinate 26,931, forward strand.
CAGGCGTTACGACGCCAGTCTTGACCGCTACCGCAAGGCCGCGATCAAGAGCCAGCGCACGCTGTCGATGCTCAACACCGGCCAGCAACTGTTGATCGCGGTGAGCCTGGTGCTGATGCTGTGGCGTGCGACGTCGGGCGTGGTCGAAGGGCGGATGACGCTGGGCGACCTGGTGATGGTCAACGCCTTCATGATCCAGCTCTACATTCCGCTCAACTTTCTGGGCGTGATCTACCGCGAGATCAAGCAGAGCCTGACCGACCTCGACAAGATGTTCGTGCTGATGGAGAAAGACCGCGAGATCCAGGATTCTCCGGGTTCGCGCCCGTTGGCAGGGCGCGACGCGACCATCCGTTTCGAAGACGTCAGCTTTGCCTACGAGCCGGAGCGGCCCATCTTGAAACACGTCACCTTCGAGATCCCTGCCGGCAAGACGGTCGCCGTCGTCGGCCCTTCGGGCTCGGGCAAGTCGACCTTGGCGCGGCTGCTCTATCGCTTCTATGACGTGCAGCAAGGGCGCATCAGCATCGGCGGCGAAGACATCCGCGAGGTCACGCAATCGAGCGTGCGGCAGGCCATCGGTATCGTGCCGCAAGACACGGTGCTCTTCAATGACAGCGTCGAATACAACATTGCCTACGGTCGACCGGGCTCGACGCGCGAGGAGGTCGAGGCCGCAGCCAAGGCCGCGCGCATTCACGACTTCATCGCGGCCACGCCGAAGGGCTACGACACGCCGGTGGGCGAGCGCGGGCTCAAGTTGTCGGGCGGTGAAAAGCAGCGCGTGGCCATCGCGCGCACGCTGCTCAAGAACCCGCCGATCGTGATCTTCGACGAGGCCACCTCGGCGCTCGACTCGGCCAACGAGCGCGCCATCCAGTCGGAGCTGAAGAGCGCAGCGCAGAACAAGACCACGCTGGTCATCGCGCACAGACTGTCGACGGTGGTCGATGCGCACGAGATCCTCGTGCTCGAAAGCGGAGTCATCGTCGAACGCGGCACGCACGCCGACCTGCTGGAGCGCAAAGGCAAGTACGCCCAGATGTGGACCTTGCAAAAGATCGAAGCGGCACCGGTGGTGCTTTGAGTATTTTTCGCCATCCTTCCAGGAGCTGAATCAACAATGTCCGAGAAGATTTCCGTGCTTTCGCTCAACACGCTGTCGAGCGAGCACCAGGGTCGCATTGCCGAGCTTTACGACCTGACCTACGCGCCGACGAACGAAGAGCGCGCAGCCGCCATCGCCGCACACGGGCCGAAGTTTCGCGCCGTGCTCACCATCGGCGTGCTCGGGCTGACGGCCGCCGAGATGGACGCCATGCCGGCGCTCGAAGTGGTGTGCTGCATGGGCGCGGGCTACGAGCTGGTCGACGTCGACGCGGCGCGTGCGCGGGGCATCGCGCTGGCCAACGGCCAGGGCACCAACGACGATTGCGTGGCCGACCACGCCTTCGGGCTTCTGATCGGCGCGGTGCGTGGCTTTCACATGCTCGACCGGTTGTGCCGCGAAGGTGTCTGGCGTCTGGCGATCCCGCAGCCGCCCAACGTGTCGGGCAAGCGGCTCGGCATCCTCGGCATGGGCACCATCGGCGAGAAGATCGCCAAACGCGCCGCCGGCTTCGACATGACCATCGGCTATCACAACCGCAAGCCGAAAGAGGGCTCTCCGCACCGCTACTTCGACAACCTGAAAGCACTGGCCGAATGGTCCGACATGTTGGTATGCGCGGCACCGGGCGGCGCGGCGACGAAGCACATCGTCGATGCAGAAGTGCTCGACGCGCTGGGTCCGAAGGGCTTCCTGGTCAACATCGGCCGCGGCAGCATCGTCGACACCGAGGCGCTGGCGACGGCGCTGCGCGATGGCCGCCTCGGAGGCGCCGGCATCGATGTGTACGAAAGCGAACCGAAGCGTCCTGAAGCATTGATCGGGCTCGACAACCTGATCCTGACGCCGCATCTGGCGGGCTGGTCGCCGGAGGCCACCGAAGCGTCGTTCAAGCGCTTCCTGGAAAACGTCGAAGGGCATTTCGCCGGACGCGGCGTGGTCACGCCCATTTGAGGGGCGCGCCGCTTTGGGCGCTCATGCCCAAAGAACATAATCCGCTTCCATGGAAACCAAGTGGCTCGAAGACTTCGTCAGCCTGGCTGAAACCCGCAGCTTCAGCCGCTCCGCCCAACTGCGGCACGTGACGCAACCGGCGTTCTCCCGCCGCATCCAGGCGCTGGAGGGATGGGCCGGTACCGATCTCGTCGACCGCACCTCGTACCCCACGCGGCTGACACCTGCGGGGCAGACTTTGTATGGCCAGGCCATCGAAATGCTGCAGGGCCTGCAGAGCACCCGCGCCATGCTGCGCGGTCATTCGGCGGCGGCGCACGACGTGATCGAATTCGCCGTGCCGCACACGCTGGCGTTCACTTTTTTTCCGGCCTGGGTGACCAGCCTGCGCTCGGAGTTCGGGCCGCTCAAGAGCCGGCTGATCGCGCTCAACGTGCACGACGCGGTGCTGCGGCTGGTCGAAGGCAGTTGCGACTTGCTCATCGCCTATCAACATCCGTCGCTGCCGCTGCAACTCGATGCCAATCGGTATGAGCAGGTGAGCCTGGGGGAAGAGGTCATGGCGCCGTGGGTCAAGCCCGACGCCGATGGCGCGCCGCGCTGGCGCCTGCCGGGCCGGCCTGGGCAGCCGTTGCCGTATCTGGGTTACGCGCCGGGGGCCTATCTGGGGAGCATGGTCGACCAGTTGCTGAAGAGTTCGGTGACGCCGATCCATCTCGACCGTGTGTATGAAACCGACATGGCCGAAGGTTTGAAGGCGATGGCGCTCGAAGGCCATGGCATCGCCTTCTTGCCTTACAGCGCAGTAAGAAAAGAAGTGCGCGCGCGCAAGCTGGTCAGCGCCTTGCCGCCCGAGATCGACACGCTCGAAGTCACGATGGAAATCCGGGCCTACCGCGAAACGCCGACCGCACCGGCAGCGACGAAGACCGGCCGGGGCAAAGCCGCTGCCGAGGCGAGCGTGCAACCCAAGACGGCGGCCGACGCGCTCTGGGCGTATCTGGTGTCGCGGCAGCCGGCGCCGTGATGTTCAGGGCGCGCAGAAATCATGAGGGATGCGCATAACGAGGCCCGCAAATGGCATTGGCTCCTGGTGGCGTCTCGTCCTACAGTGGTGCCAATTACCTTCAGCGTGTGTGCAGGCACAAAGACTGCTTAGTTGTTTGTGATCAACTGAGTACCGCCTGACCGCACCAAGGCGATGCGAACGGCGGTGGGCAAGGCTGGCAGTGGTGCACTGTGCACCGGGTTGGCCCGGGTGTTCCCGAAAACGTGAATGCCTAAAATTTAGTTTGTTTTCTTTCGGTTTTCTTTCAGGAGTGGATTAAATGAAAAAGCAAATAGTGGTGACGGCAATCTCGATGCTGATCGCAGGTGGGGCATTTGCACAGGCCAACGACACGCTGGCCAAGATCAAGGCAGCAGGCAGCATCACGGAAGGTGTTCGCGAATCGTCGGGCCTGTCGTACACGCTGGGCAACGGGCAGTACACGGGCTTCCATTACGACGTCTGCGCCAACATCATCAAGGACCTCGAAAAGGCGACTGGCAAGAAGCTCGAAACCAAGTACCAGCCCGTCACATCGCAAAACCGGGTGCCGCTGGTGCAAAACGGCACCGTCGACATCGAGTGCGGCTCGACCACCAACAACGCCACGCGCGCCAAGGATGTGTCTTTCGCCGTCACCACGTACGTTGAAGAAGTGCGCATCGCGGTCAAGGCAAATTCGGGCATCACGTCCATCAAGGACTTGAACGGCAAGACCGTCGCGACGACCACGGGCACGACCTCGGTTCAGACGCTGCGCAAGAACGAACGCGCTGGCGGCATCGACTTCAAGGAGCTCTACGGCAAGGACCATTCCGACAGCTTCCTGCTGCTCGAATCGGGCCGCGCAGATGCTTTCGTGATGGACGGGTCCATCCTCGCGTCGAACATCGCCAAGGCAAAAACGCCTGCCGATTACAAGATCGTCGGCGAAGTGTTGAGCGTCGAACCCATCGCGATCATGATCCGCAAGGACGACCCTGCATTCAAGAAGGCAGTGGACGACAGCATCAAGGGCCAGATCAAGAATGGCGACCTCGCCAAGCTGTGGGACAAGTGGTTCATCCAGGCCATTCCGCCTGCCAACGTGAAGATCGGCCTGCCGCTCTCCGATGCGACCAAGGCAGCCTGGGCCAACCCGAACGACAAGCCGATGGAAGACTACGCGAAGAAGTAATTCGCCTCCCAAACAAGCATTGCGCCTCGCCCACCCTTTTCGGTGGGCGTTTTTCAATATGGCGCATCAGAACAATGAACGAGGAACAGGAGCGCTTCGATGGGATCGAACTGGGATTGGCAGGTCTTCTTGACGGACCCGGGTGGCAAGTACCCTACTTACTTGCAATGGATGTTGTCGGCCTGGGGTTGGACCGTGTCCGTCTCCATATTGGCGTTGATCGTCGCGCTCGTCATGGGCTCGCTGATCGGCATCATCCGCACCTTGCCTGACAGCCCCTGGCTGGTTCGACTGGGCAACGCGTGGGTCGAGCTCTTTCGCAACATTCCGCTGCTGGTGCAGATCTTTCTCTGGTATCACGTCATCCCGGCTTTGATTCCTGTCATGAAGGGCGTGCCACCCTTCGTGCTGGTGGTGCTGGCACTGGGCTTCTTCACCTCGGCCCGCATCGCCGAGCAGGTTCGCTCCGGTGTTCAGGCGTTGCCCAAGGGACAGCGTTACGCGGGCATGGCGGTCGGCTTCACGACGCCGCAGTACTACCGCTACGTCCTGCTGCCAATGGCCTACCGGATCATCCTGCCGCCGCTCACCAGCGAAGCTATGAACATCTTCAAGAATTCGTCGGTTGCGTTTGCGATCTCGATTTCTGAACTGACGATGTTTTTCATCCAAACAACCGAGGAAACCTCGCGTCCTTACGAGATGTTCATTGCAGTGTCCGGGCTCTACATCGTTTCAGCATTTGCGATAAACCGAATCATGGCGTTCATAGAGAAGCGAGTTCGTATTCCGGGCTATGTCATTTCCACCAGTGGTGGGGGCCATTGATCATGGGTAATCTCGATCTTTCTTTCTACAACTGGGACGTCATCAGTTCTTTCGTCCTGCACGGGCTGTATTTCAGTGTGATCCTGACGGTGGTATCGACCATCGGTGGAGTCATCTTGGGCACCTTGCTAGCACTGATGCGTTTGTCCGGCAAGGCGTGGCTCGACGTGCCTGCTGCGGTCTACGTCAACGGCATGCGCAGCATTCCGCTTGTGATGGTGATCTTGGGATTTTTCCTTTTGGTTCCCGCTACTTTCTATTCGACGTTTGGGCGTTGGGGCCTGGAGCATCGAACTGAGCTATCGGCGCTGATTACCTTTGTGGCATTCGAAGCCGCTTACTTCAGTGAAATCATGCGCGCCGGCATCCAATCAATTCCGCGCGGTCAGGTACACGCGGGAATGGCTGTCGGCATGACCTATGGCCAGAACATGAAGCTGGTCGTGCTGCCGCAAGCGTTCCGCAATATGCTGCCGGTGCTGCTGACGCAGACCATCATCCTGTTTCAGGACACCTCGCTGGTGTACGCCATCGGTGCCTACGACTTGCTCAAGGGAATCGAAACGGCGGGCAAAAATTTTGGTCGACCGGTCGAGGCCTACCTGCTCGCTGCCGTCGTTTACTTTGTGCTGTGCTACGCGCTCTCGTTCTGCGTCAAGCAGTTGCACAAGAAGATCGCCATCATTCGCTGACCTGGAGATAAAAGATGTCTGAAAACATGATCGAAATCAAGAACGTATCCAAGTGGTACGGCCCGGTTCAGGTGCTGAACGAATGCTCCGTCAACATCGCCAAGGGCGACGTGGTGGTGGTGTGCGGCCCTTCGGGTTCCGGCAAGTCGACGCTTATCAAGACGGTGAACGCACTCGAGCCTTTTCAAAAGGGCGAGATCACCGTCAACGGTATTGCCCTTCACGACCCCAAGACGAACCTTCCCAAGCTTCGCTCCAAGGTCGGCATGGTGTTCCAGCACTTCGAACTGTTCCCCCATCTGTCGGTGACCGAGAACCTGACGATCGCACAGATCAAGGTGCTGGGCCGCAGCCCTGCCGAAGCCAAGACGCGCGGCATGAAGATGCTGGACCGCGTGGGCCTGATGGTGCACAAGGACAAATTTCCAGGTCAGCTTTCAGGCGGCCAGCAGCAACGCGTGGCGATCGCCCGCGCGCTGAGCATGGATCCGATCGTGATGCTGTTCGACGAGCCGACGTCTGCCCTCGACCCCGAGATGGTCGGTGAGGTGCTCGACGTGATGGTGACGCTCGCCAAGGAAGGCATGACCATGATGGTCGTGACGCACGAAATGGCGTTCGCCCGCAAGGTTGCGAGCCGCGTGATCTTTATCGACGTGGGCGGCCGCATCCTGGAAGACTGCGCCAAGGACGAGTTCTTCAGCCATCCTGAGAACCGTCAGCCGCGCACCAAGGATTTCCTGAACAAGATCCTGCAGCACTGATCTCGCCCCCAGGTCGCTGCGCACTTCGTGTCGCTGCTCCCACCCCCTGCCGGGGGCGACACCAGCGGCCCGGCGGAGCCGGTTCCGCGGTGTCCACGAACATAAAGCCCTGCTACGCGGGGCTTTCGCATTTGCGCGGCTGCGCTTGTTGTGAGACTGTGTGGTCGGCACGGTTTCTGCTGCTGAACCTCTATGACCGAAACACTTATTCCGACGCTCGCTGCCTTCGCCACTTCTGCTACCCCCGCCGCCTCCATCGCCATCGATTCGGCGCGGCTTTGGCAATCGCTGATGACGCTCGCGCGAATCGGTGCGACGGACAAGGGCGGCGTGTGCCGTCTCGCGTTGACCGATCTTGACCGGCAGGGGCGCGAGCTGTTCGTACAGTGGGCGACCGAAGCCGGCTGTACGGTGCGGGTCGATGCCATCGGCAACATCTTCGCGCGCCGTGCGGGGCAAGACCCGACGCTGCCGGCGGTGGCCACCGGCAGCCACATCGACACGCAGCCGACCGGCGGCAAGTTCGATGGCAACTACGGCGTGCTCGCGGGGCTGGAGGTGCTGCGCACGTTGAACGACGCCGGCATTCGCACCGTGGCACCACTCGAGATCTGCGTCTGGACCAACGAAGAGGGCTCGCGCTTCGTGCCGGTGATGATGGGCTCGGGTGTCTATGCCAGCGCCTTCACGCTCCATCACGCCTTGACCGCCGCCGATCGCGAGGGCGTCACCGTGGCCGACGCGTTGAAAAGCATCGGTTTCGACGGCAAGGATGCGGCATCGGTGGAGGCGGGCGCACCGCGCTTCGGCGCGTACTTCGAGGCCCACATCGAACAAGGGCCGGTGCTCGAGGACGCCGACATTCCGCTCGGCGTGGTGACGGGCGCGCTCGGCCAGCGCTGGTACGACGTGGTCGTGACCGGCCAGGAAGCGCATGCGGGCCCGACGCCGATGGGCTTGCGCCGCGATGCGCTGCAGGGCGCCACCGGATTGATGCAGACCGTCAACGGCATCGCGATGGACGAGCAACCCAACGGCCGCGGCACCGTCGGCTACGTTCAGGTACACCCCAACTCGCGCAACGTGATTCCGGGGCGTGTGACTTTCACTGTCGATTTTCGTCATCCGGACGACGAAGGGTTGAGCCGAATGGACGCCGCCTTGCGCAAAGCCTGCGCTGCCCTCGGAGTCGATGGCCGACTCGAGGTGACCGTGGCGCAGACGGTGTACTTTCCGCCCGTCAAGTTCGCCGAGCAGCTGGTGCGCGCGGTACGCGACGGCGCCGCGCGCGCAGGGCTCGCGCACCAGGACATCGTGAGCGGCGCCGGCCACGACGCTGTGTACGTCGCCCGCGTCGCGCCGGCGGCGATGATCTTCGTGCCGTGCAAGGACGGCATCTCGCACAACGAGATCGAAGATGCCAAGCCCGAGCATCTGGCCGCGGGTTGCAACGTGCTGCTGCACGCGATGCTCGACCAGGCCGGCATCGCTGCATGAAACTCATCGCGCAGCCGCTCACCGCCGAGGGCTTCGCGCCTTACGGCACGGTGATCGCAGTGCCTGACGACTTCGAGGGTGGCCGGCTCATCAACGGGGGTACGACGCGCCGCTTCGATCTGATCGACGATCTGCACTTGAGTGCCGACGGCGGGCGGCCCGTGCTCGCATTGTTCCGCGCACAGGCCCGCAGCTTTCCACATGCGGTGACGGAGATGGAACGGCACGCACTCGGCAGCCAGACCTTCGTGCCGATGGGCAGGAAGCGGCGCTTCGTGATCGTGGTCGCTCTGGCGGGTGCGGCGCCGAGTGCCAATGCGTTGACCGCCTTCGTCACCGATGGTTGTCAAGGCGTCATGCTCGCGCCGGGCACATGGCATCACGCGCTGTTGGCCGTGGACGCGGGGGATTTCGTCGTGGTGGAGCGCGTCGCTGCCACGGTCGATTGCGATGTATCCGAGGTGAACCCGACCGTTAGCGTGACGTGGGCTGTTTAAGTGCGTAAGGCGTCCTGGCGCTGACGACCTTCCCGTCAAGTGCTCGCTATGTCGCGATGCGCTCAGCCAGTGCAATCAACGACCGGTCCGACCCCGCCGGTCCCAGCAACGAAATACCCAGCGGTGCGCCATCGCGTTTTGCCAGCGGCATCGACAACTGTGGAAAGCCGCTGAGCCCTGCAACGCACAGCATGCGGATCGCCTTGTTGCGATAGTCCTCAAAGCTGGCGTCAGTGGCCGCGCGCAGCGGAGCGATGTCGGGCATCGTCGGCATCAGCAGCACGCCGTCGTTGCCCAGCAGCGCGGCGAGCTGCGCCTTGAAGCGGATCCGAAATTCGCGCGCGGTGTTCACTTGGTCGTCGGTCACATCGCGTGACCAGGCGAAGCGCTCGGCGACGCCGGGACCGAGTGGCGGCGCGTAGCGCTCGATCAGCGGGCCGTCGGTGAGCCATGCTTCGCGCGCTTGCACATACCGAAAGTTCCAGTACATCGCGTCCCATGATTCGAGTGCGATCTCCACGGGCTCGGCTTGCCCGAGCACCGACTGAACCTGCTTCGTCAACTCGTCGAGCGCCTCGACCACCGGCGCGTCGAGCATCGCCCAGATGTCTTCCGGCCACAGCATGCGAACGGTGTCGGGCAGCGGGTGTGCATCGTCACCCAACAGCACCTCGCCCACTCGCGCAAAGGTGCCGATATCGCGCGCGAACCAGCCCACCGTGTCGAGGCTCGGCGAAAGATCGAGCACCGCTTCGAGGCTGATGCGGCCGTGCGTCGGTCGGATGCCGTACAGGTTGCAATGATTCGCCGGCGCGCGCACCGAGCCGCCGGTGTCGCTGCCGAGGGCGAAGTCGCACAGACTCGACGACACCGCCGAGGCCGAGCCGGACGACGAGCCGCCGGTGATGCGGTCCTTCGCGGCACCGTTGATCGGCGCACCGAAGTGCGCGTTATTGCCGTTCATCGAAAACGCGAGTTCATCTGTCACGGTCTTGCCGACGAAGCGTGCACCGGCATCGAGCAGTTTCTGCACCGACGGCGCAGTGCGCGTCTTGATGCCGGACATCGCCAGCACGATCGGACTGCCGCCGCCGGTCGGGTAGCCGGCCACGTCGTACAGGTCTTTGACCGCGAAGCTGAGATCGGCGAGCGGGCCGGTGGCTGCGCGCGGCACGGCGATATCGGGATAGGGAACGAACGCGTGGGCAGGGTCGTGCAGTGGCATGGTCTAGGCTCCTTTGGAAATCACACGGCAACAGGCGCAACAGGCGCAACAGGCGCAATCGCCGCCGCCCGATCCGTGTGGATGCACCGCGCATGATGCCCCGGTGCGACTTCGATCGACGGCGGCTGCGCGGCGCGGCAGGCATCGGTCGCCAGCGCACAGCGCGCGGCGAACGCGCAGCCGGGCGGCAAATCGGACAAGTTGGGCGGCGCACCGCCGATCGTCTCCAGCCTCACGCCCCGCGCCATCGCACCTTCGGCGCGGCTCTTCAGCAACGCGATCGTGTACGGATGCCGGGGCGTCAGGATGAGGTCGCGTGCAGTGCCTTCTTCGACGATGCGGCCGGCATACATCACCGCGATGCGGTCGGCCACTTCGACCGCCGCGCCGATGTCGTGCGTGACGAAGATGACCGACAGGCCCAGGTCGCGCTGCAGGTCGCGCAACAGCAAAAGAATCTGGATCTGCACCGTGGCATCGAGCGCGGTGGTGGGCTCGTCGGCCAGCAGCACCTTCGGGTTGCAGGCGAGCGCCAGCGCGATCATCGCGCGCTGGCGCATACCGCCGGACATCTCGTGCGGGTAGGCCGAGAGGCGCCGTTGCGGACTCGGGATGCGCACCTTCTCGAACAGCGCCAGCGCACGTGCCGCCGCTTCGGGCCGGCTCGCACCGTCGTGTCGGCGAATCGTTTCGATGATCTGTGCACCGACCGTGTAGACCGGGTCGAGTGCGAGCAACGGCTCCTGGAAGATCATCGCGACTTCTTTGCCGCGCATGTCCGACAGCGCGCGTGGGCTCATGCCGAGCACGTCTTGCCCGTTGACTTCGAGCTTGCCGGTGATGCGTGTGCTGCGCTCGTTGTGCAGCCGCATCACGGTGCGCAGCGTGACGCTTTTGCCGGAGCCCGACTCGCCGATGAGCGCGACGACTTCGCCTTGCTGCAGCTGCAGGTCGACGCCGTTGACGGCCTCGATCTTTTTTCCGGGTGCGATGAAATTGACGTGCAGGTCTTTGAGCTCGACGGCGAGGCCGGCGACCTTGGTCGATGCGTCAGACATGCGCCGGCTCCGCTGTTGCGGCTGTCGCAGCATGCAGCGCCGCGGGTTCCGGCATGTCCGGAAAGTCCGCCGTCGGCACATAACCCGAGCCCGACTGCCAGCGCAAACATGCCACGCCGTGGCCCGGCGCCGTCTCTGCAAAGGCCGGCATCTTCTGGCTGCACACCGCCTGCGCGAACGCACATCGCGTGTGAAAGCGGCAACCCGATGGTGGATCGATCGGGTTCGGCGGATCGCCCGACAAAGGCGCCTCCGTCGTGCGCTGCATCGGATCGCCGCTCGGCATCGAGCGCAGCAGCGCGCGCGTGTACGGATGGCGCGGCGCATCGAACACCTGCGCCGAGGTGCCGATCTCGACCACCTGGCCGAGGTACATCACCAGCACGCGGTCCGACATGTAGCGCACCACGTGCAGGTCGTGGCTGATGAAGAGATAGGTCAAGCCGAAGTCGCGCTTCAGGTCTTCGAGCAGGTTGAGCACCTGCGCCTCGACGGACTTGTCGAGCGCAGACACGGCTTCGTCGAGGATCACCAGCCGCGGCTCCAGCGCCAGCGCACGCGCGATGTTCACTCGCTGTCGCTGGCCGCCCGACAGCTCGTGCGGATAGCGCCCTGCGAAACGCGCCGGGTCGAGCCCGACGCGCGCCAGCAGGTCGTGCGCGCGGTTGAGCGCATCGCGGCCCGACACGCCGTGCACTGTCGGCCCGAAGGCGACCGAGTCCTCGATCGTCATGCGCGGGTTCAGCGACGAGTAGCTGTCCTGGAACACCATCTGCGTCTGGCGGCGGAAGTCGCGCAAAGGCAGGTCGCGTGCGCCGACGGTGGCGCCATCGAACACCAGCTCGCCGCTGTCCTGCACGATGAGCTGCATGAGGATGCGTGCGGTGGTCGACTTGCCGCAGCCGGATTCGCCGACCACGCCCAGCGTTTCGCCTTTGAGAATTTCGAAGCTCACGCCATCGACTGCGCGCACCGCGGGGCGGGGTCCGCGTGCGAATCCGAAGCCGCCGCGCTTCAGTGGAAAGTGCTTTTTCAGGTCCTGCACGCGCATGAGCGGCTGGCGCGGCCCGCCGATGTCGGCATTGCTGCCGGGCTTAGTCACTGCTTCACCTCCATCGCCGCACGCAGCCCATCGGCCAGCATGTTGAACGACACCGAGGTGATGAAGATGAGCACGCCGGGCAAGGCCGCGATCAGCGGCTGGCTGTAGATGGCGGTGCGCAGGGTGTTGAGCATCAGGCCCCATTCCGGCTGTGGCGGCTTCACGCCGAGCCCGAGAAACGACAGGCCCGAGGCCAGGATCATCGAGACGGAAATGAGACTGGTCGCGTACACGAAGATCGGCCCGATGACGTTGCCGAAAACATGGCGCCGCACGATGGTGAAAGCCGTGGCGCCCGAGGCGCGGGCCGCGTCGACGTAGTCGCTGCGTCGCACTTGCGTGGTCACGCTCTCGGCGATTCGCGCGATCTGCGGCACGAACACGACGGTCAGCGAAATGAGCGCGTTGGTGATACCGGCGCCGAGCGCCCCCGACAGCGCGATGGCCAGCAGCACCGACGGAAACGCATACAGCACGTCGATGCACCGCATGATGATGGTGTTGACCTTGCCGCCCGCGTAGCCGGCCAGGATCCCGACGCCGCTGCCGATCACAAAAGCCATGATCACCGGCGCGATCCCCATGAAGAGCGAGAGTCGGCCACCGAGCACCAGGCGCGACAGCATGTCGCGGCCCAGCTCGTCGGTTCCCAGTGGAAAGCCGGCCGTGCCGACCGGCCGCAAGCGCTTGAACATCGAGGTCGCGAACGGGTCGCTCGGCATGATCCACGGCGCCAGCAGTGCGACGAGGATCAGCAGCGCGATGATGCCGGCGGCGGTCAGCGCGATCGGGTTGCGCACGAGGCGGCGCAATACGTTGGCGCCGTGGCTGGCGGAGCGCACGGCTGGTGTAAATTGAACCGGCGGTGTGCCGGCTGCGAGTGCAGTGACGGAAGTCGTCGACATGGCGTCAGGCCCTTTCGATGCGAGGATCGAAAAGCGTCTGCAAGACGTCGACCAGCAGATTGAGTGCAACGAAGAACAGTGCGAGCACGAGGATGGTTCCCTGCAGCAGCGGCAGGTCGCGCTGGAAGATCGCCTGGTTCAGCAGAAAGCCGGTGCCCGGCCAGGCGAACACGGTCTCGATCAATATCGATCCGCCGAGCAGGTAGCCGAGTTGCAGGCCCATGACCGCGAGGGCCGTTGGTGCGCAATTCTTGACGACGTGCCTGAACACGCCGAATTCGCTCAACCCGCGCGCACGCAGGCCGATCACGAACTCCTGCGAAAGAATGTCGGCCACCAGTGCGCGCACGGTGCGCGCGACGATGCCCATCGGAATGAACGACATGGTGACGGCGGGGAGGATGAGGAACTTGATGTGTTCGACGTCCCACTTCCACAGGGCAGAACCGTCAGGCCCGGCGCCGGTGGCCGGCAGCCACATGAGCTTGGCCGAGAAGACGATGACCAGCACCATGCCGAGCCAGTAGTGCGGCAGGCTGACGCCGATCACCGAGATAAAAGAGGCCGCGCGGTCCATCCACGAGTTGCGAAAGTAACCCGCTACAAAGCCGAACAGCGAACCGAAGGCAAAGCCGATGAGCGTCGCCAGCGCGGCAATCATGAAGGTGTTACCAACAGCCTTGAACACCTCCTGCGTGACCGGACGAGCCGTCGCGATGGAGGTGCCGAGGTCGCCGTGCAACGCCCGCCAGATCCACAGGCCGAACTGCACCGGCCACGGCTTGTCGAAGCCGTAGATCTTCATCATCTGCTGCTGCAGGTCGGCCGAGGCATCGGCCGGCAGGATCGACACCAGCGGATCGCCCGGCGCGATGTGCACCAGCATGAAGCAAAGGAACGACACGCCCAGCATGATGGGCAAGGCGTAGCCGATGCGGCGCAAGAGATAAGAAATCATGGGGCGCCGCGACCTGGGGGCGAGCTCAATCCATGCTCATCGTTGCCAGGTCGATGAACCAGCTCTGCGGCTGCACCACGCCCTTGATTTTCGGCGACAGCGCGCGCGGTCCGACGTCGTGAGCGACGAACAGGAACGGGGCCTCATCGACGATCTTCGCGTGCAGGTTGGCCAGTGCCATGTCGCGCTGCTTCTCGTCGAAGGTGGTGCGGGCCTTGTCGACCAGTGCATCGACTTCCGGGTTGCTGAAGTAGCCCCAGTTGTTCGACACCGGCGGGAAGGCTTTGGTGCTGACGAAGCGGACCATCGCGAAGAACGGGTCCATGGTCGCTGCGCTCACGTTGGTGGCGTGCGCACCGTGGGCGCCCGGGTCCTTGGCGCCGAGGCGCCAACTGGAGAACAACGTGTTCCATTCGACGACGTCGAACTGCACGTCGAAATAGCACTCCTTCAGGCTTTGCTGGATGAATTCGTTCATCGGCAGCGGCTGCATCTGGCCCGAGCCCGAGGCCGAGGTCTGCACCTTGACCTTGACCGGCTTGCTCGCAGAGTAGCCCGCTTCGGTCATCAGCTTCTTGGCGGCGGCCGGGTCGTACTTGATCTGGAAGGTCGGGTTGCCGCGCCACGGATTGCCGGGCTCGGCCACACCGGTGGCCTCGACCATCAGGCCACCGAGCAGCTCTTTCATGGCGGTGCGGTTCAGGCACAGGTTGGCAGCGTAGCGCACCTTCTTGTCGGCGAAGGGCGAGTCGGGGAGCATCGAGAACTGCCATGGCCAGAGGTGCGGCTGCAGGTTGGAGTACAGCTTGAAGCCGCGGCCCTTGATGGCTTCGAGCGCATCCGGTGCGGGAGCTTCGATCCAGTCGACCTGGCCCGACAACAACGCTGCGGTGCGCGAGCTCGCCTCAGGCAACGGGAGCATCACGACGCGGTCGATCTTGGGGCGACGGGCGGCGTCCCAGTAGTCCGGGTTCTTCACGATTTCAAGGCGTTCGCGCGGCACGAACTTCGATGCCTTGAACGGGCCGGTGCCGGAAAAATCGGCGGCAAAAGCGGTCCAAGCGGCCTTGCTGCGCTCGGCCTTGTCGGTCACGGTGGCGGGCAGGGCGGCCAGCTTCTTTTCCCACTGCACGGGCGAGGCCATGAAGAGGTTGGTGAGGTTGATCGGCAGAAACGAATCGGGCTCCGACGTGGTGAGTTCGACCGTCAGGTCGTCGATCTTGCGGGCAGTGCGCAGCGTCGGCATGCGCGATGCGGTCACACCGATCTGCGCGGGGTCGAACTGGGGTGCGTCCTTGCGCAGTACCTTGTCGACGTTCCACACCACGGCGTCGGCGTTGAAGGGGGAGCCGTCGTGGAACTTGACGCCGGGGCGCAGCTTGAACACCCACTTGGTGCGGTCGGAGGCATCGACGGCCCACGACAGGGCCAGGTCGGGAATCACGACGCTGGCCTTGGTGGCCGACGTCAGGTCCCATTGCGTGAGGCTGTCGTACATCGGAACGCCGGTGAAGCGATTGCCTTCGTAACCTTGATCGGGCTGGCCCGAGGTGCGCGGAATATCGCCCGCCGTCATGGCGATGCGCATGACTTTTTCCTGGCCGAGCACTGCAGTGCTGACGAGCGACAGCGCCGCGACCAGCAGCGCGCCTGAGCGTATGCCGAAGCCATGACCGAGGCCACGGCGTGGTGCGGCAATGCGGGTCGGCGAAGTGGGGGTGTTCATGAAGAGCGACCTTTGAGTTTCGGAATGCCTTTGTTCAAGCAAGCGACATGCCAATCGAATCGTCTTCATGAAATCGATAGTCGATATTGAAGAATCAAGTTGGTGCGCGGTGCGAACGGGTTCGGTGCGGCGACTCAGTGAGCGATAGCGCTCGCGATGGCACGGGCGCATTCGATGACCATCGGCGCGAGCTTCTTGCGTGCGTCTTCCATGGTCCAGCGGCTGGTCGGGGGCGACAGGTGCACCGCGCCCAGCGCGTCGCCCTGCCGGTTGAGGATCGGTGCGCCGATGCCCATGTCGCCGAGGAAGAGTTCTTCGGCGTTGGTCGCGTAGCCGACACGCCGGCATTCGGCGATGCGCGCCATGATGGGCTTGATGTCGGTCAACGTGGACGGGGTGCGAGCCGGGCGCGGCGCCATTTGCAACAGCACCAGCACCTGGTCGTCGGGCAAGCTGCTGAGCCACGCCCGGCCCGAGCTGGTGCAGTACATCGGAATGCGCATGCCGACGGGCGTCAGCACCGGAATGAACTTCGATGTCATGAGCTGCGCGACGTAGACCATCTCCGCGCCGACAGGCTCGGTCACGCTTGCGGTCTCTCCGCTCGCGTTCGCCAGCTGCGACAGGTATGGGTGCGCGATCTTGATGAGCGCATTGCCTGCCAGGTAATTGAAGCCGAGCTCGATGGTGCGCGGCAGCAGCTGAAAGCGCCGTGTCTGCGGATGCTTGCCGATGTAGCCCAGCACCTGCAGGGTGTGCACCGTGCGCTGCGCCGAGCCCTTGCTCATGTCGGTGCGCTCGGCGATTTCGGCCAGCGTCATGGTGCGATGCGCATCGTCGAAAGCGCGCAGCACCGCGAGACCTTTTTCTAGCGACTGGTTGAAGAGCGGGTCGGAGTCCGGCGCGGGAGCCGCAGCAGGCTGCGGCGATGCGTGTGGTGCTGCCCGACGTGTTGACTTGGTTGTCATTGAATCTGGATACCGCTGAATCGGTAATCGATTTGAAGGTGCATCGCTCGAGCAGGTTCCGTGCCGGGTGTACCTCGCTCCGGGACAAGGCCAGACGACAATGCCGGACCATGACCAGCATCTCCTCCCTCACGATCACGCGCCCCGACGACTGGCACCTGCATGTGCGCGACGGCGCCGCGCTCGAAGCCGTGGTGCCGCACTCGGCACGCCAGTTCGGCCGCGCGCTCATCATGCCCAACCTGCGTCCCCCCGTGACCACTGCAGAGCAAGCGCTCGCGTACCGCGACCGCATCCGCGCGGCCGTGCCGACCGGCGTCGACTTCGAGCCGGTGGTGTCGCTCTACCTCACCGACAAACTGCCGCCCGACGAAATCGTACGGGCGGCCGAGGCCGGCGTGCGCGCGCTCAAGCTCTATCCGGCCGGCGCCACCACCAACAGCGATGCGGGCGTGACCGACATCCGCCACACCTACAAGACGCTCGAAGCCATGCAGAAGCACGGCCTGCTCTTGCTGATCCATGGCGAAGTGACCGACCCCGCCATCGACCTGTTCGACCGCGAGGCGGTCTTCATCGATCGCGTGATGATCCCGTTGCGGCGCGACATGCCCGAGCTCAAGGTCGTGTTCGAACACCTCACCACGAAAGAGGGCGCGCATTACGTTCGCGATGCCGATCGATTCACCGCCGCCACCATCACCGCCCATCACCTGCTCTACAACCGCAACGCCATCTTCACCGGCGGCATTCGCCCGCACTACTACTGCCTTCCGGTGCTCAAGCGCGAAACGCATCGCGTGGCACTGGTCGAAGCGGCGACCAGCGGCAGCGACCGCTTCTTTCTCGGCACCGACAGCG
This sequence comes from Variovorax sp. GrIS 2.14, assembly GCF_046115955.1. Taxonomy (NCBI): domain Bacteria; kingdom Pseudomonadati; phylum Pseudomonadota; class Betaproteobacteria; order Burkholderiales; family Comamonadaceae; genus Variovorax; species Variovorax sp. GrIS 2.14. The sequence continues at coordinate 44,299 of NZ_JBJXIA010000003.1, forward strand.
CACCGCACGCTGCGGCCCTGAAAGAAAACGCCTTCGGCTGCGCTGGCTGCTACACCGCGCTCACTGCGATCGAGCTGTATGCCGAAGCCTTCGACGCCGTCGGCGCCATCGACAAGCTCGAAGGCTTCGCCAGCTTTCACGGCGCGGATTTCTATGGCCTGCCGCGCAACGCCGGCACCATCACGCTGAAGCGCGAGCGCTGGACCGTGCCGGAAGAAGTACCGTACGGCGAGGCAACGCTCAAGCCACTGCGCGGCGGCGAAACTCTCGACTGGAAGCTCGCATGACCCCCACTCCCCGCATCATGCTGCTGATCGACGCCGACAACGTTTCGTCCGATGTAATCGAGCAGGCCGCGCAACGCACGATGGCCGTGTACGGCGCCATTCATGTGCGTCGCGCCTATTGCAACGCCGAGACCGCGCTGAAGCAGCAGGCGTTGTTCAAGCGCTTGTCGGTGCGGCCCATGGTCAACATCTCGGCCGGCAAGAACAGCACCGACATCGCGCTCGCGGTCGACGCCATCGACCTGGTCATCGCCGAACGCCCGCACGTCGTCGTGCTGGTGTCGTCCGACTCCGACTTCGCGCCGCTGGTGATCCGCCTGCGCGAAAAAGGCTGCCGCGTGTGCGGCATCGGACAGCAGGGCAAGACGGGCGAAGAAACGGTTGGCGTGTACGACGAGTTCATCGACCTGGCGCACAAGAGTGCGTCGTCGGCGACAACGCGTGTGGCGTCGGCCGCGGCTCCACGCGCGGCTGCAGCTCCGCGTCAACCAGCGCGAAAGGCAGCGTCGAACCGTTCGGCTGCCAAGTTTTCCGACGAGGCATCGCAGGCCGACGAACTCCCGGTTGCCCGAGCTACGTCGCCTGCACCGAACGCACAGAGCACACCAGTCGCTCCACGTGCGCCCGCAGCGCCCCGCAAAACCGCGAGCCGCTCCGCCGCCCGCAAGAACGCGCCCGTGAAAGTGTCCGCACCTTCCGAGGCGGCGGAGTTCATCCTGAACGCCGCGCCTGCGCTGGGCAGTGGCACCGACGTGCCGCTCAACGATGTCGCGAAGGCGCTGCGCACGGCAGGACTGCTCGGCAAGCACGGCAGCTCGCTCAAGCTCTTCGACAAGCTCACCGACGAGTTCGCCGTACTTCAGCACCCGGACCGGATTCGATGGACCGGCGGCCCGACCCGCTGAACCTGTCCGGGGTCGACTGGGCCCGTCCCTGGCTGGCGCACTGTCGCGACATCGGTCAGGCAGTGGCCCAGTCATCGGAGAAATCCTCCGTGGCGCAGGCGTTGCAAGCGGCCTCGTTCGGCGTGACGATCGATGCTGGCAGTGCAAGTGGGCCCTGCGTTCCGGCCTTTGTGCCGCAAAGCCATCTGCCACTCGATCGTGCCTACGAAGCGCACATCTTCGAGACCGGTACCGTGCCGACGCGCAACAACCTGCACGATTTCTTCAATGGGCTCACCTGGCTCGCATTCCCGCTGACCAAGAAACGTCTCAACGCATTGCAGGCGGCTGAAATCGAACGCGCCGGCGTCGGCGCGGCGCGCGGTCCATTGCGCGATGCACTCACGCTGTTCGACGAAAACGGCGCGGTACTCGATGCGCCGCCTTCGATGTGGGAAGCGCTGCGCGCGCGCGACTGGCAACGACTTTTTGTCACCGAACGTGCGGTGTGGCAGGAGGCGCGGTTGCTCGTGTTTGGTCATGCGCTGCTAGACAAACTGTGCCGACCGCGCAAGGGAATGACAGCCCACGTGCTGCTCGCGCCCGGCGCTTTCGACTCGACTCGATCGATCGCAGCCGACGATGCCGCGATAGCGCGTGCGCTCGATCCGGCGCACCTGGCCACCAAGCCTTTCGTGCCTTTGCCGGTGCTCGGGATACCGGGCTGGTGGCTCGATAACGAGAACTTTTCCTTCTATGATGACCCGGACGTCTTTCGTCCCTTCCGGCCCCGAGAAGAAGCAACATACAAACAGGGCCGGCGCCTTTAAATCCATTGCGCTCGCAGGGCGTGAAGCTTGAAGCGGGACGTTTCGGCTCCCATCTTCCGGTCTGTTGTCGCGGTCTGTTGTCGCCTTCTTTCCCCACGGAGAAATCAACTTGAAACGCATTCTTCTGTTCGTGCTCACCAACGTGCTGGTCGTCGCGGTGCTGGGCGTCGTGTCGAGCCTGCTCGGCTTCAACCGCTACCTGACATCCAGCGGGCTCAACCTGCCCGCACTGCTCGGCTTCGCGCTGGTGATGGGCTTTGGCGGGGCGATCATTTCGCTGCTCATCAGCAAGCCGATGGCCAAGTGGACGGCTGGCATCCGCATCATCAACAACGCACAGTCGGCCGATGAAGCATGGATCGTCGAGACGGTGCGCAAGTTCGCCGACACCGCCAAGATCGGCATGCCCGAGGTCGGCATCTTCGAAGGCGAGCCCAACGCCTTCGCCACCGGCGCGTTCAAGAATTCGTCGCTGGTCGCGGTGTCGACCGGCCTGCTGACGAACATGACGCGCGAAGAGGTCGAGGCCGTCATCGGCCATGAGATCGCACACGTGGCCAATGGCGACATGGTCACGATGGCGTTGATCCAGGGCGTGATGAATACCTTCGTCGTGTTCCTGTCGCGGGTCATCGGCTACGCCGTCGACAGCTTTCTGCGACGCGGCGATGACCGCAATTCCGGGCCCGGTATCGGCTACATGATCACGACGCTGGTGCTCGACATCGTGCTGGGCTTCGCCGCGCAGATCGTCGTCGCGTGGTTCTCGCGCCACCGAGAATTTCGCGCGGATGCAGGATCAGCCAGCTTGATGGGCAGGAAGCAACCCATGATGAATGCGCTGGCACGGCTGGGTGGGTTGCCTCCGGGCCAGTTGCCCAAGTCGGTCGAGGCAATGGGCATCACCGGCAGCATCGGCAAGCTGTTTGCCACGCATCCGCCGATCGAAGAGCGCATCGCTGCGCTGCAGAACGCCAGGGCTTGAGACTTTGAGTGCGGGGATAGCGTCTGGCGTGCACCTTCCGCTCATGTCTCCGGACACGCCCCGCTGTCTCCTCTGCAAAACGAAAAAAGCCGGCAACCTCTTGCCGGCTTTTCTAACTGGATCGCCCGATTTCTATGCGGCGTGGCCAGCATCCTTCGCATCGTCGGACGGCACCGCATTCGTCGTTGCTTCTGCTTCGGCTTCGGCTTCAGCAGCTGAAACAGCTTCGGCAGCCGCCGCAGCCGCAGCAGCAGCAGCAGCACGCTCCGCCTCCGCAGCCTTGTCGCTGCGAGCGCGCTGGAGGATTCGCTTTACTTCGACTGGGTCCATGCCGTACATGTCGGCGAACCCTGCTTCGTCCTTGCCGCTGGCTTCGAACGCGCGCAGCAGCGCTTCACGCTTGGCGGCCTGACGACCGAGCTCGGCCAGCGCTTCATCGAGCGCCGCATTGGCGCCCGCGTCACGTGCCCGCACTCGCTCGGCATAGATCTCGCGCGGCATGTCCGACGCTTCGATCGCCGCAATGATCCGTTCCTGCAGTTGCGGACGCAGATCGTCTTTCGAGCGGGCTTGACGGCGCTTGAACACTTCGAGGATCGCGTGGTGCACATGCTCTGGCGCGACTGGCTCGACCGCATTGCCGTCGAGGTCGTGGCGCGCATGACCGGCAGCGACGCTCTCCAGGTAGCGCGTCGAACGGGCATGCAGACCCATCGCGACCTTCAGCTCTTCGGTCTTGAAGGTGTCGGGATGGCGCGCTATCAGGTCCTCGTACGTGCCAAGCTTCAGCGGCAGGAAGCGGGCGCCGAACAGCTTGGGGTGCAGCTCGAACAGCTGCTCCAGAACCGGATGCACCTGGCGCGCCGGACGGGGCGCGCGCTGGTCGCGCTGGCCCTGGTGTGGCTGCTGCCCGCGTTGCCCTTGCGGTCCCTGTTGCCGCCCTGGCTGTTGCTGTTCCTGGCCGGCAGTCGGCCTTTGGCCTCCACCGCGACCAGAGCGCGGCGGCCGCGAGTTGCGGCGCGGCTCGTTCGGTTCCGTCGCTGCGTTCGATGGGGCGCCCTCGGATGCGGCGGTCGTGTCTTGGGCCGGCGCAACGGGCGTGTTCACCGCGGTAGGTTCGGTCTGGATGGCGTCTTCGGTCATGGGGTCGCTTGCAAGAAAAATCGGTTGTCTCGGATCAGCGCGGACGGCGCATCTGGAAGCGATTGTCGGCGGTCACGGCAAAGTAGTCCGCCGGACCGCCGCCACGCAGTATCGGCTCGGCCGCCGCGGTGTCGTAGATGCCGTCGTTCAACAGCCGCCGCGCGATGTGCACCGCGACCACTTCGCCCAGCACCAGCCAGCTCGAAATGGCGGTGCCATCGGCGGCCTGCAGCTGCACGATCTGTGTCAGTTTGCACTCGAAAGACACCGGACTTTCAGCCACGCGGGGCACGTCGATCTTTCGCGATGCCACGGGTGTCAGGCCGGCAAGCTGGAACTCGTCGACATCGGCAGGCACCGAAGCGCACGATAGGTTCATCTGCTCCGCCAGCGGTCGGGTTACCAGGTTCCACCCGAACTCTCCGGTTTCGCGGATGTTGTGCAGGCTGTCCTTCGCGGTGATGCTCGAGAAGCCGATGATCGGCGGCGTGTAGTTGAAGCCGTTGAAGAAGCTGTAGGGCGCGAGGTTCAACGCGCCCGCCGCGCTCTTCGACGAAATCCAGCCGATCGGCCGCGGGCCGACCATTGCGTTGAACGGATCGTGCGGCAGGCCGTGACCGTTGGCGGGTTCGTAGTAGTGAAAGTCGTCTTCGATCATCTTTTCGCTTTCGTGAGGTCTTTTGTTCGTTGGCCTTGAAGGCTTCGGCTGCAATTTCAGTGACGTGGGTTCAGTTCGAGGTCGCGAGCACGCCGCGCGCGACTGCCTCGGCAACCTTGATTCCGTCCACCCCCGCGGACAGAATCCCGCCCGCATAACTAGCCCCTTCGCCGGCCGGATACAGCCCGCGCACGTTGAGACTTTGATAGTCGTCGCCGCGCGTCATGCGGATGGGCGACGAGGTGCGTGTCTCGACGCCGGTCAACACCGCGTCGTGCAGGTCGAAGCCTTTGATCTTGCGGCCGAATGCCGGAAACGCCTCGCGCATCGCCTCGATGGCATAAGCGGGCAGGGCGCCGCGCAAATCGGTCGGCGTCACGCCTGGCTGGTACGAAGGCGTCACGCTGCCGAGCGCGCTCGATGGCTTGCCCGCGACGAAATCGCCGACCAGTTGACCGGGTGCGCGGTAGTCGCTGCCGCCGAGCACGAAGGCGTTGGATTCGAGCTCGCGTTGCAGCACCATGCCGGCCAGCGAGTCGCCCTTTTCAGTGGCAGTCCAACCCGGGAAATCGCGCGGCTCGATGCCGACCACGATGCCCGCGTTGGCATTGCGCTCGTTGCGCGAGTACTGACTCATGCCGTTGGTGACAACGCGTCCCGCCTCGCTCGTGGCTGCGACCACCGTGCCGCCCGGGCACATGCAAAAGCTGTAGACGGCACGTCCGTTGCTTGCGTGGTGCACCAGCTTGTAGTCCGCTGCACCGAGCAGCGGATGACCGGCGTGCCGCCCCCAGCGTGCACGATCGATCAGCCCTTGCGGATGCTCGACGCGAAAGCCGATCGAGAACGGCTTGGCATCGATGTGCACGCCGCGCGCATGCAGCATCTCGAAGGTGTCGCGCGCGCTGTGGCCGAGCGCCAGCACGACGTGGTCGGCACGCAGCTCACTGGTCGCACCGGTGGCCCGATCGAGCACCGACAGGCCTCGAATGTGGCCGTCTTCGATGCGCACGTCCGTCACGCGTTGCTCGAAGCGGATCTCGCCGCCCAACGCGACGATTTCTGCGCGCATCGTCTCGACCACCTTGACGAGCTTGAAGGTGCCGATGTGCGGATGCGCGACATAGAGGATCTCGGGCGGCGCACCTGCCTTGACGAATTCCTCCATCACCTTGCGGCCGAGAAAGCGCGGGTCCTTGATTTGGCTGTAGAGCTTGCCGTCCGAAAACGTACCGGCACCGCCTTCACCGAACTGCACGTTCGACTCCGGATCGAGCACGCCCTTGCGCCACAGTTTCCATGTGTCGATGGTGCGCTGTCGCACCGACTTGCCGCGTTCCAGCACGATGGGTTTGAAGCCCATCTGCGCCAGCACCAGCGCACAGAAGATGCCGCACGGCCCGAAGCCGACGACCACCGGGCGCAGCGGCATGTCGGCCGGCGCATGAGACGGCGCGCGCCACACCATGTTGGGCGCAGGCTGGATGTGCGGATGCGCCGCGTGCTGCGCGAGGAGAGCAGCTTCGCGTTCCGTGTCGACCAGCGCGACATCGACGATGTAGACCGTCAGCAGCTCGGCCTTGCGCGCATCGAAGCTGCGCTTGAAGACGGTGAAAGTCTGGAGGTCGAGCACATCGACATCGAGCGTGCGCGCGATGAGCTGCGGCAGCGCTTCGGGCGTGTGGTCGAGCGGGAGTTTGAGTTCGGAGAGGCGGATCATGGCGTGCGGCCCGTGTCGATCGGGCAGGTGCGGTGAAGGGCCGCGATGATACCGGCCGCCTGCGATCAGCCCGGCAACGCCGGCAAGAACCCCTCGACCGACAGATACCGCTCGCCCGTGTCGTAGTTGAACCCCAGCACCACGGCATCGGCTGCCAGCTCGGGCAGCTTTTGCGCGATGGCGGCGAGCGTGGCGCCGGACGAAATGCCCACCAGCGTGCCTTCTTCTGCGGCGCTGCGGCGCGCCATCTCGCGGGCCGGTTCGGCGTCGACCTGGATCACGCCATCCATCAACGCCATGTCCATGATTTTCGGCACGAAGCCGGCGCCGATGCCCTGGATCGGATGCGGAGCCGGACTGCCGCCGGAGAGCACTGGCGATGCAACGGGCTCGACTGCAAACACCTTCAGCTTCGGCCACTTCGCCTTCAGCACTTTGGCGACGCCGGTGATGTGGCCGCCAGTGCCGACGCCGGTGATCAACACGTCGATGCCACCGGGAAAGTCGGCGGCGATTTCTTCGGCCGTGGTGCGCACATGAACCTCGACGTTGGCCGGGTTGTTGAACTGCTGCGGCATCCACGAATTCGGGGTGCCGGCGACCAGCTCTTCGGCGCGGGCGATGGCGGCCTTCATGCCGCCGGCGCGTGGGGTCAGATCGAAAGTCGCACCATAGGCCAGCATGAGGCGACGCCGCTCGACGGACATCGAATCGGGCATCACCAGGATCAGCTTGTAGCCCTTGACCGCTGCGACCATGGCAAGGCCGATGCCGGTATTGCCGGAGGTCGGTTCGATGATGGTGCCGCCGGGCTTGAGCGCACCCGATTTCTCCGCGTCCTCGACCATCGCGAGGGCGATGCGGTCCTTGATGGAGCCACCGGGATTGGCGCGCTCCGATTTGATCCAGACCTGCTGCCCCGGCTTTGCGAGGTTGCCGAACAAGCGCTGGATGCGGATGTGCGGCGTGTTGCCGATGGTGGCGAGGATGGTGTCGGCTTTCATGGAGTCTCCTTCGTTGATCTGGGCGATCTGGGGTGGAAGATCATTGTGGCGATAATCGCGGCGTGAAGCACGCTGGACCGCCGCTGGTGCAATCTGGGAAACCAGGCACTGGAGGAACGTCCGGACTGCACAGGACAGCGCAGGAGCTAACGGCTCTCCACCGCGAGGTGAGGATCAGAGCAACAGAGACGAGTCGGTGAAGGGGCAACCCCGATCCGGGTGAAACGGGCAATCTCTGCGCGCAGCAACACCAAGTAGGCCAGTATCGAGGTGGTTCCGCTGAGCTGGCGGGTAGGTGGCATCGAGCTGTTTGGCGACAAACGGCCCAGAGTAATGGCGGTCATGCCGGGGTTCGCAAGAACGCCGGTACACAGAATCCGGCGTACAGGCGCGCTTCACACTAATTCAGCCGACGAGCCGTGTTCAGAACCGCTCGCTCGGCAGCAAGTAGCGCCATTGGCCTGGCAGCAGCCCGGCCAGCGGCACACGGCCGATGCGGATGCGCTTCATCGACAGGATGCGCAGGCCCACGCCATCGCAGATGTGAGCGATCTGCCCTGGTCGCGCACCCTTCAGCGCAAAGCGCAAACCGGTGTGGCCCTCACCCTGCTGACCGATGCTGACGCGTGCGGGGCTGCGCTCCAGACGATTCAATATTTCAGGACCGACCGGACCTTCGATGTCGACGATGACCTCGTGTTCCATCACGCCGGCGTCTTCCTGCAGCTTGCGCTCGATGCGGAACTCCTGCGTGAACACGATCAGCCCGCTGGCGCCGGCTTCGAGCGGCGTCATCACGCGCTGGGCTTTCACGTGATGCGGCAGAAAGCGCAGGCCCGCGCGCTCCGGCTCGTGGTGATTGGCCGCGAACAGCAGGCGATGCGCCGCATCGGTTTCGGTGCCGGCCGGCTTGTGCAGCAGCAAGGTCACCGCCATGACCGGCTGCGGTCGCGCACCGGGTTCGATGTCGACGCGTTGGCCTTCGCGTACGCGCGATTGCGGGACCAGCGCAGGCTCGCCGTCGACCCGCACTGCGCCGCTTTCGATCAGCAGTTCGGCTTCGCGACGCGAGCAGCCTGCGGCGGCGGCCACGCGCTTGGCCAGGCGGACGCCTTCGTCTACAGAGCCGCTGCGGCTCTCGCGGCTGTTGCGTTTGTCGTCCAGGGCGCTCATTGCGCCGCCAGTCGCTGCAGCCGTTCGACATGCGCTGCCAGCGAGCGAGCCGCCACCGGCCACATGCGCTCCGGCACATCGTCGTAGGCAATCGGCACCCAGTCTTCGACGTTGCCCTCCGGCAGGTGGCGCATGGCGGCGGCCACCTTGGCCTCGCGCCGCAGGCGGTGCGCCTTCAACATCGCGATGGCCTCGCGCGGACTGCCGATCACGTAGCCGTGCGCGGGCAGGATGAACCCGACGTTGTCGTTGGTGCAGGCGATGTCGAGCGTGTCGAGGGAGTTCAGATAAGCCGTCATGTCGCCGTCCGGCGGATCGACGACTGTCGTACTGCCGTTCAGGATGTGATCGCCCGAGAAGAGCAGGGCGTCTTCTTCGAGCAGCAAGCAAAGGTGGTTGGCGGCATGGCCGGGCGTGTGGATGACGCGCAGCGTGTGCCTATGAGCGGACGTGTCGGTTGGCGCTGGCGCCGCCAGCGTGAGGCGCTCGTTGTCGTGCAGCGCGCGATCCGGCGTGAAACGCGCGGTCGGACGTGAAGTTGTCGCAGAGGGCAGACCGAGGATCGGCGGCCGCGTATTGCACAGCGCCTGCAGCGGCGCAGCGCCCGGCGAGTGGTCGGCGTGCGAATGCGTGCACACGATCATGCGGATGTCGCCCTGCGTCGCGCGCCATAGCCGGCCGATGTGATCGAAGTCGTTCGGACCCGGATCGATCACGATGTAGCCGGTCGTCGCGTCGCCCACGATGTAGCTGTTGGTGCCCGGGCCGGTCATGGCGCTCGGATTGGGTGCGGTGAGCCGTTGCAGGTTTTTCAGCAGCGGCACGGGAACTTCGTTTTGCCAGTCGAGCGTATGCAGGATCTGGCCATCTGGGCACACCATCGCGAGCTCGCCGTACGGCGAATCGGTCTCCATGTAGCGCGCGTCGGCGCCGTCGAGCAGGCCGGCGCGCGGGCAACTGGTCCAGAGCGGGCCTTCCCCTTCCGAGCGATTGGCGCAGGTGCCGAGCACTGCATCGACGTTACCGTAGGCGGCGAGCCGCTCGAGCGTCCGTACCGTCGGGAAGATCATGAAGAAGCTGCCGGCCTTGTGGCGCTCCAGCGCATCGGCAGGTCGCACCCAGCAGGGCTCGAACTGCTCGGTTTCGTCCGCAACCGGCGTCTGGGCTTCGGGCATGCGCGCGACCAGAAACGGCACGTCGAATCGCTTCGGCAAATCGCGGTCGGTAATCCAGTGGGCGAAGGTGAAAACCTTGTCGGTGGACAGCAGCAAACCGCGTGCGGCGCATTGCTCGGCGAAGGCGACCGTCGTCGACGCGGTGCTGCGATCCATGTCGTCGATCTCGGCAGCCGTGACCGGGCTGCCATCGGCGTGGTGGGCAAGCAGCACGCCCAATTCTTCGAAGCTTTCGCGAATAGCCGCGATCGCCTGTGTCAACTGCAAACGGCTTTGGGTGCGGCGCCGTGTCGCGATGCGTCGTGCCGACGTGTCGGCCTCGTCGATTCGACCGCCCGGGAACACGTAGGCTCCGGGCGCGAAGCTGGCGCTCGACGACCGCCGAGTCATCAGGACTTCGAGGCCGTCGAGTGTGTCGCGCAGCAGGAGAACCGTCGCGGCTGCACGCAACGGCGCCGACTCACGCGGAGGATGGAGTTGTTGGGTTGAACGAACCATCGCCGCATTATCTGCGGCGCTTTATTACTTGGGCGTGCCGCCTTGCGTGCTAGGGCGCTTGCCGGGCCGGCGCTGGTCACGGGTTTCGGCCCGGGCCTCGCCGGCAACCGCCGCTTTGTCGGTACCGATGGCGCCGCCTTCAGGGGCCTTGGGCTCGTCACCGCCGGGCGCCTTCACCATGCCGGCCGGTCGGCCGTCTTTGCGCATCTCGCCCGCCTGCGTCGATTTGTCGGTGGCGTAGCCGGGCGTATTCGGTGGCACTGGCACGCCGGGCGGGGTGGGTTGTGCGTAAGCACCTGCAGCAAACAGACCCGCGAGAAGAATCGAAAGTGTTTTCGTCATAGAGAACCTCCAGAAATGATTTGAAAATGAAATGCGCAGCGCTAGGCCGTTGCCTTGGCTGCCTTTGTACGGATCCTGGCCCCAAAGAGATCCGCGCGATTGGCATGGGCGCCGACCGCAGCGGTAGGACGATGGCGCTTTCGGCTGTCGATAAGCTTTCACGCCACTCGCTTGGGGGTGCCGGCCCGCCGCCGATAATCCGCAGATGCGAATCCGTTTCACCAAGATGCAGGGCGCCGGCAACGACTTCGTCGTGATCGACGAGACGCGAGGCGCCTTGGCGTTGAACAGGGCCCAGTACCGCTTCCTCGCCGACCGTCATTTCGGCGTTGGCGCGGACCAGATCCTGACCGTACGGCCGTCGCCCGGTGCGGGCATCGACTTTCAGTACGTGATCCACAACGCCGATGGCGGAGAGGTCGAGCAATGCGGCAACGGCGCCCGCTGCTTCATGCGCTACGTGCGCGAACATGGGCTGACGACCAAGGCTGCAGTGCGGGTGCAAACGCTCTCTGGCGTCATCGAGCCACGCATGAATGCCGACGGCCGCGTGACGGTCGACATGGGCGCCCCGATCTTCGAGCTGCCGCGCGTGCCTTTCGATACGGCCGGCCTCACACCGGTGGTCGAAGGCGGCTGGGAGCAATGGCGTCTGGCGCTCGGCACCCACGCCGACAGCGCGATCGTTTCCGTCGCAGTGCTGTCGATGGGCAATCCGCACGCGGTGCAGGTGGTGGACGATGTCGAAGCCACGCCGGTCGCAGTGCAAGGCCCGCTCATCGAGCACCATCCGCGCTTTCCGCAACGCGTCAACGCCGGCTTCATGCAGGTGGTGGATCGCGCCAACATTGCGCTGCGCGTGTTCGAGCGCGGTGCCGGCGAGACGCTGGCCTGCGGCACGGGCGCCTGTGCGGCCGTGGTTGCAGGCATCTGTCTCGGCCTGCTCGATGCGCGGGTCGATGTGCAGACTCACGGCGGCGTGCTCACGATCGAGTGGGCCGGCGAAGGTCGGCCCGTGCTGATGACCGGCCCCGCAACCACCGTCTTCGAAGGCGACATCGAAGTTCCCGACTTCGCCTGATGGCTCCTGAACTCTTCTGACCTGATCGACTGATCCGACATGCCCCACAACATCCACGACAACGCCGCCATGAACCCGATCACCGAGGACGACATCGCCAACTATCTGGTCAACACGCCCGACTTTTTCGAGCGGCATGCGCAGTTGCTGGGCCAGGTACAGCTCACCAGCCCGCATGGCAACCGGGCAGTGAGCCTGCAGGAACGGCAGGCTGAAATGCTGCGCGAAAAAATCAAGGCGCTGGAGCACCGCGTCATGGACATGATCCGGCACGGTACCGAAAACGTGGTCGCGTCCGACCGGCTTCAGCGCTGGACCGCGGGGCTCCTGACCACCCGCGACCCGCGTGGCGTGCCTTATCGCATCGTCGACGAGTTGCAGTCGCTCTTTCTGGTGCCACAGGCGGCCATCAAGGTGTGGGACTGCGAAACCAGCTACCTCAACGAGCCTTACGCGCAATGGGTGAGCGATGACGTGAAAGCGCTCGCCACGTCACTGACCGAGCCGTATTGCGGCCTCAATTCCGGCTTCGAGGCGACCCAATGGCTGGCCGAGCCGCGTGCCGCCGTGTCGATCGCAATGATCCCAATGCGGGCCGAGCCCGAGTCGCCAGCCTTCGGCATGTTGATCCTCTCGTCGCCCGATGCGCATCGCTTCAATTCAGACATGGGCACGGAGTTTCTGGAGCGCATCGCCGAGCTGGCGTCGGGCGCGCTGTCGCGACTGCGGCCTTGATCGGCTGGCTGCGACGCGCAACGCTGACCGCACCTTGGGTCGCGCCCGCGGCAGGCATTGCGGCCCTGTTGCTGGCGGCGCTGGCGTTCGTGTGCGTCGCCATCGGCATCACGGTCTGGCGCGATGCGCTCGACCGGTTGGCCCACCCACCTGAACGCACCGCCGACGCGGCGCTGGTGCTGGGCAATCGAGCGTACTTGCGCGGCAAACCCAACCCGTGCCTGACCGGCCGTGTCGACGCCGCTCTGGCGCTGGCTTCAGCGGGCCGTGTGCAGCGCCTGGTGTTCTCGGGCGGCGTCGACAGCGAAGACGGCCGCATCGAAGCCGAGGTCATGCGTGCCCATGCTGTCCAGTCGGGCTATGCCGGGCCGATGCTGCTCGAACCGGCTTCCCAATCAACGCGTGAAAACCTGGCGTTGTCGACTGCAGTATTACAGGCCGCAGGCGTCAAGAGCGTGATCGTCGTGACGGAGCCCTATCACCTGTGGCGCGCGCAGCGTCTCGCGCATGCCGGTGGATTCGATCGGCTTTTCGACGTCCAGTACGCCGCTGCGCCGACGAGTTGCTGGTTGCGCTGGGGCATGGCGTTCAAGGGTGCGTTGCGCGAGCCGTTGGCCATCATCAACAATGCGGCTCATGGCTATCTCCGCTGATCTCGCCCTGGTCGAAAGATACCTGGAGCATGTGCGCGTGGAGCGCCGGCTGGCGGCGCGCACGGTCGAGCTGTATGCCATTCATCTGACGACGTTGTCGGAGAAGGCCACCGAAGCCCGGCTGGCGTTCGACAAGGTCCAAACGGGCCACGTGCGCCGCTGGATGGCGCAGTTGCACAGTGCCGGTCATGCGCCGCGTGGCATCGCTCTCATTCTTTCGTGCTGGCGCAGCTTTTTTCGCTGGCTCGGGAACGAAGGGATGGTTGCGGGCAATCCGGTGCAGGACGTGAAGGCACCCAAGGCGGCGCGGCCGCTGCCCAAGGCGTTGGCCGTCGACGACGCGGTGCGGCTGGCCGACCTGCACGACACCGAAGCCGACCCGTGGACCGAAGCGCGCGACCGCGCCGTCGTCGAGTTGCTCTATGGCTGCGGCCTGCGCGTGAGCGAACTGACGGGGCTCGATGTTCACGCCAGCGCGACCGCGCGCGGCTGGGTCGACCTCGATGCCATGGAAGCCAGCGTGCTCGGCAAGGGCAGCAAACGGCGCAGCGTGCCGGTCGGCTCGAAGGCCGGCGAAGCGCTACTCGCATGGTTGGCCGTACGTGCCGATTGCGCCGCGCTCGATGCCGCCGCGCAGCGCGATCCGGTCGATGCCGCGGCCTTGTTCCTCGGCGCCAAGGGCACGCGACTGTCCCCTCATGCGGTTTGGAAGCAGTTGCGCGCGCGCAGCCTCAAAGCCGGCCTTGCAGCGCCCGTGCATCCGCACATGCTGCGCCATTCGTTCGCCAGCCACGTGCTGCAGTCGAGCAGCGATTTGCGTGCGGTGCAAGAGCTGCTGGGTCACGCCAACATCACGACGACGCAGGTCTATACGCGGCTGGACTTCCAGCATCTGGCGAAGACCTACGACGAATTTCATCCGCGTGCCAGGGCGCGCACGACGCCGGAAAGCGGCTCAAAAAAATAACCGTCGAGCCTTCTTGACAATGCGCGCTGACGCTCATTAGAGTCGGGCCTTCGCTGGCGACAATGCCGGCCGCGGCAACATCGCCGCACTCATCACCGGCAACACTGCCCTCTGCTTAGCGCTTACGCGCAGCAGGGGGCTTTTTTTTGGATTTTCGAAATGGCCCTCTCGCCTTCGACCGCGCAACAGACCCGCGTGGCATGCCTTCAGTTCGAGCCTCTCGTCGGCGAGAAGCAGCGCAACCTCGACGCCAGCGTGCGCCTGATCGAAGCTGCCGCTGCAGAGGGTGCGCGACTGATGGTGCTGCCGGAGCTGTGCAATTCAGGCTATGTTTTCGAGACACGTGAAGAGGCTTTCTCTTTGGCCGAAGCGGTGCCCGGCGGACCGAGCTGCGCGACGTGGATCGCCGTTGCCCAACGACTCGGCGTCACCCTGGTCGCGGGCATCGCCGAGCGCGACGGCAACGCGCTCTACAACGCGGCAGTGGTGATCGGCCCTGATGGCTACATCGGCACTTTTCGCAAGGTACATCTCTGGAACGCCGAGAACCTTTTCTTCGAACCGGGAAACCTGGGCTTTCCGGTTTTCAACACGCCGCACGGGCGCATCGGCGTGGCGATCTGCTACGACATCTGGTTCCCCGAGACCTTTCGCATCCAGGCATTGAAGGGCGCCGACATCGTCTGCGTGCCGACCAACTGGGTGCCGATTCCCGGCCAGGCGCCGGGGCGCGAAGCGATGGCCACGATCCTCACGATGGCGGCAGCACACAGCAACTCGATGTTCATCGCCTGTGCCGACCGCGTCGGCACCGAGCGCGGCCAGTTGTTCGAAGGACAGAGTCTGGTCGTCGGTTGCACGGGCTGGCCGGTGGCCGGCCCCGCGAGCCGCGTGGCGGAAGAAATCGTCATCGCCGATGTCGACCTTGGTGAGGCCCGGCGCTCGCGCAACTGGAACGCTTTCAACCAGGTTCTGCGCGACCGACGCACCGACGTCTACAGCGAAATGCTTGGCAGCGGGCAGACGCCCGGCTGGTACTGAGCGCCCTCGGATTCTTCGCTCCCTTTTCCGTTCATCCATTCATTCAACCCGCAGGAGTCTCCTCATGTTCAAACCGAAAATCCGCATCCTCACCGCCGCTTTGACGCTGGTCGCCTTTCCGTTGCTGGCCGCCGCGCAAGGCGATGCGCCGATCCGCATCGGCGTGCCGGTCGGCCTGTCCGGCGCTAACAGCGTGGTCGCGCCTTCGGTAGTGCAATCGGCAGAGCTGGCCATCGAGGAGATCAACGCTGCGGGCGGCGTGCTGGGCCGCAAGCTCGCACTCGAAGTGGCCGACGATGCGTCGGGCGCGGTCGGTGCGCAGAAGGCTTTCGATTCGCTCGTGTTCCAGAAGAAAGTCGACGTGCTGATCTCGATGGAGACCAGCGCCGCGCGCAATGCCGGCCTGCCCATCGTGGCACGCGGCAAAGTGCCGTACATCTATACCTCGTTCTACGAAGGCCGCTCGTGCAGCCCGTGGATGTTCGTCAATGCATGGGTGCCGGAGCAGCAGGTGCCGCCGGTGGTCGACTACTTCATGAAGACCAAGAACGCCAAGACGATCTTCCTGGTCGGCAGCGACTACTCCTTCGGTCGCGGCATGCTCGAATTCACCAAGAAGTACGCACAAGGCAAGGGCGCCAAGATCGTCGGCGAGGAATACCTGCCGATGGACGGTAGCGACTGGACCGCCGTCATCAGCAAGATCCGCGCGACCAAGCCGGACGCGTTGATCACCTCGACCGCAGGCGGCGCCCCCAACGTGACGCTGACCAAGCAATTGCGCGCGGCCGGCATCAACATTCCGTACGGCAACCTGGCGGTGGACGAAGGCACGGCCAAGAACATGGGTGCCGATGCCGCGGGCATCTACATTTCGGCGTCCTACGTGACCGGCATCGACAGCCCCGCCAACAAGAAATTCCTCGACGCGCTGACCAAGAAATTCGGTGCCGACCTGAAGACGCCCAACGATCTGTCGGTGCCCGAATACGAAGCTGTCTACGCCTACAAGGCGGCGGTCGAAAAGGCGAAGAGCACGGACGCCGACAAGGTCCTGAAGGCATTGGCTGAAGTGGCAGTCGACGGCCCGCGCGGCCGCATCACGATGAACCAGCAGCACCACGCGCCGCTCACGATGTATCTTGCGCAAGTACAGGCCGATGGCGGTGTGAAGGTGATCGACAGCTTCAAGGATGTCGCTGTCGGCATGCAGTGTCCCAATCTCAAATAAAACGACGGCCGCAACTTCGCTTTAAATGACGTAGATCGCCAATGGACTTGTTGCTGGACATCGTCACGACGGCGGCGATTTTGTACATCGTCTCTGCCGGGCTGTTGCTGATCTTCGGCGTCATGAAGATCATCAACTTCGCGCATGGCGCCTTCCTCACGGTCGGTGCCTATGCCAGCTTGGTGGCCTCACGCATCGGCCTGTCGCCGCTGCTCGGACTCGCGTTCGCGCTGCTGGTGGGCGCGCTGGTCGGCATGTTCATCGAGCGCGTCGTCGTGAGGCCGCTCTACGCACGGCCGCTCGACGCCATCCTCGCGACCTGGGGCCTGGCGATCGTCATCGGGCAGGTCATCACCCTGGTTTTCGGGCGCGAGGTGCAACTGGTGCCGAGCCCGGTCAACGGCACCTTCGCCTGGTCGGGCGGCGAGTACTCGGCATACCGCTTGCTGCTGGTCGCCGCCGCCGCCGTGCTCGGCACGGCCCTCGCACTGATCCTGACGCGGACCCGCATCGGCCTTGTCACGCGTGCGGTGATCATGA
Source organism: Variovorax sp. GrIS 2.14 (assembly GCF_046115955.1). Lineage (NCBI taxonomy): Bacteria > Pseudomonadati > Pseudomonadota > Betaproteobacteria > Burkholderiales > Comamonadaceae > Variovorax > Variovorax sp. GrIS 2.14. The sequence continues at coordinate 61,246 of NZ_JBJXIA010000003.1, forward strand.
ACGAGCAGCTGGCGCGCGGTCTCGGTATCCATGCCGGCATGGTGCGTTTTTGCACCTTTGCGGCGGGCGCTGGCATCGGGAGCCTCGCCGGTGCGCTGATCACGCCGCTGTCGAGCGTCGATCCCAACATGGGCGTGCCGTGGCTGGTCAACGCCTTCATGCTGGTTATGGTGTCGGGCGTGTCGATGGGTAGCTTGCTGGTCGCCACGCTGGTCTTCGGCGCGGCGCAGGTGCTGCTCTCGACCTATGTGAGTCCGGTTCTGGGCGGCTTGGCGATCGCTGTGCTCGCAGCCGTCACGCTGCGTATCCGGCCGAAAGGATTTTCCCGTGACTGACCCCGTGCTGGGCTCGGTTGCCGTTTCGGTTGCGCCGTTGGCAGACGTTCGATCGGTGCGTTCGATGCGTCGGGTGGTCGCTGTGGCTGCCGCATGCGCTGGCGTGGCGCTGGTCGCGCCGTCGCTGCTAGACACCTACACGCTCAATATCCTGATTCGAGCGATCTTCTTTGCGATGTTGGCGCTGACGGTCGATGTGCTGTGGGGCTACACCGGTTTCCTGACTTTCGGGCAGTCGGCTTTTTTTGGGGCTGGCGCGTACGCGGCTGGGCTGGTATTCACGCACCTCGGCTTCAGCCCCGGCATGGTGTGGGTGGCGCTGGGTCTTGCGGTGTCGGCTGCTGCAGTCCTCGCGCTGATCACAGGCTGGCTGTCGTTCTATCACGGCTCCACAGCGCTGTATGCCTCGGTCATTTCGCTGGTGCTGCCCATCGTGGTGACGCAATTGCTGTTTTCTGGCGGCACCTTCACGGGCTCGAGTTCGGGCCTCACCGGCTATACCGTGCCCGACCTGAGTCTGGAGGCCTGGTTTCGCATCGCTGGTTGTGTGCTCGTGCTCCTGACTGCCGGTGCCTGGCTCTTCGTGCGGAGCGATGGCGGGCGCTTGCTGGCAGCGATTCGCGACAACGAAACGCGCTGCTCCTACCTGGGCATCGACACGGCCCGCCTGAAAATCGTGTTGCTCGTTGCCACCGCCGCCATTGCCGGCCTCGCAGGGTTTGGCTACGCAAGTTTCAGCGGCGTGGTCGCGCCGGAGTTGGCCGGCTTCGTGTTCGGCACCGAGGTGATCATCTGGGTCGCGCTCGGCGGGCGCGGCACCTTGATCGGACCGGTGTTCGGCGCTCTGCTGATCGAGTGGGGCAGCGCCTACCTGAGCGGCAGCCTGCCCTTCATCTGGAAGTTGTTTCTCGGCGTGGCTTTCGTGCTGGTGATCGTGCTGTTGCCACAGGGCTTGCTGCCTCCTCTGGCGCGCCTGCTGCGGCGGTTGGGCCGGCGAAGCAGCGCCGCTGCAGCGGATGTGGCGCAGGCAGCAGGCACCGCCGTGCTGGCCGAGTCGCCCGTGCGGCCCGTCATGGACAGCGGAGCACCGGTGATCGAGCTGGCTGGCGTGTCGAAGCATTTCGGCAGCCTGAAGGTGCTGTCGGGCATCGACTTCGTCGCGCACCGCGGCGAACTGGTGAGCCTGATCGGCCCCAACGGCGCCGGCAAGACCACGCTGATGCGCTGCATGAGCGACGGTGCCGAGCGCAGCGCCGGCACCGTGCGAATCGATGGACACGACATCGCGCATGCGCCACCGCACGCCTGCGTGCGCTTCGGCCTCGGGCGCAAGTTCCAGACCGCCAACGTCTTCGAAACGCTGACCGTGGCCGAATGCCTGCGCATGGCGCGCGTGCGCGTCGACAAGCCGTCGTTGTGGCGTCGGAGCACGACGCTGGCCTTGCCGTCGCACGCGCTGGCGGTGCTGAAGGCGACCGAGCTCGACCGCAAGTTGCACGTCGAAGCGCGGCACTTGTCGCACGGCGAACAACAGGCGCTGGAGCTCGCGATGGTGCTGGCGCTGGAGCCACAGGTCGTGCTGCTCGACGAGCCCACGGCTGGCCTTTCACTGGAAGAGCGCAGCCGCATCGGCGCGGTCTTCACCGACCTGTGCGTGCGCTTCAACCTGTGCCTGCTGCTGGTCGAGCACGACCTTGACTTCGTGCGCGAGATATCGACACGCATCGTGGTGCTGCATCAAGGGCGGCTGGCGCTGTCCGGAACGGTGCAGGAGGTGGTCGACTCGGAGCTCGTTCAGACGATCTACTCGGGGAGTGCCGGCCATGACTGAGTTGCGCTCCAACGAGGCCGCGCTGACGCTGAAAGGCGTGAGCGCGGGCTACGGTGAACTGATGGTGCTGCGCGGCCTCGACCTCTCGGTGCCGGCTGGCAGCATCGTCGCTTTGCTGGGCAAGAACGGCATGGGGAAGACGACGCTGCTTAAATCGGCGATGGGTTTTTTGCCCAAGCGTCAAGGCCGCATCTCGATGGCGGGCGTCGACATCACCACCTTGCCGGCGCACCGCATCGCTCGCCTCGAGGTGTCGTATACGTCGCAAGAGCAGGCCCTCTTCGTCGACCTCAGCATCAGAGACAACCTGCGCCTCGGCCTCGCACGCGACGCGTTGCTGAACGACCGACTGCCGGCAATCTACGAGATCTTTCCTTTCATGCAAGGCCGCATGGCGCAGCGTGCGGGCACGCTGTCGGGGGGTGAACAGAAGATGCTGCTGGTGGCCCGTGCGCTGGTCGCGCGGCCGTCGTTGATGCTGGTCGACGAGATCACCGAAGGGTTGCAACCGTCGGTCATCGACAAGGTGGGCGCGGCGCTGCGGCAAGAGCGCGACCGCAACGGTACCTCCATGCTGCTGGTCGAGCAAAACGTGGGCTTCGCGCTCGCCGTCGCCGACCGGTATGCGGTGCTCAAGCGCGGCGAGATCGTGGTCGAAGGCGACACGCGTGCGCCGGGCGCTGCTGAAATCATTCGCGCGCAGCTGCGCGTCTGATACGGTGCGACCATGACATCGACGATCTGGACCCGCACCACCGCGCTCGCCACCCTGGCCCAAGTGGCCGCGGGCTTGCGTAAAGCGGCCGATGCCATGGAGCAGACGTACAGCGCCATCGCGCAATACGATCCCGCGATCGGCGCTTTCTCGTGCCTCGCCGAAGCCAGACTCGCGATAGACGGGGCAACGCGCGCTGTGGGGCCACTCGCCGGACTGCCGGTCGCGGTCAAGGACATCTTCGATACCCGCGACCTGCCTACGGCTTATGGCTCGCCGTTGTATGCCGGTCTCGCGCCGCCGCGTAGCGACGCCGCCATCGTCGGTGTCATTCGCAGCGCTGGCGGCGTCGTCGTCGGCAAGACGACCACCACCGAATTCGCCTACCTCGAGCCGACCGCCACCCGCAATCCGAATGTGCCCGGTCGCACGCCGGGTGGCTCGTCGGCCGGGTCTGCGGCGGCCGTCGCGGCGGGGCTGGTGCCGTGGGCCATCGGCACGCAAACCGGCGGCTCGACGATCCGCCCGGCCTCGTATTGCGGCATCGTCGGCTTCAAGCCGAGCTTTGGCCTGTTGCCGACCGCCGGGCTGAAATGCTTTTCGTGGTCGCTCGATACCGTCGGGCTGTTCGCGCGCGACATGGGAGACGTGGCTTGGCTGGCGCAGGCCCTGAGCGGTCGGCCGCTGGCGCTTGCCGCGCTGCCGGAGCCAAGGCGCTGGACCGTCGGCGTGCCCGCGGCGTATTCGTGGGGCGACGTGTCGCCGAGCGCGGCGGCTGCGATGGCGCAAGGCATCGAGGCGTGGCGCCGTGCCGGTGCGACGATTCGCGCGGTCGAGCTGCCGCCCATGGCCGAGGCACTTTTCAACGCACACGCAGCAGTGCAGGGATGGGAAGCCTGGCGCTCGCTCGCCGGCGACCTCGACATCGCGTCGAGCCACCCGCAGGGCATGTCCTTGCAGTTGCGCAGCTACTTGGACCAAGCCCGCCAGGTGGACGACTCGACCTATGCCGCTGCGCAGGCCACTGCACACCTTGCCCGTGCGCGCTTTGCCGATTGGCTGGCGCCCTGCGACTTCCTGCTCACGCCCAGCGCGCCGGACGAAGCGCCGGTCGGGTTCGCCAACACGGGGCCGTCGACGTACAACCGGGCATGGACCCTGCTCGGATCTCCCTGCGTGAACGTGCCGGGTGCAGTTGGCGTCAACGGCCATCCGATGGGGCTTCAACTGATCGGCGCGCCGGGTGAGGATGGCCCGTTGTTGAAGGCCGCGGCGGCCTTGCAGCAAGCCCTTGCGGTGGCGGCCAAGGGCACCCCCGGTCATTCACCCACCACGACATGACGCCAGCCGACGACTTTCGGAGCGACCCGCGCCAGGATCCACGCCGCGATGCCTCTGCGTTGCCGGAGACCGCTCCGGCAGGCGATCCCTGGCGTGTCGGCGTGCTGTTCTCGCGGTCGGGCGTCACGGCCATTTCCGAGAGCGAACACTTCTACGGCACGGTGCTGGCCATCGAAGAGATCAATCGTGCCGGTGGGGTGCTCGGCAGGCTGATCGAGCCGGTGGCGCTCGATCCCGGCTCCGATCCGACGGAGTACCGCCGTCTGGCGGATCAGTTGCTGCAGGACGAAGGCATTAGCGTGATCTTCGGCTGCCACACCTCGGCCGGGCGCAAGGCGGTGCTGCCGGCCATCGAGCGCCGCAACGGACTACTCTGGTACTGCTCGTTGTACGAGGGGTTCGAGTTCTCACCGAATGTGATCTACACCGGCGCGGCGCCCAACCAGAACAGCCTTCAGTTGGCGAGCTTTCTGCTGCGCGAAGGACGCAAACGCTGGCACCTGGTCGGCTCCGACTACATCTATCCGCGCGAATCGAATCGCATCATGCGCGACGTGGTTGAGCAGCACGGCGGCGAGATCACGGGCGAGGTTTACCTCAACTATCAGGTCGATACGGGGGCTGTGAGCAGGCTGGTCGAATCGATCAAGGCGGCCAAGCCCGATGTCGTCTTTTCGACGCTGGTGGGACGGCCCGGCCGGGAGTTGTACCGGCTCTACCGTGAGCTCGGCATGGACCCGCAGCAAACGCCGATTGCCAGCCTCACCATGGCCGAAGGCGAGATCGAGGCGGTCGGCCCTGAGCTGTGCACGGGCCACTTCACCTCGGCCAAGTACTTCGCTTCGCTCGACACGCCCGGCAACGCCCGCTTCGTCGCCGCGTTTCGGGAGCGCTTTGGCGCGGACTTGCCGATCAGCCAGTACACCGAAGGCGCCTACAGCCAGGTGCACCTGTTCGCGCGCGCCCTCGAGGTGACCGGCACGCTCGACACGCAGAAGCTTGTCGCCGCGGCCATGCAGGTGAGTTTCGAGGGGCCGTCGGGCGAGCTGCGCATCGATGCCGACAATCAGCATGCCTGGCTGCGTCCGCGCATCGGACGGGTCCGTGCCGATGGCCAGTTCGACATTGCGTGGGAGGCTGCCTCGGCCATCAAGCCCGACCCGTACATGACGATGTACGGTCTGGCCGACATAGCGGGCGATTGATTTGCCGCACGACAGGTTACCAATGAGTTCCGGCATCAAGCGTCTATTCGATGAGTTGCGCGGCACGTCGGTGGCCGTGATCCATCCGCCTGGCGCCGATTGCAACGTGCTGGTCGACCAGCTGCGCCGCATCGGCTGCAACGTGAAGTCGCTATGGCCTTGTCCGCCATCGCCGCCGGCCGCCATCGATGTGGTCTTCGTATTTGTCGCGGCCGAGCGCGGCAGCGAACACTTATGGAGCGGAGTCGATTGCGAGGCCGTGGTGATCGCACTGGTCGACTACGAGAATCCGACGGTGCTGAAAGGCATCCTCGACTTGAATGCGCAGGCCGTCATCAACAAGCCGTTTCGCCCGACCGGGGTATTGAGCACACTGATTCTTGCCCGCGCGAGCAAGGGCTATCAGGACCGGCTGTTGCTCAAGGTGACAAAGCTGGAAGAAGCGTTGCGCTCGCGGCGCGAGATCGAGCGCGCGGTAAAGCTGCTGGCCGAACGCCAGGGGCTGACCGACATACAGGCCTACGAGCAAATCCGTCGCCAGGCCAGCAACAAGCGCATTTCGGTGGTGGAGGTATGCGCCGCAGTCAACAGCGCGGGTTCCGTGCTGGACGGACTCTGGCCGCTGGACCGCTGAGGTCGCAGCGAGGGCGTCGAATCTTCCGTTCGAAGGCGATTTCCACGCCGTCGACAATCAGCGTATGAAGATACTTCGCCTCAAGCCCGGTAAAGAGCGCTCTCTCGCACGCCGGCACCCCTGGATCTTTGAATCGGCGATCGCCCGCGGTTCGGCCGATGCAGGCGAAACCGTGCGCGTCGAATCGCATGAAGGCCAGTTTCTGGCTTGGGCCGCTTTCAGCCCGATATCGAAAATCCGCGCGCGGGCCTGGAGCTTCGTCGAGACGCAGCGCATCGATGCTGGCTTTCTGGCGTCGCTGTGCAAGAAGGCGGTCGATGCGCGCTCGCTGTTCGACATCCGCAGCGACGGCATGCGGCTGGTGCATGGCGAGGCCGACGGGCTCCCGGGACTCATCCTCGACCGTTACGGCGACACGCTGGTGGCGCAGTTTTTGTCGGCGGGCGTCGAGCGCTGGAAAGACGTGCTGGCGGATGCGCTGTTGAAGGCGACCGGGCTCGCACGGCTCTACGAACGTTCCGACGCCAATGGCCGGGAGCGCGAAGGGCTGAAGCCAGTGACGGGCTGGCTGCGCGGCGCGGATGAGGGGGGCGGCCCTGGGGACACGGTCCGCACCATCCGCGAGCACGACTGGCAGCTGTCGCTCGACATCGCGACCGGCCACAAGACTGGCTTCTATCTCGACCAGCGCGACAGCCGCCAGCGCTTTGCCGAACTTGCCCAGCACCGCAAGTTTCGGCGCGTGCTCAATTGCTTTTGCTACACGGGTGGTTTCACCGTCGCAGCACTGGCCGGGTTGAAGGCGGCCGGCGCGCTCGAAGGCGCCGAGCTGACGTCGGTCGATTCGTCGTTGCCCGCCCTGGAAATGGCGCGTGCCAACGTGGCGCTCAACGGTTTCGAAGCTGCAGACACCCGCTTTCTGGATGCCGACGTCAACGCCACGCTGCGCCGCTTCATCGAAGAGGGCCAGACTTTCGATGCGATCGTGCTCGACCCGCCGAAATTCGCGCCCACCATCGCGCACGCCGAGCGCGCCGCACGCGCCTACAAGGACATCAACCGGTTGGCGCTCAAACTGCTGGTTCCGGGCGGCGTGCTGTTGACGTTTTCTTGCTCCGGCGGCATTGGCGCCGACCTGTTCCACAAGATCGTCGCCGGGGCCGGTATCGATGCCGGAGTCGATGGCTACATCAGCGAGCGTCTGGGCGCGGCGCCCGATCACCCGATGACGATCGAGTTTCCGGAAGGCGAGTACTTGAAGGGGCTGGTCGTCGTACGCAAATAGCAGTCGCTGTCGGCACGACGCATGCAGTGGATGTCCTTTCCTTGGCGCCACGCTGTCGTGCTGGCTAAACTTCCGCCTCTCCCGTTTTCAGCCCCCCGCTTTTCCCTTGACCGGAGCAATTCATGGCCCTTATCCCTGCCACCATCCTTACCGGCTTTCTCGGCTCCGGCAAAACCACCCTGCTCAAGCGCATCCTGACCGAGGCACACGGCCAAAAGATCGCGGTGATCGAGAACGAATTCGGTGAAGAGAACATCGACAGCGACATCCTCGTCACCGAGTCGAAAGAGCAGATCATCCAGATGAGCAACGGCTGCGTCTGCTGCACTATCCGCGAAGACCTGCGCGAAGCCTTGCAACTGCTGGCCTCCAAGAAGCGCCAGGGGCTGCTCGACTTCGACCGCGTGGTGATCGAAACGACCGGTCTGGCCGATCCGGGCCCGGTGGCGCAGACGTTTTTCATGGACGACGAGATCGCCGAGAGTTATCTGCTCGACTCGATCCTGACGTTGGTCGATGCCAAGCATGCGCCGCAGCAGCTCAACGACCGGCAGGAAGCGCGCCGCCAGGTGGGCTTTGCCGACCAGATATTCATCAGCAAGAGCGAACTCGTCTCGGCCGAAGAAACCGAGGCGCTAATCCATCGCCTGAAGCACATGAACCCGCGGGCGCCGCAGCAGAAAGTGCACTTCGGCGAAGTGCCGCTGGCTAGCGTGTTCGACCTGCGCGGCTTCAACTTGAACGCCAAGCTCGACATCGACCCTGATTTCCTGAAAGAGGAAGACGACGCGCACGCAGGCCACGATCATGACCACGCACACGGGGAGAGCTGCGATCACCCGTCGCATGCCAACGAAGGTCACGGCCACCATCACCACCATGACGATGACGTCAAAAGCTTCGTCTACCGGGCCGATCGCGCCTTCGATGCTGCGAAGCTGGAAGACTTCCTGGGCGCCATCGTCAATATCTACGGGCCGCGCATGCTGCGCTACAAAGGCGTGCTGAGCATGAAGGGCACCGACCGCAAGGTGATCTTCCAGGGCGTGCACCAGTTGATGGGCAGCGACCTGGGGCCCGAGTGGGGCGCGGACGAAGTGCGCCAGAGCCGGATGGTGTTCATCGGCATCGAACTTCCGCGTGAAATTCTCGAACAGGGCCTCGATCAGTGTCTCGTTTGAGCGGACCTTTGCTTTCAGCGCATTGACTTTCGGTTTCTCTATATACAATCGCCCGCCTGTTCCGGCGACGTGCTTTGGCCCTTTGGGGCTGAGGTATGGCTTCAGGCACAGGAGAGAGCGAGTTTTTGGCGTGTTTTCAGAGGTATAACCCCTGAGCCGCCAAGGGCGAGCATCCTGACTACATGGGAGGAGACACCCGTGAAAGCGCGTTCCAGTTCGTCCAAGGAGCCAGCCACCGTGAAGAAACCTGTCGTTCAGGCCAAGTCAGCTTCAAAGCCCGCCGCGTCCAAGCCGGCGGTCTCCAAGCCGGCGGCGTCGGCGACTAAAAAAGCTTCGGCAACGGCTCCCGCGCCAGCCAAAAAAACCGCTGTCTCAGACAAGTCCGCGAAATCCACGATCACGACCACCACCGCGGCGGCGTCTTCTCCTTCCAAATCGGTGGGCCGGCCCGCCGACTCATCTTCTCCTTCGATTCCCATGAAAAAAACGGCTGCTGCCTCCCTTCCCACTACGCCGACCCCGGTGATGCCGATCACCACCATCGCCGCCACGCCCGTGCCGGCGCGCGGTGGCCGGGTGTCGCGGTTGTCGCAACTCACGGTGCCTTCGATGCCGCAATCGATCGCTTCGACGGCTGCCAAGTCGAGCTTCTCGCAGATCGTGTCGACGGCCCTGGTGCCGCCGCCGCCGGTCGCGGTCAAGAAAGACCCGAAGTTGCTGAACAACTGGAAGACCAAGACGGCCGAACAGTTGGTCGATGCCGAAGTCATCGCGATGCCCGACGCGGAGTACATGAACGACAAGCAGATGGCGTTTTTTCGCCTGAAGCTGCAGGAACTCAAACGCGGCATTCTCGAAAACGCGGGTGAAACCACCGAGCATCTGCGCGAAGACACCGTCGTCGTACCCGATCCGGCCGACCGCGCCACCATCGAAGAAGAGCACGCTCTCGAACTGCGCACCCGCGACCGCGAACGCAAGCTGCTGAAGAAAATCGAACAATCGATCCAGCGCATCGACTCCGGCGACTACGGCTACTGCGATGAAACCGGCGAGCCGATCGGTGTCGGCCGGCTGCTGGCCCGCCCGACCGCGACGCTGTCGCTCGAAGCGCAACAGCGCCGCGAACTCAAGCAGAAAATGTTCGGCGACTAAGCCGACTGACAAAACTCCTTCCCCTTCCCGATTCCCCGTCCAAAATCCGCGCGCACTCATGGCCAAGGAAGAACCCGGTCGACTTTTGTCCAAGGTGGCCAAGTTCGTCCGCAATCCGCTGAAGGATTGGTCGGAACTCGACGCGCAGGATTCGGCTGCACCTGACAACGGCTACAGCCGCGAGATGCTGAAGGAAATGATCGAACGGCGGCAGCGCAACGACTTCGTGCGTCGCCGCGAATTCGACATGCTTCGCAAGCTGCGGCGCCGCGACGCCGCCGGCGGGCGCGACGACGGCGGCACGCCGTCGCAGTTCAACGTCAGCAGCACCTCCGGTAAGACCGAGGGCCGCGCGCTCACGCTCAAGAAGATCGACGAGATCGAAGAGCAGATGTCGCAGCAATGGTGGAAAAGCCGCGGGCCCGCGAGTGACGGCGCAGCGGCGCTCCCCGTTCCGGGTTCCGGTCCGGAAGTGCCCGCCGACATGGCTGGGGAACATGTGCGTGCGTACGCCGACACCGTTCCCGGTGTCACGCCTCACGTAAGCGCGCAGGGTGATTCGGCTTCGGGGGGCAGGTCGAGCGACGACGACGCGTCGCACGCCGGGCGGCAGGTTTATGAAAGTGGCATCGAGGAAGCGGCCATTCGTTTTGCACAAAGCGATGACGCCGGTGCCGAAGCGATCCTGCTACAGACCTTGGCGCCCGATAGCGCGCAGGCCGAGCAAAACGATAGCTGGCTCGCACTGCTCGACCTGTACCGCGCCACGGGCGATTCCGAAAAGTTCGTCGCCGCCAACACGCGCTATGCGCAGCGCTTCAAGCGGCAGGGGCCGGAGTGGGTTTCGCTGCGTTCGCTGGCGCGTGACCTGCAAGTGGCCGCTAGCGTTGCGCAGAATTCGGCCGACGCCGATCGGCCGCTTGGTGTGGCCGACTGGTTCGCTCCGGCGGTTCTGACGCGCCCTTCGCTCGGCGAACTGACGCGTGCACTTGCCGCAGCGACCGGTCCGAAGTGGACGCTCGACTGGCGTGCGCTTCGCAACATCGACGAGGAAGCAGCTGCACCGTTGAAGGCGCTGCTTGCGCATTGGGCCGATTCCGCCGTGCAGATTCAGTTCGTCGGCATGGGCCACTTGACCGCGGTGCTGGAGCAGGCCACGCCCTCGAACGAACGCACGGTCGATGCCATCTGGTGGCAGTTGCGCATGGAAGCGCTGCGCGTGATGCATGCGGCCGACGACTTCGAACTGGTCGCGCTCAATTACTGCATCACCTACGAAGTGTCGCCACCGCCATGGACCGACCCCAAGGGAGAATTCGCGTCAATCGAGGTGGTCACCGAAGCGCCAAAACCGCAGAAGCCGGCGGCGCCGTCGCTCACGCTCGCCAGCATGAGCGACGAAGTGCCGGTCGACATCGGCCCGAAGCTGCCCTCGCTCATCGGTGAACTCACGGGTGAGTCGGCGGCGGTCTGGCAACGGCTGGATGCCGAACTGGCCGACGCGGTGGCGCCGACGATTTCGTGCGCGGCGCTGGTTCGCATCGACTTTGCCGCGGCGGGTACGCTTCTGAACTGGGTGACGGCACGCGACGCGCGCGGTCAGCGCGTGCAGTTCGTCGATGCGCACCGGCTCGTCACAGCGTTTTTCGGCGTCATCGGCATCGCCGACCACGCTGCGGTTTCGCCACGCCAGCACTGATCGGCATTGAGCCCGGTCAGAGTCCGGCGGGACAGAACCCCGCTGTAAGAGGGCTTGAAAAATCCCTGCGTCGTCCTATCTTGTTCCGATGGAACAGTTTCACGGCACCACCATCGTCAGCGTGCGCCGCAAGACCCCCGTTGGCGACCAGGTCGCGATCGGTGGTGATGGGCAGGTCACGCTCGGCAATATCGTCATCAAGGGCACGGCGCGCAAGGTGCGGCGGCTCTATCACGGCAAGGTGATTGCTGGGTTCGCCGGCGCCACGGCCGATGCTTTCACGCTCTTCGAGCGCTTCGAGGCCAAGCTCGAAAAGCACCAGGGCAACCTGACCCGCGCTGCGGTCGAACTCACCAAGGACTGGCGTACCGACCGCGTGCTGCGCAAGCTCGAAGCCATGTTGGCGGTCGCCGACGCCACCACCTCGCTCATCATCACCGGCAACGGCGACGTGCTCGAACCCGAGAGTGGCGTGATCGCGATCGGTTCCGGCGGGCCGTATGCCCAGTCGGCAGCCAAGGCGTTGCTCGACAACACCGATCTCACCGCAGAGCAGATCGTCAAGAAATCGCTGGAGATCGCCGGTGAACTTTGCATTTATACGAACATGAACCACACGGTCGAGACGCTCTGAACCGGGCACAGACAGACAAAAGCACGCCATGTCCATGACGCCCCAGGAAATCGTTTCCGAACTCGACAACCACATCGTCGGCCAGCCCGACGCCAAGCGTGCCGTCGCCATCGCGCTGCGCAATCGCTGGCGCCGGCAGCAGGTCGAGGGTTCGCTGCGCTCTGAAATTACGCCCAAGAACATCCTGATGATCGGCCCGACGGGCGTCGGTAAAACCGAGATCGCGCGCCGGCTCGCACGCCTTGCCGACGCGCCGTTCATCAAGGTCGAAGCCACCAAGTTCACCGAGGTCGGCTATGTAGGCAAAGACGTCGATTCGATCATTCGCGACTTGGCTGAAATTGCAGTGAAGCAGACCCGCGAGAGCGAAAGCGCGAAGGTGCGGACGCGCGCCGAAGACGCAGCCGAAGACCGCATTCTGGACGTGCTGCTGCCGCCCGCGCGCACCGCCGAAGGCGCGGTGCCCGATACCGCCAACACCACGCGCCAGGCCTTTCGCAAGAAGCTGCGCGAGCACGCGCTCGACGACAAGGACATCGAACTGGACTTGGCCGAAACCCGCGCGCCGCTCGAAATCATGGGCCCGGCCGGCATGGAAGAAATGACCGAGCAGCTCAAGGGCATGTTCGGCCAGATGGGCCAGACCAAACGCAAGACGCGCAAGCTGAAGATCGCGGAAGCGATGCGCCTGCTGATCGACGAAGAGGCCGCCAAGCTGGTCAACGAAGACGACATTCGGGCGCAGGCGATCACCAACGCCGAGCAGAACGGCATCGTTTTCATCGACGAGATCGACAAGGTGGCCACGCGCAGCGAAGCACAGGGCACCGACGTGTCGCGCCAAGGCGTGCAACGTGACTTGCTGCCGCTGGTTGAAGGCACTGCGGTGAGCACCAAGTACGGCGTGATTCGCACCGATCACATCCTGTTCATCGCGAGCGGCGCTTTCCATCTGAGCAAGCCGAGCGATCTGATTCCGGAGTTGCAGGGGCGCTTTCCGATCCGCGTCGAACTGCAATCGTTGTCGATAGCCGATTTCGAAAGCATCCTGACGCAGACGCGTGCCTCGTTGGTCAAGCAATACCAGGCGCTGCTCGCGACCGAGGGCGTCACGCTCGAGTTCACGCCGGATGGCATCCAACGGTTGGCGAGCATCGCCTTCGAAGTCAACGAGCGCACCGAGAACATCGGCGCGCGTCGTTTGTCGACAGTGATGGAGCGTCTGCTCGGCGAGGTGAGCTTCGGCGCGACCCAACTCGAAGGTCAGTCGATTCACATCGACGCCGCTTACGTCGACACCCGACTTGCGGCACTAAGTCACGACGAAGACCTTTCGCGATTCATTCTTTGAAGTAGGGCGCCGCAACGGCGCTTCACGCATCACATGCAGTGCGTGAGCTAAGTGCTTCATTTGCAACGATTTTCAGTACTTCGACTGTTCAAAAGTACAGCTAAGTCGTTGATTCCATTACAAAATTCTCCGCAAGGGCCTTCTTGCGCAGGTGTTCCTTCCTGATAAAGTGGCGAAAAGTGCATATAAGTGGGAAAAAGTGTCGCCTGACATCCGTAGTGGATGTCGGAGACGTCTCACAACCAAGGTTTCGTTCTCGTGTTTCAAGGCGCTTCATCGCTCAGTCTGGATGCCAAAGGGAGGCTCGCGGTGCCGACCCGGCATCGTGACGTTCTGAGCGCGACGGCGGCCGGCCACCTCACCATCACCAAGCACCCGCACGGTTGCCTCATGGTGTTCCCCCGCCCGGAGTGGGAAAAATTTCGTGACCGCATCGCGGCGCTGCCGATGTCGGCGCAGTGGTGGAAGCGTGTCTTTCTCGGCAACGCGATGGATGTCGAAATGGACGGCACCGGCCGCGTGCTGGTGTCGCCCGAACTGCGTACCGCAACAGGCATCACGCGCGATGCACTGTTGCTCGGCATGGGCAACCACTTCGAGCTGTGGGACAAGGCGACGTACGACGCCAAGGAAGCCGAGGCCACGCAAGGCGACATGCCCGACGTGTTCCAGGACTTTTCGTTCTGAGGCCGGCAGTGGAGCAGCCATGGACCCACACCACAGTCCTGTTGAAAGAAGCGTCCGATGCGCTTTTTGCCGACACGACATCGCTTGCGCGCGGCACCTACGTCGACGCGACGTTCGGGCGCGGTGGACATGCCCGGGCCATCCTGGCCCGGCTGGCGCCGGAAGGCAGGCTGATCGCATTCGACAAAGATGCGGAAGCGGTGGCCGAAGCAGCGCGCATCACCGATGCGCGTTTTTCTATCCGTCACCAGGGTTTCAAAGACCTGCGCGAGCTGCCTGCGGGCAGTGTCGCGGGCCTGCTGCTGGACCTCGGCGTGAGTTCGCCGCAGATCGACAACCCGGCACGCGGTTTCTCATTTCGGTTCGACGGTCCGCTCGACATGCGCATGGACACCACGCGCGGCGAGAGCGTGTCCGACTGGCTGGCAACAGCCGACACTCAGCAGATTGCAGAGGTGATTCGTGACTATGGCGAAGAACGGTTTGCTGTTCAGATTGCAAAGGCGATTGATGCTCGCCGACAAGAACGGGGCCCAATTTCAACCACCACCGAGCTGGCCGACCTCGTGGCTGGCGCGGTCAAAACCCGCGAGCAGGGCCAGAACCCTGCAACGCGCACATTTCAGGCTCTTCGGATTTTCATCAACGCCGAGCTTGAAGAGCTGCAACAGGCGTTAGAGGCGAGCCTCACCGTGCTGCAACCCCAGGGGCGCCTCGCTGTGATCAGTTTCCATTCGCTGGAAGATCGCATCGTGAAGCAGTTCATCGCTAAACACTCGCGCGAGGTGTACGACCGCCGTGCTCCGTTTGCCGTGCCGCAGCCTATGAAATTGCAGGTGCTCGATCGCATCAAGCCGTCCGCGATCGAGGTGGCTGGCAACAAGCGTTCGCGCAGCGCCATCCTCCGCGTGGCCGAACGCACGGCGGTGAACTGACATGGCGCGGCTCAACTTTTTGCTGCTGCTCGCCGTGCTCGCCTCGGCGCTGTACCTGGTGCACACGCAGTACCTGTCGCGCCAGCTGTTCACCGAGTTCGACCGGGTGCAGAACGAAGCGCGTCGCCTCGAGCTCGACAACGAGCGCCTGCAGGTAGAAAAGCGCGCGCAGGCCACGCCGCTGCGCGTCGAAAAGCTGGCCAAGGAGCAGCTGAAGATGCGTACCACCACGCCGGCCATCACGCAGTACGTGCGGCCCGACGGTTCGGTCATTCCTGCTGTGGTGCAAGCGCCGCCGCCGGTGCCGTCGTCCGCCTCTTCCGCGAACACCGGCAAGAAGGAGCACTGATGCGCCGCAACAGCCGTAGCGTGCAATACGCATCGAGCCCCTTGCTGGCCAGCAAGACGCCGGTGTGGCGCAGCAAGTTCATCGTGGCCGGCATCGCCTTCGGCTTCGTCGTGCTGGCCGGCCGCGCTGCTTACGTACAGGTGTTTGACAACGCCTTTTTTCAGCGCCAGGGCGAGGTGCGATTCACCCGCACGCTCGAGCTGCCTGCGAGTCGTGGCCGCATCCTCGATCGCAACGGCTTGATCCTGGCATCGAGCGTCGAGGCGCCGAGCATCTGGGCGATTCCGGAAGATATCGAGCGCGACGATCCGGACGTCAAGGCCAAGTTGAAGCTGGCCGCGAAGCTGCTCGAGATGCCGCAGAAGGATTTCGACAAGAAGCTCGAAGACGAAGACAAGCAGTTCGTCTGGATCAAGCGGCAGGTCGACATGCCGATCGCCAAGCAGATCGCTGCGCTCAACATCAAGGGCCTGTACCAGCGCAAGGAATACAAGCGGCAGTACCCCGAAGGCGAAGCCGCCGCGCACGTCGTCGGCTTCACCAATGTCGAGGACAACGGGCAGGAAGGCATCGAGCTCGAGTTCGACAAGCAACTGGCCGGCAAGGCGGGTTCGCGCCGCGTCATCAAGGACCGGCTCGGTCGCATCGTCGAAGGCGTCGGTGAGACCGTGCCACCGCTCGATGGCCGCGACATCCAGCTCAGCGTCGACAGCAAGGTGCAGTTCTTCGCCTACCAGAAGCTGCGCGACGCGGTGATCGCACGCAAGGCGAAGGCCGGCAGCGTGGTGGTGCTCGATTCGGTGACCGGCGAGGTGCTGGCGCTCGCGAATTACCCGAGCTACGTGCCCGACAAGCGCCAAAACCTGACCGGCGAGCAGTTGCGCAACCGCGCCATGACCGACACCTTCGAGCCCGGCTCGACCATGAAGCCGATCACCATCGGCATGGCGCTCGAAGCCGGCCGTGTCACGCCCAAGACCATCATCGAAACCGCGCCGGGCCGGTTCCAGATCGGCGGCTTCACCATCAGCGACACGCACAACTACGGCACGTTGACGGTCGAAGGCGTGATCCAGAAGTCGAGCAACGTGGGCGCGCTGAAGATCGCGCAGAAGATGCAGCCGCATGAAATGTGGGACACGTACACCGCGCTCGGCTACGGCCAGAAGCCGGTGATCCAGTTTCCCGGCGCGGTGACGGGCAGGTTGCGCCCGTGGAAGAGCTGGAAGCCGGTCGAGCAAGCCACCATGGCTTATGGCTACGGCCTGTCGGCATCGCTCTTTCAGATGGCGCACTCGTACACCTCGTTCGCGCACGACGGCATGGTCATCCCGACCACGATGCTGAAGTCCGACCAGCCCGCCGTCGGCGTGCGTGTGTTCTCCGCAGAGAACGCGCGCGCCGTGCGCCGCATGCTGCAGATGGCCGCTGCGCCCGGCGGCACTGGCCCGCTCGCGCAGACGGTCGGCTACTCGGTCGGAGGCAAGTCGGGCACCGCCCACAAGCAGGTCGGCAAGGGCTATGCGAGCAACAAGTACCGCGCATGGTTCACCGGCATGGCACCGATCGAGAAGACTCGGATCATCGTCGGCGTGATGATCGACGAGCCCAGCGACGGCGTGTATTTCGGCGGCTTGGCCGCTGCGCCGGTGTTCAGCGAAGTGGTGCAGCAGACGCTGCGCATGATGAACGTGCCGCCCGATCTCGCAGTCAAGCCGCTGGTCACGACCAATGGCGTGGACGAGAGCTTCTGATGCCGATGACGATGCTCACCAACCCGGCCGAAGCGGCAACATGGCTCAAGTCGCGCGTGCGCGGCGTGCTCCATGCCGACAGCCGGCCGGTCGGCACGGGCGACGGCTTCATCGCCTGGCCAGGTGCGGCAACCGATGGCCGCAAGCATGTGGCGGCAGCGCTGGCGCAGGGCGCGGCGGCCTGCCTGGTCGAGCAGGAGGGCGTCGACGCTTTCGGGTTCGAAGACGATGCCATTGCCAGTGAAGCCATCGCCAGCTACGCAGGCCTGAAGGCGGCGACCGGCCCGATCGCCGCCGCCTACTACGAGGCGCCATCGCGCGCGCTCGACATCCTGGCCGTGACCGGCACCAACGGCAAGACATCCACCGCGTGGTGGCTGGCGGAGGCGCTGATGCAGGCGCGCAAGGCGCCGTGCGGTGTCGTCGGCACACTCGGCATCGGCGTGCCACCGGATCTGAACTACACCGGCCTGACGACGCCCGACCCTGTCGTGTTGCAGCGTGAACTGCGCGGCTTCGTCGATCGCGGTTTTGGCGCCTGCGCTATCGAGGCGTCGTCTATCGGCATCGCCGAGCGACGTCTGGACGGCACGCGCATCGCCGTCGCCGTGTTCACCAATTTCACGCAGGACCACCTCGACTACCACGGCGACATGGACGCCTACTGGCAGGCCAAGGTCGAGCTATTTCGCTGGCCTGGCCTGCGAGCGGCGGTGGTCAATCTCGACGACGTGCACGGCGCCAGCCTGGTGGGCAATCTCGTCGAGGCCGGCGTCGGTTCGCTCGATGTGTGGACCGTATCGGCTGCCGGCGCCCCCGCTCGATTGATGGCAAAAGACATCGGCTACGACGCGGCGGGATTGCGGTTTTCTGTGGTCGAGCAGGGTGCGCCGAGCCAGCGGCTCGCGACCCAACTGATCGGCCAATACAACGTCGACAACCTGCTCGGCGTACTCGGCACCTTGCGCGCCCTGGGCGTGGGCCTGGCCGATGCTGTCGATGCCTGCCGCCACTTGAGCAGCGTGCCTGGCCGCATGGAGCGCATCAGCGTTCCGGGTCATCCACTCTCGGTGATCGACTACGCGCACACGCCCGACGCGCTCGACAAGGCGCTGGCCGGACTGCAGCCGCTCGCCCAGCAACGTGGCGGCGCGCTGTGGTGCGTGTTCGGCTGCGGGGGCGATCGGGACGCCATGAAGCGGCCGCTGATGGCCGCCGTGGCCGAGACGCGCGCCGACCGGCTGGTCGTGACCAGCGACAACCCGCGCAGCGAAAAGCCAGGCTCGATCATCAGTCAGATCCTGCTCGGGCTGGCCAATCCTGATGCCGCACAAGTCGAGGTGGACCGCGCCGCCGCCATTGCCGAAACGCTGGCGCAGGCAAAGCCCGAAGACGTCGTGCTGATCGCCGGTCGTGGTCATGAAGCGTGGCAGGAGATCGCCGGTGAACGCATCGCGTTTTCGGACCGCACGCATGCGGTCGACGCGCTCACGCGACGAGGTGCCGCATGAGCGCCGCGCCGATGCACTCGCCGATGATGACGTTGGGTCAGGTTCAGCAATGGCTGCCTGGGTCGAAGCTGATCGGTGACGCCGCCACGCCGATTCAGCGTGTGCACACCGACACCCGCACGCTGGGTGTCGGCGACCTGTTCGTCGCACTCAAGGGCGAGCGCTTCGACGCCAACGACTTCCTGGCCGATGCCAAGGCGGCCGGCGCGGTCGCAGCCATCGCGCACGGTGGGGTCGAAGCCGCAGGCCTCTCCGGAATCGAAGTGCCCGACTCGCTCGCCGCACTCGGCGAGCTTGCCACCGGCTGGCGCTCGCAGTTCGAGCTGCCGCTGGTAGCGGTGACCGGTAGCAACGGCAAAACCACCGTCACCCAGATGATCGCGGCGATCCTGCTCGCGGCCTGCGACGATCGTGCGCTGGCCACCGCTGGCAACTTCAACAACGAGATCGGCGTGCCGCTCACGCTGCTGCGCTTGCGTGGTTGCCACACGCGTGCAGTCGTCGAACTCGGCATGAACCATCCGGGCGAGATCGCGCGCCTGGCCGCGATGGCGCGTCCGACCATCGCACTGGTCAACAACGCCCAGCGCGAGCACCAGGAATTCATGGCGACTGTGGAAGCCGTGGCGCAAGAAAACGGTGCCGTATTGACCGCGCTGCCGGCCAACGGTACGGCCGTGTTTCCGTTTGGCGATATTTTCACCGCGCTCTGGAGCGACCTGGCGCGAGCGGGTGCTTCGCGCCGCTGCCTGACATTTGGCGAGCACGAGAGTGCCGACATCGCGCTGCTGGCCGCCGACTGGCAAGACGGTGCCTGGCGTCTCGCGGCGCGCACGCCGATCGGGCCGCTGCAATGCACGCTGCGCATCGCCGGTCGGCACAACGTCACCAATGCCCTGGCGGCTATCGCCTGTTCGCTGGCGAGTGGCGTTTCGCTGGAAAAGATCGTCGAAGGGCTCGATGCGTTCGAGCCAGTGAAGGGGCGTTCGCGTGCCAGCGCGCTGCGGCTCGCGAATCAACAGGTGATCACGCTGATCGACGACACCTACAACGCCAACCCCGACTCCGTGCGCGCAGCTATCGAGGTGCTCTCTGCATTGCCGGGACCGCGCCTTCTGGTGATGGGCGACATGGGCGAGGTCGGCAATCAGGGTGCGGGCTTTCATGCCGAGGTCGGCGCCTGGGCGCGCCAGCGCGGCATCGAGACATTCTTTGCACTCGGGCAGGACTCGAGGCACAGCATCGACGCCTTTGATGCGCGGACCGACGTCACGCGCCGCCTGGTCGGCGAGCATTTCAGCGACATCGAAGCGCTCAACGCCGCAGTGCTCGCCGCGCTGCCGAACGTGGCCAGCGTACTCGTCAAGGGCTCGCGCTTCATGCGCATGGAGCGCGTAGTGCAGGCCATAGAGGCAACGACCAAAACAACGAGCAACAACGAGGAGGCCGGACATGACGCATGAACCGCGCACGCACGCACCATGCTGATGAGCCTGGCCCAATGGTTGCAAACCCTGTCCCCCGAGTTCGGGTTTTTGCGCGTGTTCCAGTACCTGACGTTTCGGGCGCTAATGGCCGCGACCACTGCGTTGCTGATCGGCCTGGCGGTGGGCCCGTATGCCATTCGGCGTCTGACCGCACTCAAGATCGGGCAGCCGATTCGCGGCTACGGCATGGACTCGCATTTGACCAAGAGCGGCACGCCGACGATGGGCGGTGTGCTGGTGCTGTTCTCGATCGCCTTCGCGACGCTGCTGTGGTTCGACCTGTCGAACCGATTCGTCTGGATCGTGCTCTGGGTAACGCTGGGTTTCGGCGCCATCGGCTGGGTCGACGACTGGCGCAAGGTGGTGCGCAAAGACCCCGAAGGCATGCGCTCGCGCGAGAAGTATTTCTGGCAGTCGGTGGTCGGCCTGGTGGCCGGCTTCTATCTGCTCTTCAGCATTTCGGAAAGCTCCAATTGGCGCGTGGTCGAGTTGTTCTACGCCTGGGTGCGCTCGGGATTCGACTTGAGTTTTCCGCCCAAGATCAATCTGCTGGTGCCGTTCTTCAAAGAGGTGAGCTACCCACTCGGCGGCATCGGCTTCGTCATCCTCACCTACCTCGTGATCGTGGGCTCCAGCAACGCGGTCAACCTGACCGACGGGCTCGACGGGCTGGCGATCATGCCGGTCGTCATGGTGGGCTCGGCGCTCGGCGTGTTCGCGTACGTCACGGGAAGCTCCGTGTACTCGCGCTACCTGCTGTTTCCGCACATCCCGGGCTCGGGCGAATTGCTGGTGTTCTGCTCGGCGATGGCCGGCGCGGGGCTCGCCTTCCTGTGGTTCAACACACACCCCGCGCAGGTCTTCATGGGCGACGTCGGCGCGCTGGCTTTGGGCGGCGCGCTCGGCACCATCGCGGTCATCGTGCGGCAGGAAATCGTCTTCTTCGTGATGGGCGGCATCTTCGTGGTCGAAGCGATCTCGGTCATGGCGCAGGTCACGTACTTCAAGTACACCAAGAAGCGCTATGGCGCCGGACGGCGCGTGCTCAAGATGGCGCCGCTGCACCACCACTTCGAAAAAAGCGGCTGGAAAGAGACGCAAGTCGTCGTGCGTTTCTGGATCATCACGATGCTGCTGTGCCTCGTCGGTCTGTCGACACTGAAGCTGCGCTAGACAAGAACCGATGAAGCACCTTCAAGATCTTCACGTGCTCGTTCTGGGCCTCGGTGCGTCCGGCCTGGCGATGGCACGCTGGTGCGCGCGCCACGGCGCGCTCGTGACCGTCGCCGACACGCGTGAAGCGCCGCCGCAACTTGCGATGCTGCAGCAGGATGTGCCTGGCGCGACATTCGTCGGCGGCGCGTTCACTGCAGCGCTGGTCGAGGGCGCGCCGGTGCGTGCGGTATATCGCTCGCCGGGGCTGTCGCCGGAAGCGATCGCGCCGGTCGCCGATGCGGCGCGCGCGATGGGCCTGCCGGTCGCCGGTGAACTCGACCTGTTCGCGCAGGCGCTCGCCGATCTGCGCATCGCGCCGGACGTGCCTGAAGTGCCTGAAGTGCCTGTCGAGGAAACCGTCGCGGAGCCGACGCCGGTCGAGCCGGAAGCCGAAGCCGGCGAACAGACGGACGACGACGTAGAGGCCGATCTCGAAGTTGCCGTCGCGTTGGCCGAAGACGATGAAGAAGCTGCCGTAGCGCCGTTGGCCGTCATCGTTCCGCCCGAAGCGCTTAAAGGCTACACCCCCGCCGTACTCGCTGTCACCGGCACCAACGGCAAGACGACCGTCACTGCGCTCACAGGTCAACTGGTCGAGCGCGCCGGGAAGACGGTCGCGGTTGCCGGCAACATCGGCCCGACACTGCTCGACACGCTGGCTGCGCACATGGATGCCGACACGCTGCCGCAGGTGTGGGTGCTCGAACTCTCCAGCTTCCAGCTCGACGGCGTGCAGGGCTTCGAGCCAACGGCCGCGGTCGTGCTCAACGTCACGCAAGACCACCTCGACTGGCACGGCGACATGGTGGCCTATGCGGCTGCCAAGGCGCGGGTTTTCGGCGCACGTGGCCCGATGATCCTGAATCGCGACGACGCCACGGTGATGGCGATGTTGCCGCCGCCCGTGCGGGCCAAGCTGCAGCGCCCGCAAGTGCGCGCGCATGTGACCTTCGGCGGCACCATGCCGCTGCGTCCGGGCGACTACGGCATCGAGCAGATCAACGGCATGGGCTGGCTGGTGCGTGCACTCGAAGCCGACGAAACGCAAAAGCGCAAACGTGGTGCGGCGGTCGAAGAAGAGATTTTCATGCAGCGCCTGATGCCGGCCAACGCGCTGCGCATTCGCGGCCAGCACAACGCGCTCAACGCGCTCGCGGCACTGGCGCTCGCCACCGCGGCCGGCTGCCAGCTTGCGCCGATGCTCTACGGCCTGCGCGAGTACCGCGGCGAGCCGCACCGCGTCGAGTCGATCGCCACCGTGGACGAAGTCGAGTACTTCGACGACAGCAAGGGCACCAATGTCGGTGCGACCGTGGCCGCGCTCAACGGCCTGGGTGCCGAACGCAAGCTGGTCGTGATCCTCGGGGGCGAGGGCAAGGGGCAGGACTTTTCGCCGCTCGCCGAACCGGTGCGCAACTTTGCGCGTGCCGTGGTGCTGATCGGGCACGACGCGCCACTCATCACCGAGGCACTCGCGTCTACCAACGTGCCCTTGGTCCAGGCCGCATCGATGGACGAAGCTGTGCAGCTCGCAGCCCGTAGCGCGCGGCCGAGCGATGCGGTGCTGCTGTCGCCGGCGTGCGCCAGCTTCGACATGTTCCGCGACTACGGCCACCGTGCGGCGGTGTTCCGCGACGCGGTGCAGGCGCTGGCCGATATGCCGCGCGAAACTTCGGGAGCGCCGGCATGAACACCAGTTCCGCGACGTTGCACACTTCCGATGTCGCACCGGGCCGCTTTGGTGGCTGGTTCGGCCGCGCCAAACGCAGCATCGATGCGTTGCCGATCCATCTACCGGTGCATCTCGGCAGCGCCGGCACCACGCAAACCAAAGCCGCGCCGATGCGCGTGCTCGGCTTCGACCAAGCGCTGGTCTGGGTCACGATTGCCCTGCTCGCATGGGGCATGGTGATGGTCTATTCGGCGTCCATCGCGCTGCCCGACAACCCGCGCTTCATCCGCCAGGGTTACGGCCCCTACTTCTTTTTGACGCGCCACATCGCCTCGCTGATCGTCGCCTTCATCGCCGCGTTGCTGACCTTCCAGATCCCGATGAAGACCTGGGAGCGCGTTGCGCCCTGGCTGTTCGTCGTCTCGCTGCTGCTGCTGGTGGCGGTACTCATTCCGCACGTCGGCATCAGCGTCAACGGCGCGCGCCGCTGGTTGCCGCTGGGCTTCATGCGCTTCCAGCCGTCGGAGCTCGCCAAAGTCGCGATGGTCTTGTATGCCGCCAGCTACATGGTGCGCAAGATGGAAATCAAGGAGCGCTTCTTCCGCGCCGTGCTGCCGATGGGCGTTGCAGTCGTGGTGGTCGGCATGCTGCTGCTGGCCGAGCCCGACATGGGCGCCTTCATGGTGATCGCCGTCATCGCGATGGGCATCCTGTTTCTGGGCGGCGTCAACGCACGCATGTTCTTCGTGATCGCCATGCTGGTGGTGATGGCCTTTGCCTCTATCGTGGCGTCGAGTTCGTGGCGACGCGAGCGCATCTTCGCGTACCTCGATCCGTGGAGCGAGCACAACGCGCTCGGCAAGGGCTACCAGCTGTCCCATTCGCTGATCGCCATCGGTCGCGGCGAGATCTGGGGTGTCGGTCTGGGCGGCAGCGTCGAAAAACTGCACTGGTTGCCGGAAGCGCACACCGACTTCTTGCTGGCTGTCATCGGCGAAGAGTTCGGCCTGGTCGGCGTGCTGCTCGCCATCGGCCTCTTCTTGTGGCTGACGCGCCGGGTCATGCACATCGGCCGCCAGGCCATCGCGCTCGACCGCGTGTTCTCCGGCCTGGTCGCGCAGGGCATCGGCATCTGGATCGGGTTTCAGACTTTCATCAACATGGGCGTGAACCTGGGCGCATTGCCTACCAAGGGCCTCACGCTGCCGTTGATGAGCTTCGGTGGTTCGGCCATTCTGTTCAACCTGATCGCGCTGGCTGTGGTGCTGCGCATCGACTACGAGAACCGCGTGCTGATGCGCGGCGGTCGCGTATGAGCGCAGTCATCCATCGCACCGCGCTGGTGATGGCCGGCGGCACCGGAGGACACATCTTCCCGGGACTGGCCGTGGCCGAAGCCTTGCGCACGCGCGGCTGGAACGTGCATTGGCTCGGCGCGCCGGGCAGCATGGAAGAAAAGCTCGTGCCACCGCGCGGCTTCGCTTTCGAGCCGGTGCAGTTTGGCGGTGTCCGCGGCAAAGGCCCGCTCACCTTGCTGCTTCTGCCGATGCGCCTGTTGCGCGCCTTGCTGCAAAGTATCGCGGTGCTGCGCCGCGTGCGGCCCGACGTGGTGGTCGGCCTCGGTGGCTACATCACTTTCCCGGGCGGCCTGATGAGCGTGCTGCTCGGCAAGCCGCTGGTGCTGCACGAACAGAACTCGGTGGCTGGCCTCGTCAACAAGGTGCTGGCGAGCGTTGCCAACCGCGTTTTCACCGCGTTCCCCAATGTGTTGAAGAACGCGACGTGGATCGGCAACCCGCTGCGCGAGGCCTTCCTGCAGCAACCGGCGCCCGCCCTGCGTTTTGCCGGCCGCAGCGGGCCGCTCAAGTTGCTGGTGGTCGGCGGCAGCTTGGGCGCCAAGGCGCTCAACACCATCGTGCCGAAAGCGCTCGCAATGATCGCGCCGGCCGTTCGGCCGACCGTCGTACATCAGAGCGGCGCCAAACAGATAGACGAGCTGCGTGCCAACTACGCGGCCGCCGGCGTGCGGGGCGAACTCACACCCTTCATCGAAGACACCGCTCGTGCCTATGCCGATGCCGACCTCATCGTCGCGCGTGCGGGCGCCAGCACCGTGACTGAAATCGCGGCCGTCGGCGCAGCAGCGCTGTTCGTGCCTTTTCCTTCGGCGGTGGACGACCACCAGACCACCAACGCGCACTTTCTTGTCGACGCGGGCGGCGGCTGGATCGTTCAACAATCCGAACTGACCCCTGAATTGCTGGCCGACTTGCTACAAAAAACCGAACGCGCCACGCTGGTGGACAAAGCTTCCAGGGCTAAGACGATGCAGAAAACCGAGGCTGTCGAAGCAGTCGTGCGCGCCTGTGAAGAACTCGCCGCGAAGCGGGCGGAGAAGAAGTCGTTGAAGAAGGAGGCTCGCCCATGAAGCACGCCATTCGTCACATCCATTTCGTCGGCGTCGGCGGTGTCGGCATGAGCGGCATCGCAGAGATATTGCTGAACCTCGGCTACCGCATTTCGGGCTCCGACCTGTCCGACAGCGCCACGCTCAAGCGGCTGACGAGCCTCGGCATCACGACCTTCGTCGGGCACGACGCGTCGAACATCGCCGGCGCCGATGCGGTGGTCACGTCGACCGCCGTGCAGGCCGACAACGCCGAAGTGCTGGCCGCGCGCGAGAAGCGCATTCCGATCGTGCCGCGTGCTTTGATGCTGGCCGAGCTGATGCGCCTGAAGCAGGGCATCGCCATCGCCGGCACGCATGGCAAGACGACAACGACGAGCCTGGTCGCGAGCGTGCTCGCCGCCGCGGGGCTCGACCCGACCTTCGTCATCGGCGGTCGCTTGAACAGCGCGGGCGCCAACGCCAAGCTCGGCAGCGGCGACTACATCGTGGTCGAGGCCGACGAGTCGGACGCTTCGTTTCTGAACTTGCTGCCGATCATGGCGGTGGTCACGAACATCGACGCCGACCACATGGAGACCTACGGGCACGATTTCGCGAAGCTGAAAAAAGCCTTTGTCGATTTCCTGCACAAGATGCCGTTCTACGGCGTTGCCATCCTTTGCACCGACGACGAAGCGGTGCGCACCATCGTGACCGAGGTGTCGTGCCCGGTGACCAGCTACGGCTTCAACGAAGACGCGCAAGTGCGCGGTGTGAATGTGCGTGCCGTCGGCGGCCAGATGCACTTCACCGCGCAGCGCCGCAACGGCATCACGCTGCCGGACCTGGACATCGTGCTGAACCTGCCGGGCGAGCACAACGTGCTGAACGCGTTGTCTGTCATCGCGGTCGCGGTCGAGCTCAACGTGCCAGACGAAGCGGTGCAGCGCGGCCTGGCCGACTTCAAGGGCGTGGGCCGCCGCTTCCAGAGCTACGGCGATGTGCCGGTGCAGGCCGTGCAAGGCACGCACGCCACCGGCAGCTTCACCGTCATCGACGACTACGGGCACCACCCTGTAGAGATGGCCGCGACCATCGCCGCGGCGCGCGGTGCCTTCCCCGGCCGCCGCTTGATGCTGGCGTTTCAGCCGCATCGCTACACCCGCACGCGCGATTGCTTCGAAGACTTCGTCAAGGTCATCGGACAAGCCGATGCCGTGCTGCTGGGCGAGGTCTATGCCGCGGGCGAGCAGCCGATCGTGGCCGCAGACGGCCGCTCGATGGCGCGCGCACTGCGGGTTGCCGGCAAGGTCGAGCCGGTGTTCGTCGACGACATCCTCGCGATGCCGCGAGCCATTCTGGACAATGCGCGCGAAGGCGATGTCGTGATCTGCATGGGAGCTGGATCGATCGGTGCGGTGCCGGGCAAGGTTGTCGAACTCGGCGGTGGCGCAGCGGGTGCCGTACCGGCCAAAGACGAGCGCTTCACGCGCGAAGGACGGGCGCTATGAACCTCTTTCACGAACCGGCTGCTTTCGGCAAGGTCGCCGTGCTCTTCGGCGGTACCTCGGCCGAGCGCGAAATCTCGAACTTGTCGGGCGCCGGCGTGCTGCAGGCGCTGCAATCGCGCGGGGTCGATGCGCACGCGTTCGATCCGTCGGTGCGTGAGCTGGTCGCGCTCAAGCACGAAGGCTTCACGCGCTGCTTCATCGCGCTGCACGGTCGCCATGGAGAAGACGGCACGGTGCAGGGCGCGCTGGAACTGCTCGGCATTCCGTACACGGGCTCGGGCGTGATGGCTTCGAGCGTGGCGATGGACAAGGTCATGACCAAGCGCATCTGGCAAGCAGATGGCCTGCCGACGCCCAAGTACATGCGCCTGGCGTTCGATCAGCAAAGCCGCGAGCAGATTCTCGCCGTGCCCGATGTGTTGGGCCTGCCGCTCATCGTCAAGCCGCCACGCGAAGGCTCGTCCATCGGCGTGACCAAGGTCAGGAGTTATTCGGAAATGCAGGACGCGGTGTCGTTGTCCGCGAAGTACGACACCGATGTGCTGTGCGAGGAATTCATCGAAGGCGAGGAAGTGACCTGCGCCTTGCTCGGCCACGGCCTCGATGCGGAAGCGTTGCCGGTGGTGCGCATCGCCGCACCCGAAGGCGCCTACGACTACCAGAACAAGTACTTCACCGACGACGTCAAGTACCACTGCCCGAGCGGCCTGCCCGAAGCCGAAGAGCGCCACGTTCAGCAGATCGCGCTGGCGGCTTACCGCACGCTCGGGTGCCGCGGCTGGGGCCGTGCCGACGTGATGATCCGCGCCAGCGACCGCAAGGCGTTTCTGCTCGAGATGAATACGTCGCCCGGCATGACCACGCATTCGCTGGTGCCGATGTCGGCGCGCGCCGCAGGCATCGACTACCCCGACTTGTGCCTGCGCATCCTGGCGTCGGCTTCGCTCGATTCGAAGGGAGTGCATTGATGGCAGATGCGCTCCCCGTGCCGTTCGACGTCAAGATCATGAACATCACCGCGACGCTCATGTTCGCGCTGGTGGCCGTCATGTTGCTGGCGGCGGGCGCGTGGTGGGTGCTGCGTCAGCCGTTCTTCCCGATCGCGGCGATCAAGGTCGACGGCGAGGTGACGCACAACAACGCCATCACGCTGCGCGCCAACGTCGCGCCGCAACTGGCGGGCAACTTCTTCACCGTCGACCTGGCCAAGGCCCGGACGGCATTCGAGTCGGTGCCATGGGTCCGCAAGGCGGTGGTGCGGCGCGAGTTCCCCGACAAGCTGCGGGCCACGTTGACCGAACAAGTGCCGGTCGCGCACTGGGGCGAAGAAGCCGATTCGAAACTGGTCAACGGCTTCGGCGAGGTGTTCGAAGCCAACGTTGCCGAGGTCGACGATTCGCTGCCGCGTCTGCAAGGGCCCGGCGACAAGGCCGGCCCTGTCCTCGGCATGTACCGCGTACTCGAGCCGCTGTTCGCGCCCTACGACCTGGTCATCGACGAGCTCGCGCTGTCGAGCCGTGGCAGCTGGGAAGCCACGCTCGACACCGGCGCCGTGATCGAACTCGGCCGCGGCCAGAGCGAGGAAGTGGCGGCACGGACCCAGCGCTTCTTGAAGACCGTGACGCAGGTCGCGGGCCAGTACGGCCGCTCGCTCTCTTCTGTCGAGAGTGCCGACCTGCGACACAACGATGCTTACGCGCTGCGCTTGCGCGGCGTCACCACGGGCGCGCCCGAACCGAAGCCTGCTGCAGCGGCCAAGCCAACGGCCAAACCTGCAGCCAAGCCTTCGGTCAAGCCGGCACCCAAGAAGAATTAAAGAACACCGAGGACATCTTCCATGCCCAAAGAATACAAAGACCTCGTCGTCGGACTCGACATCGGCACTGCCAAGGTGATGGTGGTGGTGGCCGAAGTGCTGCCGGGGGGCGAGCTCAAGCTGGCCGGGCTCGGCGTCGCGCCCAGCAACGGCCTGAAGCGCGGCGTGGTCGTCAACATCGACGCCACGGTGCAGAGCATCCAGCAGGCGCTGAAAGAGGCCGAGCTGATGGCCGACTGCAAGATCACCCGGGTCTATACCGGCATCACCGGCAGTCACATCCGCGGCATCAACTCCAGCGGCATGGTGGCGGTCAAGGACAAGGAAGTAACGCCCGCCGACGTCGCCCGCGTGGTCGAGACGGCACGTGCGATCAACATCTCCAGCGACCAGCGGCTGCTGTTGGTCGAGCCGCAGGAATTCGTGATCGACGGCCAGGATGTGAAGGAGCCGATCGGCATGAGCGGCATGCGGCTCGAAGCCAAGGTGCACATCGTGACCGGTGCCCAGAGCGCGGCCGAGAACATCATCAAGTGCGTGCGCCGCTGTGGCCTGGAAGTAGACCAGCTCATGCTGAATCCGCTGGCGTCGAGCCAGGCGGTACTGACCGAAGACGAGCGCGAACTGGGCGTGTGCCTGGTCGACATCGGCGCCGGGACGACCGACGTCGCGATCTTCACCAACGGCGCGATCCGTCACACCGCGGTGATCCCGATCGCCGGCGACCTGATCACCAGCGACATCGCGATGGCGCTACGTACCCCGACGAAGGACGCGGAGGACATCAAGGTCGAGAACGGCTACGCCAAGCAACTGCTGGCCGACCCGGACACGCAAGTCGAGGTACCCGGCCTGGGCGACCGCGGCCCGCGCATGTTGAGCAAGCAGGCGCTGGCCGGCGTGATCGAGCCGCGCATCGAAGAGATTTTCCAGCTGGTGCAGCAGGTGATCCGTGAATCCGGCTACGAAGAAGTGCTGTCGTCGGGCATCGTGCTCACCGGCGGTAGCGCGGTCATGCCCGGCATGGTCGAACTCGGCGAAGACATTTTCCTGAAGCCGGTTCGGCGCGGCATTCCGAAGTATTCGAGTGCGCTGTCGGACATGGTCGCTCAGCCGCGCGCCGCAACCGTCATGGGTCTGCTCGAAGAAGCCCGCTTCGCACGCATGAGGGGCTTCAAGGTGGCGCAAAAGAACGGTCCGGTAAAAACTGCTTTCGGACGTTTCAAAGACTTCATCGTGGGGAACTTCTGACCATGAAGCACCGTCCACTCTGGCTGGCACGCGCCGGGCCCCCCCGTCATTTCAACGAGCGATGGCGACGCACCGGGCCGCCATCCTGACGTCATCCGGTGACTCGCTAGATCTCAAAAGAATTCATCCCCTAAACAAACGGCAACTGCAAATTCACGGAGTTAAAAAATGGCCATCGAAATGATCGAAGTCGAAGAATTCAACCAGGGCACGCAGATCAAGGTGATCGGTGTCGGCGGCGGCGGCGGCAACGCGGTCGCCCACATGATGGAGCGCGGCGTTCAGGGTGTGCAGTTCGTCTGCGCCAACACCGACGCGCAGGCGCTCACGCGCAGCAACGCGCACAAGATCATCCAGCTCGGCACCAGCGGCCTCGGCGCCGGCAGCAAGCCCGACCGGGGCCGTGAAGCCGCCGAAGCCGCGGTGGACGACATCCGCGCGGCCATCGACGGCGCGCACATGCTCTTCATCACCGCCGGCATGGGCGGCGGCACGGGCACCGGCGCGGCGCCCGTGATCGCGCGCATCGCCAAGGAGATGGGCATCTTGACCGTCGGCGTGGTCACCAAGCCCTTCGACTGGGAAGGCGGTCGCCGCATGACCAACGCCGATGCCGGCCTGGCCGAGCTCGAAGCCAATGTCGATTCGTTGATCGTCGTGCTAAACGAAAAGCTGCTCGATGTGCTGGGCGACGACATCACGCAGGACGAAGCTTTCGCGCACGCCAACGACGTGCTGAAGAACGCCGTCGGCGGCATCTCTGAAATCATCAACGAGTACGGCGGCGTCAACGTCGACTTCGAAGACGTGCGCACCGTGATGGGCGAACCGGGCAAGGCCATGATGGGCACCGCTGCGGCGGCCGGCCCCGACCGTGCGCGCATCGCAGCCGAGCAGGCCGTTGCTTGCCCGTTGCTCGAAGGCATCGACCTGTCCGGCGCCAAGGGCGTGCTGGTGTTGGTGACGGCATCCAAGGGCTCGCTCAAGCTGAACGAATCGAAGCTCGCGATGAACACCATCCGCGCCTACGCCTCGCCGGATGCGCACGTGATCTACGGCGCGGCGTACGACGAAACGCTGGGCGACGAAATGCGCGTGACCGTGGTCGCCACCGGCCTGTCGCGGCAAGACGCGCGCCGTCAGGCGCCGACGCTGGAAGTTATCCGCACCGGCATGGGCACGGGCACCGATGGTCCTTTCAACGTGCCGACGCTGGGCGGCATGGGCCAGACCGGCGCGCACGGCAAGCCCAACTACGAAGGCATGGCAGTGCCGAGCGTGTGGCGCACCAACCGCACCATGGCCGCGGCCAAGGTCGATGCGTTGTCTTCGGGCGGCATGGACGACTTCGAAATCCCCGCTTTCCTCCGCCGCCAGGCGGATTGATGACGGCAAAAGCGGCGTGAGTTCAACGTGACTTCCGCGTGACTATTGCGGGCATAGCCAGGCGCACGGCGCGCCTGGCGTCTGGCGCTTCTAGAATCGCCGTCGTGTTGCAACAACGAACGCTCAAGACCATCAGCCGCGCCGTCGGCGTGGGGCTGCACAGCGGACAACGCGTCGAGTTGACGCTGCGGCCGGCGCCGGTCGATACGGGCATCGTCTTCAGACGCACCGATTTGCCAGAGCCCGTCGAGATCCGCATGACGGCCGAAGCGGTGACCGACACGCGGCTGGCCTCGACCATTTCGACCGGGGGCGCCAAGGTGCAAACGGTCGAGCACCTGATGTCGGCCTGTGCCGGGCTGGGCATCGACAATCTTTACATCGACATCACGGCCGACGAGGTTCCGATCCTCGATGGGTCCGCGTCGTCCTTCGTTTTTTTGCTGCAAAGCGCAGGCATCGAACTGCAGAAGGCGGCGCGCAAGTTCATTCGCGTCACGCGCAAGGTCGAAGTGCGCGAGGGCGAGGGCGCCAACGAGAAGTGGGCGTCGCTCGAACCCTTTCATGGCTACAAGCTCGCCTTCCAGATCGACTTCGATCACCGGGTCGTGAACCTGACGGGTCAGCGCTTCGAGTTCGACCTGGGCAGCGGTTCTTACAGCCGAGACATCGCACGGGCCCGCACCTTCGGCTTCACCAAAGAGGTCGAATACATGCGCAGCAAGGGCTTGGCGCTCGGCGGCGGTCTCGACAACGCCATCGTGATGGACGACACCAAGGTGCTGAACGCTGGCGGTCTCCGCTACGACGACGAACTGGTCAAGCACAAGATCCTCGACGCGATGGGCGACCTTTACATCGTCGGTCATCCGCTGCTGGCGTCTTACACGGCGTTTCGTTCAGGCCACGCCATGAACAACAAGCTGCTGCGCGAACTCATCTCCCACAAGGACGCGTGGGAGATCGTGACGTTCGACGACGTGAAGAAGGCTCCGGCCGGCTTCGCGGAAGTCGAACGCGCCTGGTAGGCGACGGGTCGCGACCGGTTTTTCGAGCGCCACGATCGATGCTGCTTTTTCGCTGGGCTATCCTGCTTTTCCTGCTGATGGCGGGCGTGTCCTTTGCGTTCTACGCGGGCACCGGCCAGGTCAAGTACCGCCGCTTCGGCTGGATCGTTTTGAAGTGGACATTGCTCGCTGCGTTCGGCTTCTTCGCCGTGCTGATCGCTGAACGCGTGGCCTGAGCGGCCAACGCGCCATCGCCCTCACTTGATCGTTGCGGTGTCCGCGAGATAGCGGCGGCGCCAGGGTTTGAGCACCAGCAGCGCCAGCAGGGCGGCGATGATGTCGAGCGTGATCGCGGTAGCGAACACCGGATGCCAGCTGCCGGTCTTCTCGTGCATCAGCGCTGCCATCGGGCCGCCGAGGATCGAGCCGATACCTTGCGAGATGTAAAGCCAACCATAGTTGGCGGTGGCGTGCTGCGTGCCGAAGGTATCGGTCAGCGTCGATGGAAAGAGCGAAAAGATCTCGCCCCAGCCGAAGAACACCACACCAGACAACAGCACGAACAGCACTGCGTTCTCTCGCGTCAGAAGCCAGAGTGTCATGGCCACGGCTTCCAACGCAAAAGCGAAGAACATGGTGTTCTCACGGCCCACGCGATCGGAAATCCAGCCGAAGAAGGGGCGGGTGAGGCCATTGGTGAGGCGGTCGATGGTGAGCGCCAGCGGCAGCGCCGCCAGGCCGAATACCAGCACGCTGGCCACGCCGAAATCGCGCGAGAAACTGGCCATCTGCGACGTGACCATCAGGCCCGAAGTCGACATCATGGTCATCATGCAGAACATCAGCCAGAACAATGGATTGCGCAGCATCTGACGCGGCGCGAGGTCGGTGCCCGTGGTCTGCTGGGCGTGCAGAGGTGCAGCACGCTTCAAGGCAGGGTCGGGCGAGCGCAGCGCCTGTGAGGCAATCACGCCGACGAGCGCGAACACCAGTCCGAACTGCCAGAGCGTGCTTTCCAGGCCCTGGCCGGCCAGCGCCGAGGCAATCGGAAAGGTCGTCAGGATCGCGCCCATACCGTAGCCCGCAGCCACCATGCCGACCGCGAAGCCGCGGCGGTCCGGGAACCAGCGCACCATCTGGCCGACGACGCCGATGTAGACGATGCCGGTGCCCAGGCCGCCGATCAGACCGTAAGTGAGGTAGAGCATGCCGATGCTGGAGGCCTGCGAGGCCAGCATCCAGCTGAGGCCCGACAGCAGCGTGCCGATAGAGATCAGTCGGCGCGCGCCGAAGCGCTCGATCAGCCGACCCTGGAACGGGGCGAAGAAGGTCTGCAACACGATCAACATGGAGAAGGTGATCTGCAGTTGCGACAAGGGCACGCCGAGCTTGGTCGACAGCGGCTTGGTAAAGAGCGTCCAGACGTATTGCGGACTGGAGATCGCCATCATGCAGATCAAACCGATCAGCAACTGGAACCAGCGGTTGTGCAGGAGTCCCGTCGTACTGGCCGGCGCCGAGGTATTGGCGAAAGTGGTCATGGTCTTTCTATCGTGGGAGGGAGGAGGCGAAAAGCGTTCCCATGCGGCCACGCTACCGTCGCTGCGCGGGTGGAGTGGGCCGCCGGGTCGAGTGAAAAGCTGCAGCCGCGGCTCTGCCGGTTGACGCCGCTCCGTGCATCAAGCGTGTGGGGTGCCGCAGCCGTGCCACGGCTGCTCCGGGTAGAAGGAAGATGCATTGCGATTGCGTCGCTCGGGTATTGCGTCTGATTTATGAACGCATAAATCTCGAGCAGACGCAGTGCACGATTCATGCCTATTTACGACATGAGAATTCCCGATAAAAGAACGAGGCGCGGGGCAACGCCGCACCAGCTCCGTGCGTCAGCCGAAGCGCTTGCGTCGCGCCCGCGCGTTCGACACCGCGACCAGGATCAGGCCCAGCACCACGAAG
The DNA here is from genome assembly GCF_046115955.1 of Variovorax sp. GrIS 2.14. Classification (NCBI taxonomy): domain Bacteria; kingdom Pseudomonadati; phylum Pseudomonadota; class Betaproteobacteria; order Burkholderiales; family Comamonadaceae; genus Variovorax; species Variovorax sp. GrIS 2.14. The sequence continues at coordinate 95,535 of NZ_JBJXIA010000003.1, forward strand.
CACACCAGCAGCCCTAGCGCATTGAGCAGCGCCTGGCCATAGCCGATGGCCAGCACGTCGATGAACGGATACGGATACGACTGCAGCACCTCGCCTCGCAACAGCGCGTAAGCGAGGTAGCCGACCGGGTACAGGCACCACACCAGCGGCGCCCACCACGGCAGGCGATGGCCCGGAAGCACAAGCAGCCAGTGCAGGAAGAACAGGATCGGCATCACGTAGTGCAGCAGCATGTCTGCGATCCACTGCATGCCTTGCGGCGCCCAGACGTGGCGCAGCAGCAAGTGGTACACGATGCCGACGACCAGGATGCTGGCGACGGCGCAGCCTTGGACCATGGGCCTCGCCGCGAAGCGTCCGATGGTGGAGTCGGGCGCCACGAGTGGCAGCAGCAGTGCCAGCGCGACGAAGAGATTGGTCAGCACCGTGAAGTAACCGAGGTAGATCACGATGCCCATCAGCGCCGGCTTGCCACTCGCGGCGGTCATGCCGACCGACAGGTTCAGCTGCAACAGCAGGGCGAACCACGCGATGATGCAAAGAGCGAAGCTGGACTGGCGTGCGGTGGGCGTCATGGGTGCGTTGTGTTCGAAGGCCGTGGATCGGCGGTTTGTCTGCTGCTCATCGGCTGCGGCCGGCGCGATATTGGCCGCTGGGCGGTTGCGAACCCGTCGCTTCGGCCAGCCGCGCCAGCGAGCGCCCAACGTGGGCGTGCGTGATCGCGATGCCGAGTGCATCGGCCGCATCGCTGCCGGGCAAACCCGGCAAGTTGAGCAAGCGCTTGACCATTTCCTGCACCTGCGTCTTGGCTGCATTGCCATGGCCAGCCACGGCCTGCTTCATCTGCAGCGCGGTGTACTCGGCCACGCTGAGGTTGCAGGTGACCAGCGCCGTGAGGCAGGCACCGCGTGCCTGGCCCAGCAACAGCGTCGACTGCGGATTGACGTTGACGAACACGATCTCGACCGCCGATGCATCGGGCTGGTAGCGCGCCGCGACTTCGCCGATGCCGTCGAACAGCACCTTGAGACGCGCCGGCAGGTTGGTGCGCTCCAGATGTTTCGTGCTGATGGTGCCGCTCGCGACGTACCTTAGCGCGTGGCCGTCTACATCGACCACGCCGAAGCCTGTGGTCTGCAGGCCGGGGTCGATGCCGAGGATGCGCATGAAAAAACAGTGTCGGGTGCTGCGGCTAGACGCCGAAGTACCAGCGCACCGAATGAAAGAACACAGGCGCCGCGAAGCACAGTGCATCGACGCGGTCGAGCAGCCCGTTGGCGCCGGTCACGCCCATGCCCTTCGGACCCCAGTTGGGAATGCCGCGGTCGCGCTTGAGCGCCTTCATGACGAGGTGCCCCATCGACCCGGCGACGCAGGCGATCAACGACATCGCCAGCGCCTGGCCGTAGCCGAACGGCGTGATGAAAGACATCAGCGCGCCGACCACGCTGGCGATCGCCATGCCGACCGCCCAGCTGACCCAGTTGAAGCTCTGGCTCACGTTGGGCGCGAACGGTTCGCGCTGTAGCCAGCGCCACATCCTGGGGCCTGCATCGAGCGGCGAATAGGCGAAGCGGCGCGCGATCAAGTGCTGCACCACCATGCAGGTCTGCACCACGAACACCAGGAAGAACACGAGGAACGCGCTCTTGCCTTCGAAGCCCGGGAACGACAGCAACAGCAATGCCGGCACGTGGCTCATGCCGTAGACACAGACCGTGATGCCCCACTGCAGCTTGGCGTTGCGTTCGAGAAACTGGTGAGGGTCGTTCGACAGCGCGCTCACCACCGGAATGGCAAGGAACACGTAGACCGGGATGAACACGGTGAAGAGGTCGAAGCGCGCCGTCGCGACCAGAATGAACTGGATCGGCAGCACCACGAAAAACGCCAGGATCAAACTGCGATGGTCTCCGCGCCGCGTCGGCGACAGTGTGATGAACTCTCGCAGCGCCAGGAACGAGATCAGCGCGAAGAGCAGCGTGGCGACGCCTTCCCCAAGCGCCCAGCCGACCCAGAACACGACCACCATGAACCAGGTGGTGCTGAGCAGTTGCTGAAAGACCTTGAGCTCGCGTCGCCACGATTCGCTGTGCATCGCGTTGCGCCGTTCGCGCAGGCTGATCAAAAAGGTGACGGTGCTGACGATGGCTAGCACGCCGAACACCAGGAGGAAGAGGGCAGCGACCTGGTGGGCCGGCGAAAGGTCGCGCAAGAAATGGTTCATCTCGATGGCTGGATCGATGCGGGAGTCAAACGCTGCGCAGCGCGACGACGGCCTCACGCGCGCGATCGAGAAACGGGCGGCGCTCCTCGCCTTCTTCGAGCCGGATGGGCGCGCCGAAGGTGACCGAGCACAGGATCGGCACCGGCACCACTTCGCCCTTGGGCATGACGCGCTGGATGTTGTCGATCCAGGCCGGCACCAACACCACCTCGGGGAACAACTGCGCCAGCGTGAAGAGGCCCGACTTGAACTTTTGCGGTTCGCCGGTATGGCCGCGCGTGCCTTCGGGGAAGATGATGATCGAGTCGCCGCTGGTGAGGGCTTCGATCAGCGGAGCAAGCGGGTCGGCGGCTTCCGGTGCGGGCGAGGCTATCGCATCGGATGCAGTTGCAGTTGCAGTTGCAGTTGCTGCCGATGAAGCCGACGCGTCGGGCTCTGTCGACGGCAATGCAATCAGAGGCAGTTGAACCGCCTTGACTGCGAACGCCGCCGGTGCCGGTGGCGGCACCTGGATCATGAACGGCTCTATCGGGTCCATCGAGGGTTCGATGCGCGCGGTCGGTATGAGGGTTGGAACGGCAGGCTTGGTGGATGCCGATGCGGCCGGCGCAGAAGGCACTAACGGTGCTCCGCCGCGCTCCACGTACACCGCGTTGAACACCTCGGTCGTGATCCAGCGCTTGAACGGTGTGTTGGCCCAATAGTCGCGCGCCGCAATGGGCCGCGTGATACTGCGCAGCTCTTCGGGCAGGGCCGCCCAGATCATCACGAGGTCGGCATGGCTTTGGTGGTTGGCAAAGTAGATGCGCTGTTCGGCCTTGGGCGGGCATCCGTACCAGCGTGCCTGTGCCCCGGTCAATAACCGCACCACTCCCAACAACAACCAACCCGTCAACTTCGCCAGCATGGGCGCGATGATAAGGGGGCGGTACCGTTCAGGGCACGTCGGCCGACGGCATGCGCGCGACGATCGTCGCAGCGCGGCCGCTGATGTAGGCCGAGCCGGGTCGACGCTCGAAGAACTTCGGGCTCGGCAGCATCACCGCCAGCCGAGCGGCCTCGGTGGCGCTGAGGCGCGACGCGGACTTGCTGAAGTAGCGCTGCGATGCCGCTTCAGCGCCGAACACGCCTTCGCCCCATTCGACGCTGTTCAGGTACAGCTCCAGGATGCGCTGCTTGCTCAAGAGCGTTTCCAGCACCGTCGCGAGCATCAGCTCCTGACCCTTGCGCAGGAGGGTGCGTTCGCCCGACAGAAAGAGGTTCTTGGCAAGCTGCTGAGTGATGGTCGAGCCACCGCGCAGCTTGGCCGTTTGCGGCGACTTGCCGCGCGCGATGGCGGCGGCGGCGCGCCGTGCCGCAATCTCTTCAGCCTTGGCGTTGCGCTGGCGGGCTCGTTCGATGGCTTCCCATTCGACGCCCTGGTGGTAGATGAACTCACCGTCTTCGCTGGCAATGACCGCGCGCTTGAGCGTGTCGGAAATCTGCGCGTACGGCACCCAGCGTTGCTGCCAGGCGCGGTCGCCGGCGCGGCTTCCGCTCGCGTCCCCGTTGCTGCGTCCGCGTGTCGCAATCTGCCAGGCTTCGGAGCGCTGGAAAGCTGTCGACTGTGGATCGATCACGGCCATCAACGCGATGCGCGCGACAAAAAACAACTGCAGCGCGATGGCCGCGACGATGAGGCACATGAGCCAGGTGAAGAAAGCGCGCATTGGTTGAGCTGCTCACCCAACCAGCGCACGCAATTCAGCGAGCACTTGCGCTGCCGGCGGCCGCACGCCACGCCATATCTCGAAGGCCTCGGCCGCCTGTTCGACCAGCATGCCGAGGCCGTCTCGCGGCACCGCACCGTGTGCGCGCGCCCATGCCATGAAGCCGGCCGCCGAGGGCCCGTACATCATGTCGACGGCCAAGGTGCCGCGCTTCAATACGCTGGCCGCAACGGGCACCTCGCCACCCGCCAGGCTAGACGCCGTGGCGTTGACGACGACGTCGAAAGCGCCCCCGATGGTGTGCAGCGCTTGCGCTTCGAGGCTCGCGTGATGCTGGAGCGCCAACACTGCATGCCGCTGGACCAGCACGATGGCTTTGGCCAGCGTGCGGTTGGCGACGACGACGCGGCGCGCACCGGCTTCGAGGATCGGGCCGAGCACGCCGGCCGAGCCGCCACCGGCGCCGATCAGCAGCACGTCGCAACCTGCGAGCGCCACGTCGGCGTTGCGTTGAATGTCGTTCACCAGGCCGATGCCGTCGGTGTTGTCGCCATGCATGCCATCCTTGCGAAAGCTCAACACATTGACCGCTTGCGCCAACGTGGCGCGCGGCGTCACATGCTGCGCGAGTCGCGCCGAGTCGAACTTGAACGGCACGGTGATGTTGCAGCCACGTGCTGTGCCGGAAGTGTCGGCACGAAACGCCGACACCGCTGCATCGAAACCGTCCATCGGCACCAGCCGGCGCTCATAGCGCAAGGCCTGGCCAGTGAGTTCCGCAAAGCGCGCATGAATCCACGGCGAGCGGCTGTGCTCGATCGGGTTGCCCATCACGCAGTACAGGTCCATGGTGGTTTCGGGCGGCCTGGCTCGATGCGATTACTTGGACGACAGCTCGGTCGTTTCGTCGCGCGTGAACTTGAAGCGCGACGGCAACGCGATCTGGTCGGTCTGCTTGCGCATCGCGTCGGTAAAGCGGCCGAAGTTGCCGATACTTCGCACGATGGCTTGCGCACGCCGATCGAGCAACGCGTTGCCCGAGCTCTCGACGATCTCGGTGCTCACGATGCTTCCGTCGAAGTTGACGGTAACCAGCATCGTCAGCTGGCCGTACATCTTCTTGCCGGCCGCTTCGGGGAAGTTCTCGGTGCCGCGCTGCTCGATTTGGCGTCGCAGTGCGTCGACGTACGCGGCGTACGCGGCCTCTCGGGTGGCCGGGCTGATGTAGCGCTTCTTGGGTCGCGCGTTTTCTTCGTTGACCCGGCGCTCGATCTCGGCCAGCAGGTTGACCAACTGCTTGCGCTTCTCTTCGCGCGCCGCGGCCTCGCTCGGGTTGCCGCTGTGGCGCGGATCGGGCAGCGGCATGGCAGCCAGCTGCTGCTTGATCTGGGTGAGCAGCATCATCTGCTGCGCCTGCATGGCCTCGACCTCGCGCTGCGCATCTTCGGTGGCGTCGCCGATGGCGCGGAACTCGCTCGGCGGCAACGGGCTGGTGGCACGCCCTTTTTCGAGGTCGCCGCCGCCAGCCAGCGACGTTTGCGCAATCGCCGTGGCTTTGTCGGGCTTCTCGTTGCTGCGCGCATTGACCAAAATCACTTCGAGAGGCGTCTCGCTGAAGACGCGATTGAAGGCTTCAGGGTCGACAAACCGCACGGTGAGCAGTACAGCGTGCGCCAGGACCGAAAGCCCCAGCGCGATCTGCAGCGTGCTCAGGTCCTTGAGGTTCATTTCGCTGCGCTCATGCTCATGCGGGTGCGTTCTCCGCTGCCTTTTCTGGTGCTGCCTCGCCGTCGCTCATGTCGACCGCGATGGCGATCGGGCCGGCGACTTCGTCGTCCTCTTCGCCCGATTCTTCTTCCATGTCAGCCGCCACCACATCGAGCCGCTCGAGCACGGTGCCGTTCACGTCGAGGGCGATCTCGTCGATCTCGCCGAGCTTGACGCGCAGGTGCGCACCGCGTTCCTGCTGGCCGGCCACCGGAAAGACCAGCGGCAGCGAATCGGCCCGAACCAGGGCGCCGTTCTGGATGTCCTTGACGACGGTCACGGTCAGCTCGGTGATGCCTTGCTGCTGCAGATACTTGAGCGTCCAGAAGCGCTCCATGCCGCCCTGGTAACCGTTGTAGGTCGCATAGGCGGCGTCGAAGCCCGACAGGATCGAGAACAGGTCGGCGTCCTTCGGCTTGAAGGGCGCAGCCAGCGCGGCTGTCTTGCCGTGGCGTGCGGCCGCGATGATCTGCCACTGGTTCACCAGGTCGGTGTAGCGGCGCAGTGGCGAGGTGCTCCATGCATAGCTCTTCACGCCCAGGCCGGCGTGCGGCAGCGAGCGCGTGCCCATCCGCACCTTGATGCCCGGCGCCATGCTGGCCTGGCTGCGGTACAGGCCCGGCACGCCGAGTTCGCCCAGCCAGGCGCCCCAGGTGCTGTTGGCCAGGATCATCGCTTCCGAAACGATCAGGTCGAGTGGCGCGCCGCGTTGCCGCGTAGTGATCGTCACCTGCTCGCTGCCTTGCGGCTCGCCATCGTTTCCGATCAGGCGGAAGTTGTAGTCGGGCCGGTTGAAGTTCTCGGGCTTGCCACGAACCACTTCGCGCTGCGCTTTCAGGTGCTTCGCCAGGCGGAACAGCACCGACAATGGACCGCGTAAACGTGCAGCAGCCTCTGGGGTGTCCGGGCTGACGAACGACGCGTCTTCGAGCCACGGCTGCGTGACCACCGTGTCGAGTTGATCGTGCCGCAGGTTGGCAACGATCGGAACGCGTTCGAGCTTGGTCTCGGTACCCTGCAGTGCCAGCGTCGCCTCGTCGAAGGTGGCGTAGAGCGACACGGCCGGCCGGTTGCTGCCTTCGAGCAGCGTGTAGGCATCGACCACCGCGTCGGGCAGCATCGTGATCTTGTAGCCGGGCATGTACACCGTCGACATGCGGTTGCGCGCCACCTGGTCGATGGCCCCGCCCGGCACCAACGCCAGGCCGGGGGCGGCGATGTGCACGCCGACAACGAGGGTGCCACTGCCGATGCCCTGCACTGAGAGCGCATCGTCGATTTCGGTCGTCTGCGAATCGTCGATCGAAAAGGCTTCTACCGTGGCCACCGGCAAGTCGTCGACGATGGCCGGTGCCTGCAGCGCCGGGAAGCCCGTGCCTTTGGGGAAGTTCTCGAAGAGGAACCGGCGCCAGTGAAACTGGTACGGCGAGTCGATGGCGCCCGCGCGTTCCAGCAGGTCGAGCGGCGCCAGTTGCGCGGCACGCGAAGCGTCGACCACCGCTTTGTACTCGGACGCGTTCTTGTCGGGCTTGAAGAGGATCTTGTAGAGCTGCTCGCGCACCGGCTGCGGGCATTCGCCGGCCACCAGCTGCGCCGCCCATTCGGCGATCTGCGCCAGCACCAGCTTCTTCTTTTCGATGCCGGCCAGGGCGGCCTGAACGATGTCGGCTGGCGCTTTCTTGAAGCGGCCCTTGCCGGCGCGGCGGAAGTAGTGCGGTGCATCGAACAGCGCGAACAGCGCGGCACCCTGCTGCGCCAGCGTCGGCTTGTCGCTGAAGTAGTCGGACGCCAGGTCGGGAAAACCGAACTCGCCTTCGGACGCGAATTCCCAGGCCAGGTCGAGGTCCATGGTGGCGGCCAGCGTGCGAGCCTCGGCGATCAGCTCGGCCGGCGACGGTTTCTCGAAGCGCAGCACGATGGCCGCGCTCTTGACCTTGAGTCGCTTGCCGGTGTCGAGCTCGACCTGCGCCGACGCTTCGGCCTCCGACAGCACGCGGCCGCCGAGGTACTTGCCGGCTTCTTCAAACAATACAAACATGGCGCAATTATCAACGCCGTCCGGGGCCGCCTGGCACCGGATATGCCGTGCGCCCCGGCCTAGATTGGATCGACGAAGCGCATGACTTCGTCCAGGTGGGCCCCGGCGAAATTCGACAGCGCGTGGTCGCTGCCTTCGATCAGCTCGATGCGGCTGCCGGGATAACGCGCGGACATTTCGCGCCAGTCGAGCACTTCATCGCCTTTGGCGACGATCGCCAGCGCGCGTTCCGGCCGGATGAGCGTGCCGACTTCGAGCGCGCGCAGTTCGTCGATGTAGTCGGGCTTGAAATAGAAGTGCTCGGACGGATCGTGCCAGCTGGTCTGCTCGCCGATGTAGCGCGACAGGTCGCGGGCCGGATGCACTGCCGGGTTGAGCAAGACCAAGCGGCAGCGCGTCATGCCGGCCACGTAGGTCGCATAGAAACCGCCGAGCGACGAACCGATAACGGCCATCGATTCGCGCGGCCAGTCGGCGATGCCTTTCATGACCCTGTCCATCGCATCGTGCGGAGACGGCGGCAATTGCGGCGCCCAGAAATGCACCTTGGGATGGCGCTCTGCCACCCGCTGTGCGACCAGCCGCGCCTTGGCGGACTGCGGCGAGGAGCGGAAGCCGTGGAGGTAGAGGAGATGGGTGGTGGGCATCGGGCGCATGAGGTGATTTGCAGATTGATTCTGGCAATAAAAAAGCCCCGCAGGTGCGGGGCTTTGGGCTCCAAAGCAGTTCGTTATTGGAGCTTGTAGAGGGCAAGCTTCTTGCTGACCTCGACTTGCCGTGAGCTGCGCGCCCAGAGCTCGAGCAGGTGGAATGAGCTGCCATTCGCATACTGGGTGGTGAGCGTGGGGTCGCAATGCAGATCGGCGCTGCTCTGGCTTGAGCAATAGATGATGCCTTTGCGTTGCGTGCTGGTGAGGCCGGTGCTGTCGTTGAAGGACGCACTGCCGGGGCCGGCGACGCGCCCGATCACGCTGAACGAGGTGGGCGCCAGCGCACCCGCTGGCAGCATCCAGGCGTCGAGGTTGCCTTCGCTGCTGAAGTCGATGATGTTCGGGTCGCCCACGCTCGGGACGCCAAACGTGTAGCGACCCGCGGCGCTCGTTCCGGCGATCAGCTCCGCCTTCTGCACCGGCGTCGCCTGGACGAATGCGAGCTGCCGGATTTCGCCGATGGTCTGCGCACGCGATACGGTGCGGTAGGTCTGGATCACGGATGAACCGCCCGTCGGGAAAAATTCCAGCTGCCAGACGCTCTGGTTCTGTATCGCGCTGATCTGCGCATCGGTGTAGTTGGGCGACACGAAGTAGATGTTCGTCTCGGCTGCGCTCACCAGACCCGCATTGGCCTTGTTCTGGAATTCGCCGCCCAGACGGACGATGCTGCTCGAGATGACCTGGCCCGCCGTGTTCGTGCCGTCCTTGCTCACAGCCAGGAAAGAAAGGCCCGACTGCGGATAGAAGACGATCTTCGTCGCGCTGAACGGCGATGTGACTTCGACCTTGGTGAAAATCGAGGTGCCAGAGACCGTCTTGTTGTCGATGGAGATGTTGTAGCCCGTCATATACGAGCTGAAGTTGGGCGTGTTGACCAGTTCGCGGTCTTCCGAATACGGCCGCACCGAGGCGCGGTAGACGTAGTTGTTGCCGACCAGCTTGAGCACGCCATCGACATTGCGCGCAATGATGGTGTCGTTGTCGGTACTGCCGAAGCGGTCTACCGTGCGGTAGCTCAGCACGAAGTCGCCGCTGCTGCGCACGAACTCGAAATTGCCGCGGTCGAACGTCACGCCGGTGGCGCCCTGGCGAAAGATGCCCGCGAACGAGCCGTTGTTGCCGCTGTCGCGGCCGACGGCGTAGCCGTTGTTGTAGAACGTCGCGGGGTCGTCGCCGAGGAACAGCGTTTTGCAAGCTGGCGCTATCACGTTGACAGCCGTTCCCGTGGCGCTGGTGGTGTCGTTGACAGCGCCGCCGCCCTGCGCAAGGGCACCAGAGCCGCCGACACGTTGCGTGAGCGGCAGGGCGTAGCAGGAGGTCATGCGATCGAACAGCGCGGCGACCACGGCGGGTGCGGGCATGGCGGCAACGGCGGCTGCAGCGATGGGTGGCAACGTCGGTGTAGTGGCCGTGTCGGCGGTGTTGAACGCGATCGACACCGGCGCGGCGCCGTCGCTGGTCGGAATCGTCTTGACCGTGATCTCGATGTTGGCCGAGCTGCCGTTGGGCAGCACGCTGACCGAAATGGCGTCGAGCACCTTGTCCTGGCCCGTGCCGTTGGCGGTAAAGCCACCCGCCATCACGTCGATGGCGCCCTGGCCCAACGCGTCGAGCAGAGGCTTGAGCGCGGCGACCAGCTCGGCGACCTGCGTCTGGATCGTGGCCGTGGTCACGCTGGACGGATTGGTCTGAATGGCACCGGCCAGGCTGGCCGGATTGCCGTCCGGCGACAGCTGCGAAACGATGATGGTGGTGAGCGGCGTGACGTTGGCGATGCCGCCCGCGGCGCTGGCCGTGGTGCTGTAGAAAATATGGTCGTCACGGCTGGCCTTGATGACCAGCGGGGCCTTGGTGGTCGCGGGCAAAGTACAGCTGAAAGCGCCGGCAGCATCGGTGGTCGTGGTGCACACGGTCGTGCCGGTCTGATCGACCACCGTCACCGTGGCGCCGGCGAAGGCGGCGCCGGTGGCGGCCACGCCATCGAGCTTGGCGAGCGTTGGAGGCGTCGTGGTGGTTTCGGTAACCGGCGCCGCGGGTGCGGCAGTTGTCGCAGGTGTAGTCGTCGGCACCGCAAAGCCTCCACTGCCACCGCCGCCACCACCGCAAGCAGCCAGGGAGAGGAGAAGGGCGGTGGTCAAACCGACCTTGAATTTCAGGGTGTGGGGTCGCATGAGGTCCTCGAAATGCACCGGTGATTAACGAAGCGTTACAGGTGTGCGGCGCCAGTGTCGTGACCGAGGCCCGCCGCGCCCATCCCATGAATCGGGTAGTTCAACAACGTGACTTACTGTTTCCGGGCTTTATGCTCGGTGCATGAAAACCGAGGGGAGCGGGAGCAGCCCGGAGCGCATTTGGACCGTCTACGTGGTGGAGGACGATCCACGTACGCGCAGTTTTTTCGAGGTGAGCGTGCGGCGCAGCCCGCGTTTGCGCTGGCTCGGCTCGTCCGGAACGGTGGCCGAAGCTGTCGCGTGGATGCAACGGACGGCCGAGCCACCCGATGTGCTGCTGGTCGATCTCGGTTTGCCCGATGGCAGTGGGCTCGATGTGATTCGCTCCGCCGTGTCGCGCTTTGCGGAATGCGATCCGCTCGTCGTTTCAGTCTTCGGCGATGAAGACAACGTGCTGTCGAGCATCGAGGCCGGTGCCGTGGGATACATCCACAAAGACGCTGCGCCCGAAGACATCGCGCAGACCATCGTGGAGATGAAGGGCGGCGCATCGCCTATCTCTCCGATGATTGCCCGGCGGGTGCTGGAGAAGTACCGCCTGCTGCATTCCGGCGCGCAGGCGACGGAGAGACGCGGCACGGCGCTGGCCACGGCGGATGCCGCTGTGCGGCAATTGTTGTCTGGCCGCGAGCAGGAGGTCCTGACGCTGGTCGCGCGCGGTTTTTCGTATGCCGAGATCGCGCGCCTGAAAGACCTGAGCGTGCATACGGTGCAGACCCACATCAAGAACCTCTACGGCAAGCTCGCCGTGCACTCCAAGAACGAGGCGGTGTTCGAGGCGACCCGGCTCGGGCTGTTGCCGCATCCGCGCTGAGCCGGTGAAGCGCGGCGTGTACTTCCTCGCCGCGCGATCGATCGCCTTTTTGGTGGTGATTTGCGGGTCTTGGGGCACGGCAAATGCGACGGTCGAGCCACTCGAACTGCGGGCCGGCCGCATCGAGACAACCGTCGATGGCGTCACGCGAGAGGCCTTGGTAGCGCTGCCCTACAACTGGGACAGGCAGCATCTTGGCAAGGCGGGCTTCGCGACCTTCGATCTGCCTTTCACGCTGGACGCCGCGCCTGAAAGTCCCTGGGGCATCTTCATTCCCCGCACCGGCAACGTCTTTGAAGTTCGGCTCAACGGTGCCTTGCTGCAGGTCTACGGCAACCTCGATCGGGGCAACGGCCCCGACTACGCGAAGGCGCCGATCTACATGGCCGTGCCGGGGCGTCTTCTGCATGCGGGCGACAACCTGTTGCAGGTGCGGATTCGGGCCGACAGCGGGCGGCGCGCCGGCTTGTCGCCCGTGACGCTCGGGCCCGCCACACCGGTGCGCACACAGCTTTTCGACACGGCCTACGCGTGGCGCTTTACCGGGTCGGTGCTGCTCATGGCATTCAGTCTGGTCGTCGGGGGTATTGCGCTGTCGTTGTGGCTGACGCAGGTCGACACCAGCGTGCCCGGCGGCCGGCGAGAAGGCATTTACCTTTGGGCGGCGCTGGCCGAGTTCTGCTGGGCCCTGCGCGTAGCCGATGGCGTGGTCGCCGAGCCGCCGTTGTCGTGGGGCCCGTGGGGCGTGCTGATGGCAACGTGCTACGCAGGCTGGGTCGCGTCCGCGATGATGTTCTGCTATCACCTGGCCGACTGGGACCGGTGCGCCCGCACGCGATGGGCGCGCTGGCCCATGGTGGCCGTCGTCCTCGGCACGTTTGCGTCCGCGTCGATTTCGATGGTCGCCGACGAACCGGCATGGCGGACCGGCTGGCTGGCCGTCGAGATCGCCATCGTGGTGATTTTCGTTGGCTCCTTCACCGTAGCCACCGTGCGCCGGCCGCAGACCGGAAGCCTGCTCGTGATGCTGGCCGCGCTGGCGACGGTCGCCTTTGGCACGCGCGACTGGATCGTGATCCGGCTCAGCGATTCGTACGGTGAAACGACCTGGGTCCGCTACTCGTCGGTGTTCTTCGGCGTGGCCCTGCTGCTGATCGTGTTGCAGCGCTTTCGGGCGGCGAGCGCAGAGGCGCGCGGCTGGGTGACAACGCTGGCGGCGCGCGTGGCCGAGCGGGAACAGGAACTCGAGTCGACGTACGGCAAGCTAGAAAAGGTGGCGCGGGAACAGGCGCGCACCCACGAGCGCGAGCGCATCTTGCGGGACATGCATGACGGCGTCGGCTCGCACATCAGCGCCGCGATCCGTCAGCTGCAGTCGGGGCAGGCGAGCGATGCCGACGTACTGCGCACCCTGCGCGATTCGCTCGACCAGCTCAAGCTGTCGATCGACTCGATCCATCTGCCACCGGGCGATGTCGGCGCGCTGCTGGCGGGCATGCGCTATCGCATGACGCCACGCTTCACGGCATCGGGCATCGCGCTCGAATGGGCTGTCGACGACGTTACGCCGGTCGCCGGGCTCGATGGGCAGGCGATGCGGCAGGTCCAGCTTTTGTTGTTCGAGGCGATCTCCAATGTGCTGCAGCATTCGGGCGCCAGCACGTTGCGACTCGAAGCAGAGATGCACGGCGCCGTACTCCGCTTGCGCGTGATCGACAACGGCTGTGGTTTCGATGCATCGCAAGTGCCGCGGTCGCTCGGCCAGCGCGCCGCGGCCCTCGGCGTGGCGCTGTCGCTCGAAAGCGGACCGGGGCGCACTGTCGTCTCGCTTGAATTCATCGGGCACGGGCCGGTGGTGCCCGGCAGGCGCGGATAATCCGCGGCCATGTCAGCCGTGTTCAACCAGCCCTCGTTCGCGCGCCGCATCGCGCCTATTTTTCAGGGCTTCGACGGTTTTCTGGCCTTTGCCGTGTTTTTGCTTGCGTGCGCTGGGCTGCTGACGATGTATTCGTCGGGCTACGACCATGGGTCCCGCTTCATGGACCACGGTCGCAACATGATCCTGGCCGGCTTCATCATGTTCGTGGTGGCGCAAATTCCGCCGCAACGGCTCATGAGCTGCGCGGTGCCGCTCTACACCCTGGGCGTTGCGCTGCTCATTGCGGTGGCGGTATTCGGGCTGACCAAGAAGGGCGCCAAGCGCTGGCTCAATGTCGGCTTCGTGATACAGCCGAGCGAGATTCTGAAGATCGCCATGCCGTTGATGCTGGCCTGGTGGTTCCAGCGGCGCGAAGGTCAGTTGCGACCGCTCGATTTCGCGGTGGCGACCATCCTGCTGGTGGTGCCTGTCGGCCTTATCGTGAAGCAACCCGACCTGGGCACCGCGTTGCTGGTGCTGTCGGCCGGACTGTCGGTGATTTTCTTCGCGGGCCTGTCCTGGAAATTGATATTGCCGCCGTTCCTCATCGGGCTCGTCGCCGTGGCCCTGATCGTCGGCTACGAGTCGACGCTGTGCGCCGACGGCTTCGACTGGCGCGTGCTGCACGACTACCAGAAGCAGCGCATCTGCACGCTTCTCGATCCGGGCAAAGACCCGCTCGGCAAAGGCTTTCACATCATCCAGGGAATGATCGCGATCGGCGCAGGTGGCGTCGGCGGCAAGGGTTTCATGCAGGGCACGCAGACGCACCTGGAGTTCATCCCAGAGCGCACCACCGACTTCATCTTTGCCGCGTACTCGGAGGAATTCGGGCTGGCCGGCAACCTGTTTTTGATCGCATCCTTCATCTTCCTGATTTTCCGCGGCCTCGCGATTGCATCGGACGCACCCACCCTGTTTTCGCGATTGCTTGCAGGCGCCATCACGCTGATCTTTTTCACTTACGCCTTCGTCAACATGGGCATGGTCAGCGGCATCCTGCCCGTCGTCGGCGTCCCGCTCCCTTTCATCAGCTATGGCGGCACCGCCATGGTCACGCTTGGCCTCGGCCTGGGCATCCTGATGTCGATTTCGCGCGCCAAACGCTTGATGCAGACCTGACCGCGCCGTAGGGCGGCGGTCTGTTGGTGAGATGCCGTGAAACCGGCTCTGCCGCGCGACCGGCATCGCCTTCGGTAGGGCGCGAGGCAAGTACTCCGCGGTAGAGGGAGGGCGAAGCGACACGAAGTGCGCACCGCCCCTGGGCGCGAGCAATAATGTCCGATGATCTCTCGCGAACCCACCATCGAGCGCCTTGCCACGGCGCAATCGTTGCTTCTCACGCCCTTCGGTCTCGACGAATCGCACCTGACCAAAGCGCTCGGCGAAATCACCTCTTACGGTGTCGACGACGCCGATCTCTACTTCCAGTACACCCGCAGCGAAGGTTGGAGCCTGGAAGAAGGCATCGTCAAGACCGGCAGCTTCAGCATCGACCAGGGCGTCGGCGTGCGAGCAGTCAGCGGTGAAAAAACCGCGTTCGCGTACTCGGACGACATTTCAGAAGCGTCGCTGCTCGACGCGGCGCGCACCGTGCGTTCGATCTCAGCCTCGGGCCGTACGGGGCGCGCCAAGACGCCTTCCCGCAAGGTCGCATCGAGCCGCTCGCTCTACGCTGGCGTCGACCCGATCTCCACGCTCGACAGCGCGACGAAGGTGGCCTTGCTCGGCAAAGTCGAAAAGCTGGCGCGCTCGCGCGATCCGCGCATTGCGCAGGTCATGGCCGGACTCGCAAGCGAATACGACGTAGTGCTTGTGGCACGCGCCGACGGCACGCTGGCGGCCGATGTACGCCCACTGGTGCGTCTCTCTGTGACTGTGATCGCGGAGCAGAACGGCCGCCGCGAAATCGGCTCCGGCGGCGGTGGCGGGCGCTTCGGGCTCGCTTACTTCGACGACGAACACATTGCCGAATATGTCGACCAAGCCGTCAAGGCGGCGCTCACCAATCTCGAAGCTCGGCCCGCACCGGCCGGTGAAATGACCGTCGTGCTCGGCCCGGGCTGGCCCGGCATCCTGCTGCACGAGGCCATTGGCCACGGGCTCGAAGGCGACTTCAACCGCAAGGGATCGAGCGCGTTCTCGGGCCGCATCGGCGAGCGCGTGGCGGCCAAGGGTGTGACCGTGCTCGACGACGGCACCATCGCCGATCGCCGCGGCTCGCTCAATGTCGACGACGAAGGCAACGCCAGCCAGCGCAACGTGCTGATCGAAGACGGCATCCTGAAGGGTTACATCCAGGATTCGATGAACGCGCGCCTGATGAAGGTCAAGCCCACCGGCAATGGCCGCCGCGAAAGCTACGCGCATGTGCCGATGCCGCGTATGACCAACACCTACATGCTTGGCGGCGACAAGGACCCGAAGGAGATCGTTGCCAGCATCAAGAAGGGTCTGTACGCCACCAACTTCGGCGGCGGCCAGGTCGACATCACGAGCGGCAAGTTCGTCTTTTCGGCGAGCGAGGCTTACTGGGTCGAGAACGGCAAGATCCAGTACCCGGTGAAGGGCGCGACCATCGTGGGCAACGGCCCTGACGCACTTACGCGCGTCACGATGATCGGCGATGACATGGCGCTGGACTCAGGCGTCGGCACCTGCGGCAAGGAAGGCCAGAGCGTGCCGGTCGGCGTCGGCCAGCCGACGTTGCGCATCGATGGGCTCACGGTCGGTGGCACGGCCTGACGCGCCAGCGTCACGTCGTTCTGAAAAACCCTGTGCTACATTTCCTCCCCATGTCTCTGCGCGCCGCATTCTATTTTTCGTACTTTTGGTTCCGGATCTCCGGCGGCCCAGAGGCGAGCGCGTAAAGCAAACGTACACCCCTCCAAGACCGCCGGCGCTCACGCCCCGGCGGTTTTTTTGTGCCCCTCGTTTTTCAATCAAGACTTCAGATCAGGAGCCCACGATGACCCTCCCTACCGCCCGACCCAGCGACAGCTGGTATGCGACCGTCGAAAAGACCAGCAAGACCGACGACGAACGCATCAAGGACATCAACGTGCTGCCCCCTCCAGAACATCTGATCCGCTTTTTCCCGATCAGCGGCACCGCGACCGAAACGCTCATTGCCGACACGCGGCGCAACATTCACAACATCATGGCTGGCAAGGACGACCGGCTGCTGGTGGTCATGGGTCCGTGTTCCATTCACGATCCGGTCGCAGCGCTCGAGTACGCCAAGCGGCTGCAGGCGCAGCGTCTGAAGTACGCCGGAACGCTGGAGATCGTGATGCGCGTCTACTTCGAAAAGCCGCGCACCACGGTCGGCTGGAAAGGGCTCATCAACGACCCGTACCTCGACGAGAGCTTTCGGATCGACGAAGGCCTGCGGATCGCGCGGCAGTTGCTGATCGACATCAACCGGCTCGGTCTGCCTGCGGGCAGCGAGTTTCTCGACGTGATCTCGCCGCAATACATCGGCGATCTGATCGCCTGGGGCGCGATCGGCGCACGCACGACGGAGAGCCAGGTGCATCGCGAGCTGGCATCGGGCTTGTCGGCACCGATCGGTTTCAAGAACGGAACGGACGGCAACATTCGTATTGCGACGGACGCCATTCAGGCGGCGGCGCGCGGCCATCACTTTTTGTCGGTGCACAAAAACGGCCAGGTCGCGATCGTGCAGACCAACGGCAATCGCGATTGCCATGTGATCTTGCGTGGCGGCAAGGCGCCTAACTACGACGCCGCCAGCGTGACGGCGGCCTGCGCCGACCTCATGGCCGCCGGCCTGCCGCCCACCTTGATGGTCGATTGCAGCCATGCCAACAGTTCCAAGCAGCACCAGAAACAAATCGACGTCGCCGCCGACATCGCGGGCCAGGTGGCGGGCGGCTCCAGTCAGGTGTTCGGTCTGATGATCGAAAGCCATCTGCAGCCCGGCGCCCAGAAGTTCACGCCCGGCAAGGACGAGTTGGCCGGGCTCGAATACGGCAAGAGCATCACCGATGCCTGCATCGGCTGGGATGATTCGGTTGGCGTGCTCGAGACGCTGTCGCAGGCGGTCAAGACGCGTCGCGGCTGATCGGACTCTCAAGATCGATCCGACCTCGCCCGGATCAGGCTAGATCAGGTCGGCGAGGTCGGGCCAATGGTGGCGCATGGCCGCGGCTTCGTCGCCGTCGCCGGGCATGAACGAGAAATCGGCGAAGTCGAAGCCCGGCGCGACCGTGCAGGCGACCAGCGTGTAGTCCCCCGCCGCGTGGCTCACGATGGGCCGCGCCGCCTGCCACTGACCAGCTGGCACCACATGCTGCGGGCGGGTGCCGTGGACATCGATGGCGCCCAAACGCACGTGCGCAGGCGCGGTTCGCAAGTTGGCGTCGCAAGTCCACAGTGCCAGCGGCACGCCTTCCAGGAACACCCAGACTTCGTCGGACAGCACGCGGTGCCAACGCGAATGCTGATGGGCCTCGAGCATGAAATAAATGGCCGTCAGCGCGCTGCGCGGCGGGCGGCCATCGACCGGTGTCGACACTGCGCCGGAGCGAAACGTCTCGCGATACCAGCCGCCTTCCGGGTGTGGCTGCAACTGCAGCGCTTCAATCAGCTGCTGCGCGCGGGTCAGCGTCATGCAGCGGCCCGCAGCGCGGCCAGTAATTTGTCGTGCACGCCGCCGAATCCGCCATTGCTCATGCAGACGATGTGATCGCCGGGTCGTACGGCGGAGACGATTTGTGCCACCAGGGGATCGATCGCGCCGACCACGCGAGCTCGGTTGCCGAGCGGCGCGAGTGCTGCGGCCGCATCCCAGTCGAGTCCGGCGGTGTGGCAGAAAGCAAGATCGGCGGCTTCGAGACTCCACGGCAGCTGCGACGACATGGTCCCCAGCTTCATGGTGTTGCTGCGTGGCTCGAAGGCCGCGACGATGCGCTCACCGGTCTTGCCATGAATGTCCAGCTGACGACGCAGGCCGTCGAGAGTGGTTCGAATGGCGGTGGGATGGTGCGCGAAGTCGTCGTAGACATGGATGTCGCCACCCGCGCGCGCGACCACGCCGCGCAATTCCATGCGGCGCCGCACGTTGTGGAAGGTCCCGAGCGCGGCCGCGGCGTCGGTCGGCGGTACGCCGACATGCTCGGCGGCGGCGATGGCGGCCAGCGCATTCATCTGGTTGTGCAGCCCCGACAGTTCCCATTCGACGCGCCCGACGACTTCGCCATGGCGGCGCACGTCGAAAGCGCTGTGCTCGCCGTCGGCCTGCCACTCGGCCCGCACGCCCGCGCTGCGCATGGTGCCGATCGCACCGCCGAAGCGTGCGACCTCGCTCCAGCAGCCTTGCGCCAGCACGCGCTGCAGGCTGTCTTCGGTTGCATTCACCACCACGCGGCCAGTGCTCGGCACCGTCCGAACGAGGTGATGAAACTGCCTCTCGATCGCCGCGAGGTCATCGAAGATGTCGGCGTGGTCGAACTCCAGGTTGTTCAAGATGGCGGTGCGCGGTCGGTAATGAACGAACTTGCTGCGCTTATCGAAAAACGCGGTGTCGTATTCATCGGCTTCGATGACAAAGGGCAAGTTCGAGCCCAGGCGTGCCGACACACCGAAATCGAGCGGCACACCACCCACGAGAAAGCCCGGCGCCCTGCCTGCGCGATCGAGAATCCACGCCAGCATCGACGTGGTCGTGGTCTTGCCGTGCGTGCCCGCCACCGCCAGCACATGGCGGCCCTGCAGCACGTTTTCAGCGAGCCATTGCGGGCCGCTCGTATAGGGCAAACCGGCGTCGAGGATTGCTTCCATCAACGGAAACTTCGGCATGCCATCGGCCAGTCGAGCCCGTGAAACGACGTTGCCGACCACGAACATGTCGGGCGCCAGCGCCAGTTGGTCGGCCGAAAATCCTTCGATGAGATCGATGTCGAGCGCCCGCAGCTGGTCGCTCATTGGCGGATAGACGCCGGCGTCGCAGCCCGTCACGCGGTGACCGGCTTCGCGCGCCAAGGCGGCCACACCGCCCATGAAGGTGCCGCAGATGCCGAGAATGTGAATGTGCATCGACTGATTTTATGGACGGCGCCGGCAGCGCATCTGCGGGGCTTCTTCGGGGCTTCTTCAAATGACACTCTCCGGGCAAAATGATTCGATGGACATGTCCAAGCGCGAAATCGCAGCGACCGCGGCCCGCCTCGTCGTCGAGGAGGGGCTGGAGTACGGGCCGGCCAAACGTCGTGCCTTGCGCGAGATGGGTTTGCCGAACCGGACTTCGCTGCCCAACAACGACGAGGTCGAGGTCGAGGTCCGTGACTACATCCAGCTCTTTTGCGCCGATACGCAGCCCAAAGAGCTCCATGCGTTGCGCATGCTGGCACTGGAATGGATGGAGCGCATGTCGGCTTTCCGTCCGCACGTAGGTGGTGCGGTGTGGCACGGTACGGCAACGCGCCTTTCGGATATTTATGTCCAGCTTTTCTGCGACGATTCCAAGTCGGCCGAGATCGCGCTGATCGACCATCACGTCGACTACCAGCCCCGCACGGTTACCGGCTTTCACGGCGAGCAAGTCGAGGCGCTCAGCGTGCACGCGTCGAGCCTTGCACTTGGCGAAGACATCGGCGTGCACCTGCTGGTCTACGATCTCGACGACTTGCGCGGCGCACTGAAGCCGGATGCGCAGGGGCGTACGCCGCGTGGCGACGTGACGGGATTGCGGCGCCTCATTGAAAAGGATTCGGGATGAAGACGGATTTGAGCCGGCGACGCTGGCTCTACGGTGGCGTGGCGGTAGTGGCTGCCGGCGCGGGTGTCGGTGGCGCATGGGTGAAACATGATGCCAGTGCGGCCAGTGCGGCCAGTGCGGCCAGTGCGGCCAGCGCTGCAGGGAGCGTCGACGAGGGCGACCCGGCCTTTTGGTCTCGCAGCTTCACGCGACCTGAAGGCGGAGAACTCAAACTGGCCGACCTTCGGGGCAAGCCACTGCTGGTCAATTTCTGGGCGACCTGGTGTCCGCCCTGCGTCGAGGAGCTGCCGATGGTCGATCGTTTCTTTCGCGACCATGCGACATCAGGGTGGCAAGTGATCGGATTGGCAATCGATCAGCCAAGTTCAGTGCGCAAGTTTCTGGAAAAGACGCCGGTGAGCTTTCCGGTCGGATTGGCTGGTCTTGAAGGCACCGAACTGGTCAAGCAGTTGGGCAACACGGGCGGTGGGTTGCCCTTCACCTTGGTGGTGCAGGCCGATGGAAAAGTCGCCGCGCGGAAAATGGGAAAGCTCGAGCCCGCTGACCTGGAGGCATGGCGGCGTGCATATGTTCACGGTTAGAATGCGGCCGGCCGACGGCGAGCCCGACGCGCTGACGTCGCGAATCGCTGGAATAGACTGACGTAGCTGCCAGTAGTCGGTAATAAGTTGCTATTACACGCACTACACCGATTCCAGGCGAGTTGATTTCCCGAATGACCGGCCCCGCCGGCAATGGAGCCCCATGGACCTGCGCAAACTGAAGACACTGATCGATCTGGTGTCTGAATCCAACATTTCCGAACTAGAGATCACCGAAGCAGAAGGCAAGGTTCGCATCGTCAAAGGCGGTGAACCCGCACCGGTTCAATACGTGCAGGCCATGGCAGCACCGTCCGCAGCAGTTGCTCATGCGCCTGCTGCAGCAGCGATTCCTGCGGCGCCAGCGGAAGCAGCGCCAGTTGGCCACGCGATCAAATCTCCGATGGTCGGCACCTTCTACCGCTCGTCCAGCCCGGGTGCCGCCGCTTTCGTGGAAATCGGCAGCAAAGTGAATGAAGGCGACACCATCTGCATCATCGAGGCCATGAAGATCCTGAATGAGATCGAAGCCGACAAGTCGGGCACTGTCACGCAGATCCTTGGGGAAAACGGCCAGGCAGTCGAGTACGGACAGTCGCTGTTCATCATCGAGTGACCATGTTCAAGAAGATTCTGGTCGCCAACCGCGGCGAGATCGCGCTGCGTATTCAGCGCGCCTGCAGCGAGATGGGCATCAAGGCCGTCATGGTCTATTCCGAAGCCGATCGCGAGGCCAAGTACGTCAAGCTGGCGCAGGAAGCGGTGTGCATCGGCCCGGCGGCATCGGCGCTGAGCTATCTCAATATGCCGGCCATCATTTCGGCGGCCGAAGTCACCGACGCCGAGGCGATTCATCCGGGCTACGGCTTTTTGAGCGAGAACGCGAACTTTGCCGAACGCGTCGAGCAGAGCGGGTTTCAGTTCATCGGCCCAACGCCAGAAAACATCCGGACCATGGGTGACAAGGTCATGGCCAAGCAGTCCATGATCAAGGCGGGGGTGCCTTGCGTGCCCGGCTCGGAAGGCGAACTGTCGGACGACGCGGCCACGAACAAGCGCATTGCGCGTGCGGTGGGCTATCCGGTCATCATCAAGGCTTCGGGCGGTGGCGGCGGGCGCGGTATGCGCGTGGTGCACACCGAAGCGGCACTGATCAACGCCATTCAGATGACCAAGGCCGAGGCGGGTGCTGCTTTCAGCAATCCGGCGGTCTATATGGAGAAATTTCTCCAGAATCCGCGGCACGTCGAGATCCAGATCCTGGCCGACAAGTATAAAAACGCGGTCTATCTCGGTGAGCGTGATTGTTCGATGCAGCGGCGCCACCAAAAGGTGATTGAAGAGTCGCCGGCACCGGGCATTCCTCGCAAGCTCATCGAGAAGATCGGTGAACGTTGCGCGGCGGCCTGCAAGAAGATCGGCTATCGCGGCGCCGGCACCTTCGAGTTTCTATATGAAAACGGCGAGTTCTATTTCATTGAAATGAACACGCGGGTGCAGGTCGAGCATCCGGTAACCGAGTTCACGACCGGCATCGACATCGTCAAGACGCAAATCATGGTGGCCGCAGGCGAAAAGCTTCCGTTTACCCAGCGTCAGATCCAGATGCGCGGCCATGCTATCGAGTGCCGCATCAACGCCGAGGACGCGTGGAAGTTCACGCCTTCGCCAGGCCGCATCACGATGTGGCACCCGCCCGGTGGCCCGGGAGTGCGGGTTGATTCGCACGTCTACACGAACTACTTCGTGCCGCCGAACTACGACTCGATGATCGGCAAGATCATCACGTTCGGTGACACGCGCGAGCAGGCCATGGCGCGCATGCGCACGGCCCTCAACGAGACGGTGGTCGAGGGCATCAACACCAACATTCCGCTGCACCGCGAATTGATGGTCGACGCCAAGTTCATGGCGGGCGGCACCAACATCCACTACCTCGAAGAGTGGCTCGCGGCGCATAAGCGCTGAGCCGGCCGGTGACGTCGATGTTCGAGCTGCGTTTGCTGGTCCCTGAAAGTGGTGTCGAGTCGGTCAGCGATGCGCTCGACGTGCTCGATGCGCTCAGCGTGTCTGTTGAAGATGCAGACGCGGCGACCGATGCCGAACAGGCGTTGTTCGGCGAACCCGGCATGCCGCCGCCGAAAGAAGGATGGCAGCGCTCCCGCGTGATGGCGCTGTTCCATACCGAGGCGTTGGCGCACGAGGCGGTCGCAGTGCTCACACCGCAGGATTTCTTTGGCGGTTGCGAGGTGCTGGGTATCGGCGCAGTACCGGACCAGGATTGGGTGCGCCTTACGCAATCGCAGTTTGCCCCGGTCGAGATCACGCCCGACTTCTGGATCGTACCGACTTGGCACGAGCCTCCGGCGCAAGCCAGCAAAGTGATCCGGCTCGACCCGGGCCTGGCTTTCGGCACCGGCACTCACCCGACCACGCGTATGTGTCTGCGCTGGATCGCGACCCGCGGTGGCCTCGAGGGCCAGCGCGTCCTCGACTACGGCTGCGGTTCTGGCATCCTCGCCATCGGCGCGGCCAAGTACGGCGCGACAGACATCGATGCCGTCGACATCGACGAGGCGGCCGTGACTTCGACCCGGCTCAATGCTGAAGCCAACGGCGTCCAGTTGAAGACCGGATTGCCCGACGCTGTCGATGGTCGCTATCAGGCCGTGCTCGCCAACATCCTCGCCACGCCCCTCAAGGTGCTGGCGCCGCTGCTGTGCGGGCGAATTGCGCCGGGTGGCGCGCTGGTGCTCGCAGGCATCCTGGAGCGGCAGGCAGACGAGCTGAAGGCGGCCTACGCGCCTTACGTCGAACTCACGGTCAGCGACAGCGAAGACGGCTGGATCCTGATGACGGCGCGCACCTGAGCTTCCGGTGCGCGGGGTGCGACCCTACAATTCGCGCGACATGAGCCTCGTCACCCGTTGCCCCTCCTGCGCGACCACCTTCAAGGTGGTGAAGGATCAATTGCGGATCTCCGACGGATGGGTGCGCTGCGGTCGTTGCAGCCATGTGTTCGATGCGTCGCTCGATCTGCAAGAGTTGCCTGAGCCTGCAGCTTCTGTGCCCGTTGTGCCTGCAGTGCCAGACTCGGCGGCGTCCGTGCCATCGCCGCCGCCGCTTTCAGACGATGCGGATTTCTTCGATGACGAGCCTCTGCCGGAGCCCGTCGCATCGGCGCCCGCGCCGCTCGAGATGCCCGAACCCGACTTCGACGACGACGACGTAGATGAAGTCGAGGCAGATGAAGCAGAGGAAGGACATGAGTCCGACCCGTCGCGCGAACTTGAACCGGCCGGCGAAGCCCCGGAGGAAGATCGCCAGCCGTATGTCGTGGCGTATAGCTCGGAGACCGTGTTCGAGGGTCGGCCTGTGCCCACGCCGATGCCCGCCTACGAACTCAACCTCTCCGAGCCGGCCCGGAGCGCAGAGCCGGCGCACTTCAAGCCCTCATTGCATGCCGGTGCCATCGTGCTGCCGCGCACGTTGCCCGGTCTGCCGTCGATCGGGTTGGTGGCGGACGAACCGTGGCCGCAAGTGGTCACGCTGCAGTTCGACAACAACGGCGACGAACCGACGATTAAATCTTCCTTGATCGTGCCGTCGCATCTCAGGGAGCAAGCGGACAACGCTAGCCAGGTGCAGTTTCAGAAGGCGTTGCGACGCGCGCGCGACAAGGCCGCCAAGATCGCGCGTTCGCGCGAAAAGAATGCTGCCGCGCAGGACTCCAACCCGATGCCGCTGGTTCAGTCCGAAAGCGATGCGATGCCGCTGGTCGTCATGTCGGCGACCGCAGAGAGTGCACCGGTGACCGGCTCCGAAGGCGTCACCTTGCCCGGCCTTCTTCGTGCCGCCTCGGCACCGGCTTTCTGGCGTGGCGTCAAAGGACGCGCATTGCTTGTCGCAGGCATCGTGCTGGGCGTGCTGTTGCTGACGGTGCAGGTCTTGCACCAGGAGCGCGACGCCATCGTTGCGAGACAGCCCGGCATGCGGCCGCTGATGAGCGGTGTGTGTGCCATCACCGGTTGCCAACTGTCGGCACTGCGTCAGATCGGCGATATCACGATCGATGGCGCTGCATTTGCCCGTGAGAAGGTCGGCGACGGCTATCGGCTCAGCTTCACCTTGCGCAACGCCGCGTCGGTGCCGCTCGCGATGCCGGCCATCGAACTCTCGCTGCTCGACACGCAGGAGCAGGCGGTGATCCGGCGCGTGTTGCTGCCAGCCGACTTCGGCGCCCCGGCAGAGCTGGCCGCGCGTGGCGAACGCGTGGCGTCGATGCCGCTGGCGCTCGACGCTGCCCAAGCTGCGAGTCTGCCGCCGGTGGCTGGTTACCGTCTGGTGGCTTTTTATCCCTGAAGCGGCCGAGCGGCGCCGACTTCTTTTCTCCTTTTTTCTTTCCTAACAACGGTTTACCCATGGCAGCAGTGATTTGCGGTTCCCTTGCGTTCGACACCATCATGACGTTCGAAGGTCGGTTCGCCGACCAGATCCTTCCTGATCAGTTGCACATCCTCAACGTGTCGTTCCTGGTGCCGGCGCTCCGGCGTGACTTCGGCGGCTGTGCGGGCAACATCGCCTACAGCCTCAACGCACTGGGCGGCACGGCATTGCCGATGGCTACGGTGGGCAGTGACGGCGCCGACTACGTCGCCCGATTCAAGGGGCTGGGCATCGGCACGGAGTTCGTTCGCGAACTCTCCGACACCTACACCGCGCAATGCTTCATCACGACCGACATGGCGAACAACCAGATCACGGCCTTTCATCCTGGCGCAATGCAGCAAGCCCATCTCAACAAGATCGCGGCACGCGATGACATCCGTATCGGCATCATCTCGCCCGATGGACGTGACGCGATGCTGCAGCATGCAGAGCAGTTCAAACAAGCCGGCATTCCCTTCGTGTTCGATCCGGGCCAGGGGTTGCCGATGTTCAACGGAGATGAGCTGGCACGGTTCATCGAGCAGGCCGACTGGGTCACCGTAAACGACTACGAAGGCAAGATGCTGAGCGACCGCACCGGCTTGAGTGAGGCAGACATCTCGCGTCGCGCGCGTGGGCTGGTGGTCACGCTTGGCGCCGAGGGTTGCGATGTATGGGTCGACGGGCAGAAGATGCATGTTCCGGCCGTCAAGCCTGAGGCAGTTGTCGACCCCACGGGTTGCGGCGACGCGTGGCGCGGTGCGTTGTTGTTCGGGCTGGAACAAGGGTGGGATCTCGCACGGTGTGCAGCGCTGGGCAACCAGATCGGTGCGCTCAAGATCGCGCAACGCGGGCCGCAGAACTACCAGATCGACTTGAAGGCGCTCGGCCTCTGAAAGCGCATTCGTCAGCGCTCCTTCGCTGAGCGAAAAAAAAGCCCGACACCGTGAGGTGCCGGGCTTTTTGCCTTAGGGCCGCTGACCGATTCAGGGCTTGCTGGCCGTCGGAAACGGCCATGCAGCCTGAGGGTTCAGCGTCGTCTGCGCGGCGGGCGCAGGAGCGGGCGCTACTGCTGCCTTTGCAGGAGCCTTGGCAACTGCCTTCTTGGCGGGCGCAGGTTTCGCAGCAGGGGCAGGCTTGGCAGCGGGCTTTTTCGCTGCTTTCTTGGCAGCGGTCTTTTTAGCCGCGGCCTTTTTCGCAGGAGCCTTCTTGGCAGGGGCCTTCTTCGCAGCTGCCTTTTTCGCAGGAGCCTTCTTGGCGGCAGCCTTCTTAGCCGGGGCCTTCTTGGCAGCGACCTTTTTGGCCGGAGCCTTCTTGGCTGCTACTTTTTTAGCCGGGGCCTTCTTTGCTGGAGCCTTCTTGGCAGCGACCTTTTTGGCCGGAGCCTTCTTGGCTGCTACCTTCTTCGCGGCTACCTTCTTGGCGGGAGCCTTCTTAGCAGCTACGACCTTCTTTGCCGGAGCCTTCTTTGCAGCGGCTTTCTTAGCCGGCGCTTTCTTTGCAGTTGCCATTTCTATTTCTCCTTGATCAAGTTGAAAAATCAACCTCTTGAAGCACTTCGCGTCCGCTTGTGAACGCGAAGCGATTCATGGTGTTGGATCAAGCCCAGCACCATGAACACCTGCGCTTTCGTCCGTGCCGCGCTCTATGGCGTGATCGGCGGCGAAAGCAATTCTTGAACTCATTTATTCTTATCGAAAAAATTCAATCCCACGACAGCGCACCACCCGACTGGTATTCGATGACGCGGGTCTCGAAGAAATTTCGCTCTTTCTTCAGGTCAATCATTTCGCTCATCCAGGGGAACGGATTTTCTTCGTTCGGGAAGAGCGTTTCGAGGCCGATCTGCTGTGCACGCCGGTTGGCGATGTAGCGCAGGTAGCCCTTGAACATGGAGGCGTTCATGCCGAGCACACCACGCGGCATGGTGTCTTCGGCGTACTTGTATTCGAGCTCGACGGCCGTCATGAAGAGGGCCTTGATCTCGGCCTTGAACTCGCTGTTCCAGAGGCTGGGGTTCTCGAGCTTGAGCTGGTTGATCAGGTCGATGCCGAAGTTGCAGTGCATCGACTCGTCGCGCAGAATGTACTGGTACTGCTCGGCGGCGCCGGTCATCTTGTTCTGGCGACCCAGCGCCAGAATCTGCGTAAAGCCGACGTAGAAGAACAAACCCTCCATCAGGCATGCGAACACGATGAGCGACTTGAGCAGGGTCTGGTCGGTCTCGTGCGTGCCGGTCTTGAAAAGCGGATCGCTGATGGCTTCGATGAACGGGATCAGGAACTGGTCCTTCTCGCGGATCGAAGGCACTTCGTTGTAGGCGTTGAAGATCTCGCTCTCGTCCAGACCGAGCGACTCGACGATGTACTGGTACGCGTGCGTGTGGATCGCTTCTTCGAAGGCTTGGCGCAGCAAGAACTGGCGGCACTCCGGCGCGGTGATATGCCGATACGTGCCCAGCACGATGTTGTTGGCGGCGAGCGAGTCGGCGGTCACGAAGAAGCCGAGGTTGCGCTTCACGATGCGGCGCTCGTCTTCGGTCAGGCCGTTCGGGTCTTTCCACAACGCGATGTCTCGCGTCATGTTCACTTCCTGCGGCATCCAGTGATTGGCGCAAGAGGCCAGGTACTTTTCCCACGCCCATTTGTACTTGAAGGGCACAAGCTGGTTGACGTCGGTTTGACCGTTGATGATTCGTTTGTCGTCGGCCCGCACGCGGCGTGCGACCGGAGCGGCGGCTGACGCGACAAATGACGCAGCGACCGACGATGTTGTAGCAGAGATGGCCGGTGCAATTTTCGGCGTCGGCGCCTCCATCGAGCGTGCATTCAATGCGCCGCTTTTCGGTGAGTGCTGCAATCCTTGTTGCATGTCCTTTGGCAAGGAGGGCTTGACTTCTTCGTCCCAGGTCAACATAGAAAAATCCAATGCTCAAATTATCAGAGCAACGATGTAAGTTGGAAAGTGCTCGTTCACATCGCGCTCCATTTATCTCGTCGTTATGTTGCTCACATGCATCGCGTTGTGATGTCAGGCGATGCCGCGAACATCAAACGCGCTTCATTGACATGCTTCGCACGTCGGATCGTCGACACCGCAAAACGCGATGTCGGTTTGCGGCATCGAACTCAACTGCAATTGCGCAGCGAGTGCAGCGGCATCCAGTGCGCTCAAGCCTGATGCACCCGACATGCTCGATGACATGTTCGACGATGCATCGCTGCTCGTGCTGCCCGACGACACAGCATTGAGACGACCGGATTGCACCGTCGATTTTTCAGCGTGCGTCGCGCTCTGCGTGCGGAGGTAGTAGGTCGTCTTCAGGCCCCGCAACCATGCGAGCTTGTACGTGTCGTCGAGCTTCTTGCCCGATGCACCGGCCATGTAGATGTTGAGCGACTGCGCCTGGTCGATCCACTTCTGGCGCCTCGAGGCGGCTTCGACCAGCCACGTCGTTTCGACTTCGAAGGCGGTGGCGTAGAGCGCCTTGATGTCTTGCGGCACGCGATCGATCGGACGCAGCGAGCCATCGAAGTGCTTCAGGTCCATGACCATCACGTCGTCCCACAAACCGAGACGCTTCAGGTCGCGCACCAGATAGTGATTGATGACGGTGAACTCGCCCGACAGGTTCGACTTGACCGACAGGTTGCCGAAGCAAGGCTCGATCGATGCGTCGACGCCGATGATGTTCGAGATGGTCGCGGTCGGAGCGATGGCCGTGCAGTTCGAATTGCGCATGCCGTCGGTCTTGATCTTCTGACGCAACGCGTCCCAGTCGAGCGTGGTCGAGCGGTCGACTTCGACGTAGCCGCCACGTGCTTTTTCGAGCAGGTCGAGCGTGTCGATCGGCAGCACGCCCTTGTCCCACAACGAGCCCTTGTAGCTCGAGTACTTGCCGCGCTCCTTGGCGAGATCGGTCGATGCCCAGTACGCGTGGTAGCAGATGGCTTCCATCGACACGTCTGCAAATTCGACGGCTTCTTGCGAAGCGTACGGAATCCGCAACTCATACAGCGCATCCTGGAAGCCCATCACGCCCAGGCCGACCGGACGATGGCGCAAATTGGAGTCACGCGCCTTCTTGACGGCGTAGTAGTTAATGTCGATCACGTTGTCGAGCATGCGCATCGCGGTCGAGATCGTGCGCTTCAGCTTCTCATGGTCGACCTTGCCGCCTTTCAGATGCTGCAGCAGGTTCACCGAACCCAGATTGCAGACAGCGGTCTCGGTGTCGCTGGTGTTGAGCGTGATCTCTGTGCAGAGGTTCGATGAGTGCACGACGCCCGCGTGCTGCTGCGGCGAGCGCACGTTGCACGCGTCCTTGAAGGTGATCCACGGGTGTCCGGTTTCGAACAGCATCGTGAGCATCTTTCGCCACAGGTCGGCGGCCGGCAGCGTGCGGCTCGGCTTGATGTCGCCGCGTGCCGCCCGTTCTTCGTAAGCGACGTAGGCGCGCTCGAAGTCGGCACCGAAGAGGTCGTGCAGGTCGGGCACGTTGTTGGGCGAGAACAGCGTCCAGGTGCCCTTCTCCATCACGCGGCGCATGAACAGGTCGGGGATCCAGTTGGCCGTGTTCATGTCGTGCGTGCGGCGGCGGTCGTCGCCGGTGTTCTTGCGCAGTTCGAGGAACTCCTCGATGTCGAGGTGCCAGGTTTCGAGGTATGTGCAGACCGCGCCCTTGCGCTTGCCGCCCTGGTTCACCGCGACAGCGGTGTCGTTGACCACCTTCAGGAAAGGCACGACGCCTTGCGATTCGCCATTGGTGCCCTTGATGTGGCTGCCGAGTGCGCGAACGCGGGTCCAGTCGTTGCCCAAGCCGCCGGCGAACTTCGACAGCAGCGCGTTTTCCTTGATCGATTCGTAGATGCCGTCGAGGTCGTCGGGCACTGTCGTCAGATAGCAGCTCGACAGTTGCGAGCGCAGCGTGCCGGCGTTGAACAGCGTCGGCGTGCTCGACATGAAGTCGAAAGACGACAGCACTTCGTAGAACTCGATAGCGCGCGCTTCGCGGTCGATTTCGCCGAGCGACAGACCCATCGCAACGCGCATGAAGAACGCCTGCGGCAGTTCGATGCGGTCTTTGCGGATGTGCAGGAAGTAGCGGTCGTACAGCGTTTGCAGGCCGAGGTAGTCGAACTGCAGGTCGCGCTCAGCCTTGAGCGCGGCGCCCAGGCGGGGCAAGTCGTACTGCAGCAGCTTCTCGTCGAGCAGTTCGTTGTCGACGCCCTTCTTGATGAACTGCGGAAAGTAGTCGACGTAGGCTTGCGAGCGCTCGACCGGCATCACTTCGCGGCCGAGAATTTCTTTGAAGATCGTATGCAGCAGCAGGCGCGCGGTGGCGAACGTGTAGTCCGGATCTTTTTCGATCAGCGTGCGGGCTGCCAGGATCGATGCCTTGTAAACCTCGTCGAGCGGCACGCCGTCGTAGAGGTTCCGCATCGTCTCGGCCTGGATCGGTGCCGCAGTGATGCTGTCGCCCAGACCTTCG
Source organism: Variovorax sp. GrIS 2.14 (assembly GCF_046115955.1). Classification (NCBI taxonomy): domain Bacteria; kingdom Pseudomonadati; phylum Pseudomonadota; class Betaproteobacteria; order Burkholderiales; family Comamonadaceae; genus Variovorax; species Variovorax sp. GrIS 2.14. The sequence goes on from NZ_JBJXIA010000003.1 coordinate 126,194, forward strand.
CAGGCGGACTCGATCAGGCCCTTGAGCTCGTTCAGGTCGAGCGCGACACGCTCGCCGCAGTCGAGCACATGGATGATCGGCGCGACCGGCGCGTCTTGCGCACCTTGCTTGGCGCGCTCTTGCGTGCGGCGTTCGCGGTACAGCACATAGGCACGCGCGATTTCATGATGACCGCCGCGCATCAGGCCGAGTTCGACCGAGTCCTGCACGTCTTCGATGTGGAAGGTGCCGCCGCCCGGACGCGAGCGCACCATGGCGCGCACGACCGCTTGCGTAAGGCCGTCGACGGTTTCGCGCACGCTGGCAGACGCCGCGCCTTGCGTGCCGTGCACGGCGAGAAAGGCCTTCATCATCGCGATGGCGATCTTGTTCGGTTCGAACGGGACCACCGCGCCGTTGCGGCGAATGATCTGGTAGTGCGCGAGCGCATTGCCGGCGGGCGATCCGGCGGTGTCGCGAGCGCTGCTGGTGGCGTTGGGGCTGCCGTTGGTAGATAGCGCGTTGCGCGATGCGGACGGTGTGTTCTGGGCTGTTTGCATTCGGTCCTCGGTTGGCAATTCTTGTTGGAGACGCGGACATCGGTGGTCGGCGTTCTATTCCGGAGCCATTCAGGCATTTGTTCCGGACGGCACACTATATCTAGGGTCTGAGGGCCCCACAACCACTAGATGTAGTGTTTTCGACGAACTTCGATGTTTGTGAAAAACTGCACATTCTGCCGGTTCGCGGTGTGCGTGGCGTCGTAGATGCCGGGCATGCGGCGTGGTTGCTACCCTACGTTATTCCAACCCAGCAGCCATGCGGTTTTCGGCCGCTTTTGCACCTGCGAACCGCATGGTTGCTGCGATGCGAAACAGCGCCGCGCGCCATGTTTGCAGTGCAATATCAAGGTCCGATGGCGACCTCGGGAAACATATCTTTTTTCCAACCCGTTGCGTCGCGCAGACGCCGCCATGCGAAGCCTGGCCCCGGGTCTTGTTTGCGTCCGGGTGCAATGTGTTCATGGCCGGCGACGAAGGCGATCGGGTAGTGCTGTGCGATGGCGGGGCAGAGGCCGGCAAGCGCCTCGTATTGCGCGTCTTCGAAGAGCGCACCTTCGAGCCCTTCGAGCTCGATGCCGATCGAATCGTCGTTGCAGTTGGTGCGGCCGCGCCATGCCGATGGACCTGCGTGCCAGGCACGATCGTCGCAGCTGACGAACTGCCAGAGTTCGCCGTCGCGCCGCACATAAAAATGCGACGACACCTCGACGCCGCGGATGCTCTTGAAGTACGGGTGTGCGTCCCAGTCGAGGCGATTGGTGAAGAGCTGCTGCACCTCGTCGCCGCCGTATTGCGCAGGTGGCAGGCTGATCGAATGCAGCACGATCAGATCGATCTGCGCGCCGACAGGGCGCGGGCCGAAGTTCGGCGAATGCAGTTGCCTGGCAAAGCGGTACCAGCCTGTGTTCCACATCGCTGCGCCGTTCGCAATTCCATCCCCCGCACCATCCACGCCAACCCCCTCATTCATCGATGGCGACGCCATGTCCATCGTCGCCGTTCGGTGTCGCAATGCCGAGTCGTGCAATGCGATAGCGGATCTGCCGCAGGCTCAAGCCAAGTCGCGCCGCCGCTGCGGTGCGATTGAAGCCGCTTTCATGCAGCGCGCGCACGAGGATCTCGCGCTCCTGTTGATCGAGATAGGTCTGCAGGTCGGACGGCACCGCGGGCGGCGGCGCCTTCGCTTCATGCGGCATCGATGTCGTGCTGTTCGAGCCGATGGGGGCGTCGTGCAGATCAGCGGTGCTCGCCACGCGCGCACCACCTGCTGCATCGTTCGCCACATCGGCCGTGCCCGAAGCCGCAGAACTCGTCATCGCAGCCAGGCTCGCCAGTCCCGAATCAGACCCCATCAGATCCAGATGCAGCTCATCGCCATCGTTCAACGCGACGGCGCGATGCAACAGGTTTTCAAGCTCGCGCACGTTGCCGTTCAGCGGATGCAGCGCGAGCCGGCGCAGCACGTCGGCCGACAGCGTCGGCACCGGCATGCCGGCTTCGTGCGCGATGCGTTCGAGCAGCGCGGTGCACAGCGCCGGCAGATCTTCGCGCCGCTCGCGCAGCGCTGGCACCGCGATCTCGATCACGTTGAGCCGATAGAAAAGGTCTTGCCTAAACCGGCTCGCCAGCACCTCGGCGTGCAGATCCTTGTGCGTCGCGCTGACGATGCGCACATCGACCGCGTCTTCCTGCGTCGAGCCGATCGGCCGCACGTTGCGCTCCTGGATGGCGCGCAGCAACTTCGACTGCATGGCGATTGGCAGGTCGCCGATCTCGTCCAGAAACAAGGTGCCGCCACGCGCCGCCTGAAAGTAGCCGTCGCGGTCTTGCGACGAGCCGGTGTACGAGCCCTTGCGCGCGCCGAAGAACTCTGCCTCGAGCAGGTTCTCCGGAATGGCGCCGCAATTGACTGCGACGAAGGGCCCGTCGCTGCGCTGGCTGCAGGCATGCACGGCGCGCGCGACCAGTTCCTTGCCAGTGCCCGACTCGCCGCGCACCAGCACCGGCGCCATGCCGCGCGCGACCTTGGCGATGCGCGACTTGACGATCCGCATCGGTTCCGAATCGCCGACCAGCCGGGCCAGCGCGGCCAACCCGCTCGCAGCCACGACCGCCGATTTGCTTGCACCCGTATCGATGCTGGCTGCCGTTCGCACCACCTTCACCGGCGACGCATGTTGCTGGACGGCAGAGGCCACGACGGCTCGAAATTGCTTCAGATCGACCGGCTTGGTGAGGTAGTCGAAGGCGCCGGCTTTCAAGGCCTCGACGGCGTTTTCGGCGGAGCCGTAGGCCGTCATGACGACGCATCGCTCGCTGCGCTGGTCGTTCTGGATGCGCTGCAGGATTTCCATGCCGAGCCCATCGGGCAGCCGCATGTCGGTGATCACCGCATCGAAGCGCTCGGCCGCCAGATGCTGCATCGCCTCGGCCACGCTGCCGGCCGCGTCGACCTTGTAACCCTCGCGCAGCAGCGTCAGTTCGTAGAGCGTGCGCAGGTCGGGTTCGTCGTCGACCACGAGGATGTGCGCGGGTTGCGCGCTTTGCGCATGCGACGCGGACGCTGTCGGCGATGGGGTGGGGTTGCTCACCCGCCTATTGTGTCAGCGGCGTTTCGGCCGGTGCAAACGAAACGAAGAAATCGTTGCCTTCCGGCCCGTTGGCGACAAGCGCGCGACGCTCGTAGCCGATCGTCGCGCCGTGCCGCTCGCACAGCTCTCTGCAAATGAACAGCCCGAGACCGCTCGAGCGACTCTCCGACGAAAAGAACGGTTCGAACAGATGCCTCTGCACCGCCGTCTCCAGCGGCGCGCCGTCGCTCCACACTTGCAGATGCGCCCGGTCGCGGCCATCGGCCAGCGTGCTGACCTGGATCGAGCCATCGCGCTCGCCGGCATAGCGCGCGGCGTTATCGAGCAGATTCACCAGAATGCGCCGGAGGTGTTCGGCGTCGAAGCGCACGTCGCGGCCGCCGGTTCCCAGCATCACCAGCACGCCGTTGCGCTTCGACTGGCGAACCCATTCTTCGGTGAGCATGCGCACCGTGCTGTCGAGCTCGACCATGTCGCCGAGCGGTTCGATGCGTTGCTGGCGCGCGCGTGCGACATCGAGCACGTCGTCGACGATGCGTGCGAGGCGCTGCGCGTTGTGCTGCACCATGCTGGTCAACTTGCGGTGGGCCGGGTCGACCAGGTCTTCCGCCAGCAGTCCGCTGGCTTGTGTGATGGCTGCCAGCGGATTGCGGATTTCGTGCGCGACGGCAGCCGACATACGGCCCATCGCGGCCAGTTTTTCGGTGCGGATGCGGGCTTCGAGTTCGCGCAGGTCTTGCAGGAACATCACGCACAGGCTGTCGAAGCCGCGCTCGCTGGGCGGCGTCAGGCGTGTGCGCACGCGCACCTCGCGCGGCGCGCCTTGTACTTGCGCTACCGGTACCTCGTGCGATTGCGGAGCGCGCCGCAAAAATGTCTGAGCTGCCAGTGCCGCCAGCGGTTGCCACGCCGGATGGGTGTCGAGGGGAAAGGGCAGCGCCATGCCGGCCAGCCCTTGCCCAAGGATCTCGTCGGCCGCCGGATTGGCCGCATGCACGCGGCCGAAGCTGTCGATCACCAGCACGCCTTCGGTCAGCGTTTCGATGACCAGATCGTTGACCTGCGCGTGCATCTGCGCCGAACTGCGATTGCGCACCGCCAGTGCCTCTTCGCGCGCCAGCCGGCGCGAGAGTTCGTGCGCCAGCAGCGCCACCACGAACAGGCCGGTGCCAGTGAGCGCCGCCTGCACGAAGCGAGTGGACGAATCGGACGGTTGCTGCAGCCAGTTCCAGGCCGCGTCTGCCAGCAAGAGCAAGGTCACTGCGGCGGTGGTCCCGAGGCCGACCGATACCGTGCCCAGCACCGCACCCATCAACACGGGCAGCGCGAACAGCGGTGTGTAGTTGATGCTGCCGATCTGCAGCAACTGCAGCAGCGTGAAGGTCGCGAGATCGATGCCGACGGTCGCGAACCAGGTCGGGCCCATCCCGCGAATCGGCGGCTGGAATCGGGCGTAGCGTGAGCCCAGTAGCGTTGCAACGAGGTACGCGATCGATACCGCGATGGCGGCGCGATGCACCGGCTGGCCGATCGTCAGCGTGATGACCTGCAGCACCAGCAGCACGGCCGCGACGAAGTAGCGTGCGGTCATGAAGCCACGCCACAAGCGCAGCAACGCAGAGCTTTCTCGCGTTGCAATTTCGAGTCCGCCCCAGTCTGTTCCCGGTTCGCCACGGGACCAGAGGAGGGGCGCCATGTCGCTCAACGCGTGCTTTCGGCGGCCCGTCGGTGCGCGACGCTGCAGTAGACGCCGTCGGGTCCGGCGATGGCGTCCGTGGCAGGCAGGTGCAGCCCGCACTGCGCGCAGCGGAGCATGGCCTGCGGCGCGCCGACGGTCGGCGGCGCTTTCGGTGGGACAGGCCGGGCCTTGCGCGCGGCCTCGCGTTCTTCTTCGCGCTGGCCCTTTCGAAAGAGCCAGATCGCGATGAACAGAACGATAAAAACCAGCAGGTACTTCATGGCGCGCGTCCCAAGACCACTTCGAGCACGAATCGCGAACCTACATAGGCCAGCACCAGCAGTGCCGCGCCCGCATAGAGCACCCGACGTGCCTTGCGCCCGCGCCAGCCGAAGCGCGCGCGGCCCGTCAACAGCACGGCGAAACAGAACCAAGCCAAGAGGGAGAACACCGTTTTGTGGTCCCACTTCCAGGCACGGCCGTACAAGGTTTCGCTGAAGAGCAAGCCGGCCAGCAGCGTCGCCGAGAGCAGCACGAAGCCCGCGGTAACGAAGCGGAAGGTCAGTCGTTCCAGCGTCAGCAAAGGCACGCCGGCTTGTGCATCGGCGGCCAGCCGAATCTGTTTTTCTGCGCGGCTGATGAGCCATGCATGCACGACCGCGGCGCCGAACAGTCCATACGACGCGATGCCGAGCGCCAGATGCAATGGGAGCCACGGCGAAGCGGAAACGTGGAGCGGCACGCCGGGAAACAGCACAGCCAGCAAGACAACGCCGGCACCGAGCACCGCCAGCACCCGGCGCACCGTGAGCTGCGGATACATGCGGCTCTCGATGGCGTAGACCGTCAACACGAGCCAGGCGGTGACGGAAATGGCGGGCGCGAACCCGAAGAGCGGGATGCCGCCGACCAGACTCCATGCCAATGTGAGCCCGTGCAACAGCCAGGCCAGGCCGAGCAACCAGCGCGTGCCCTGTCGCCCGAGCCGCGATGCGCCCGCGGCGGTCACGGCATAGGCTGCGGCAGCGGCGATGCCCAGTGCCACGCCGAGCGGGGAGGGGCTCGCTAAAATCATGGGCTGAGTTTAGCTGCGCCCCTGCAGCGGCTCGCGCTTCACGGCATCTCCAAGGCATCCCCTCATGGCCACCGCCCTCACAGAAAAATTCTCCCGCCTCGTCAAGCAGATGAGCGGGCAGGCCCGCATCACCGAAGCCAACGTGCAGGACATGCTGCGCGAAGTGCGGATGGCGTTGCTCGAAGCCGACGTCGCGTTGCCGGTGGTGCGTGACTTCGTCGCCCGCGTCAAAGAGAAAGCGCTCGGCCAGGAAGTACTGGGCTCGCTCAAGCCGGGGCAGGCGCTGGTCGGCATCGTCAACCGCGAGCTCACCGCGACCATCGGCCAGGGCGTGTCGGACATCAACCTGGTGGCGCAACCGCCAGCGGTGATCCTGATGGCCGGCCTGCAGGGCGCGGGCAAGACCACCACCGTCGCCAAGCTGGCCAAGCACCTGATCGAAAAGCGCAAGAAGAAAGTGTTGACCGTGTCGGGCGACGTGTACCGGCCGGCCGCCATCGAGCAGCTCAAGATGGTCACCGCCCAGGCTGGCGCCGAATGGTTTCCAAGCACGCCCGACCAGAAGCCGCTCGACATCGCGCGTGCCGCGCTCGACCACGCCAAGCGTCATTTCTTCGATGTGCTGCTGGTCGACACGGCGGGCCGCCTGGCCATCGACGAAGCCCTGATGGCCGAGATCAAGGAACTGCACGCCGCGCTGAATCCGATCGAAACGCTGTTCGTCGTCGACGCTATGCAGGGGCAGGACGCGATCAACACGGCCAAGGCCTTCAAGGACGCGTTGCCGCTGACCGGCATCATCCTGACCAAGACCGACGGCGATTCGCGCGGTGGCGCGGCGCTGTCGGTGCGGCAAGTGACGGGCGTGCCTATCAAGTTCGCGGGCACCAGCGAGAAGATCGACGGGCTCGAGGTGTTCGACGCCGAGCGTTACGCCGGCCGCATTCTCGGCATGGGCGACATCGTGGCGCTGGTCGAGCAGGTGACTGCCGGTGTCGACGTGGCGGCGGCGCAAAAGCTGGCGGCCAAGGTCAAGAGCGGCGCCGGTTTCGACCTCGACGACTTTTTGAGCCAACTGCAGCAGATGAAGCAGATGGGTGGCCTGTCGAGCATCATGGACAAGCTGCCGCAGCAGATGGCCGCCAAGGCGACCGAAGCCGACATGACGCGTGCCGAGCGCGACATCCGCCGCAAGGAGGGCATCATCCAGAGCATGACGCCGCTGGAACGCCGCAAGCCGGAATTGTTGAAAGCCACGCGCAAGCGGCGCATCGCGGCTGGCGCCGGGGTTCAGGTGCAGGAAGTGAACCGCCTGCTCAATGAGTTCGAGCAGATGCAGACCATGATGAAGAAGATGAAGGGCGGCGGCCTCATGAAGATGATGAAGAAGATGGGCGGCATGAAAGGCATGCCAGGGATGGGCGGACCCGGCGGTGGCGGCGGCATGCCGCGCTTCTGAACAAGGTCGAAAAATCGCCGCAGCGCCACACGACAGGCAACAAAAAAGCCCGCATCGAGCGGGCTTTTTTGCGGGTACGCGATGAACGCGCCAGGCAAGGGTCTTAGACCGCAGCGAGCGCCGGGCGGGCCAAGCGCACTGCGTGCATCCAGGCACGGCGCAGAACGGCGGGCGAACGTGACTCTTCCGGGATCAGCAACCAGCCGCGTTCGCGGAGCGAGGTACCAAGTGCGATCTGGCTGGTCAACACGGTGAGCGGGATCGCGAGCAGCAGCGGCAGGCCGACCGGCATCAGCCAGATCAATGCGCTCGGGTCGATCATCGCGATGCCGACTGCCAGGGCAGCGATCACCAGCGTCATTGGCGCGAGTTGCGAAGCAGCGGTCTTCCACGGCACGGCATTGGCTTCACGCGGGGGTGACTTCCAATCGAGCTTGATGCCGGTGAGGGCCACGACGACGAAGAGCGAATGGGCCAGCATGCGCACCGGAGCTTGCACGATCGCGAGGGCACTCTCGAGCACTGTGCTCTTAAGCAGGCCCCGAACGCCACCGTACTGACGTTGCTCACCGCGCATCAGCACAGCGGCGATGCCCAGGATGCGGGGCAGGAACAACAGACACAGCGTCCATACCCACAGGCCAACGAGTTCGGAAGGCAGCACGTTCCAGGTTGCGACCAAGCTGGAGCCCGAGAGCCAAAGAGCCGTACCCAGCGTCAGGAAAGCCAGCCACAGGGGCGCCGAAGCATACGCCATCGTGCCGGTCACGAACATCGCGCGGTGCACCGAGTGGATGCCGGGCTCTGCCATCAGACGGGCGTTTTGCAGGTTGCCCTGGCACCAGCGGCGATCGCGTTGCAGTTCCGCCAGCAGATCTGGCGGTTGTTGTTCGTAGCTACCGACCAAGTCGGCGACGAGCCACACGTTGTAGCCGGCGCGGCGCATCAGCGCAGCTTCGACGAAGTCGTGCGACATGATGCCGCCGGACATCCCGCCGGTACCCTTGATCGGGGCCAGCGCGCAATGCTTCATGAAAGGCTCGACGCGGATGATGGCGTTGTGGCCCCAGTAGTGCGATTCGCCCAGTTGCCAGAACTGCATGCCCAGCGTGAACAGGCGGCCCGTCACGCGGGAAGCGAATTGTTGAGCGCGGGCATGCAGCGTGACGTGGCCGATGGCCTGCGTCGCGGTCTGGATGATGCCGGCGGTCGGGTTGGCTTCCATCAGCTTGACCATGGAGGTCAAGCAGTCGCCGCTCATCACGGAGTCGGCGTCGAGCACCACCATGTAGCGATAGTCCTTGCCCCAGCGACGGCAGAAGTCAGCAACGTTGCCGGCCTTGCGGTGTGTGCGGCGGGTGCGCAGGCGGTAGTACACCTCCACTTGAGGCTGGTTCGGGCTGGTTGCCAATGCGGCGCGGAGGTCCTCCCAGGCAGCGCGCTCGGCGGCAGCGGTCTCAGGTGTGTAGCTGTCCGACAGCACGAACACGTCGAACTGCTTGGCATGGCCGGTGGCCGCAACCGATTCGCAAGTGGCGCGAAGGCCGGCGAACACCGTTGACACGTCTTCGTTGCAGATCGGCATGATGATTGCCGTGCGGGCTTCGGGGTTCATCGAATGCCCCGCCACCTGCTTGACCGACAAGGAATGCTTGTCGCCCTTGACGGAAACATAGAAGCCCATGAGCGCGGTCACGAAACCGGTCACGACCCAGCCGGACAGCAAGCCATACAGGCCGATCTGGCCGTACTCGAGCCAGACGTTGTCGTAGTCGGGCTGGATTCGGGCGAACAGCGTCGAAGCGATCACCGTGCTGATCAGCGTCAGCAGCATGAACGCCAGGCGCCGTTGCCTGGCCGCACGCTGCCAGGGTTGCGTCACTTCGGCTTGCTTGTGTTCTTCCGCAGCTTTGCCGACGCCACCAGCGCCGAGCTTGACCAGCGCAGCGGTGCCGAGGCTGTTCCAGAAACCGCGCCAAGGGCGAGGCGTCATGGAGCCGCGGTTAACCGGCGGTGCAGTCACTGCGTTGGGATGGCGCTCTTCGCGCAGGTCGCTGCGTTGCGTCGCCACCACTTGGTCAGCATCAGCAGCATTCAAAACGTTGCTGTCGGCCAGCACGCGCAATTGGGAGAAATCGTTCGGCTTCATGGATACCTCAAGAGCGTTGCTTGTCGAGGGAAGCGATGTCGCCAATTGCCGGAAAGCGTTTGAACACGCAATCCGGAGCGACACCGTGGGCGGCACTGAAAGCGCCGAGTTGCTGGCTCGCGGCACGGGGCCGTGAGAGGGAAAACTGTGTTTGACGGACGCCGTCGCGCTGCTGGCGCAGTGCGAAAGAGGGGCTGTTTTGTGCTGTCATGCATTTACAAGGGCAAACCCTGTGCCAGCATGGAAAATTCTTTGTGTACCAACGACTTGCGGCAGATGAGAGCTCTTTTTGGGTTGTTCAAGCCTGCCGCATGCTCGAAAACCCTCGTTTTTGTCGCCGAATCCCGACAGACCGGCAGACCTGCTAAAAAATTCCCAACAAAATCAACGCTTAAGCCAAGTCGCTAGTTTGCGACAGGATCGCCGGGCGTTGGCGACGCATCTGCCTTGAAGTGTCCCGGCGTCAGTTCGTGCTTCTGCAGCAATCGATAGAACTCGGTCCGATTCCGATCAGCCAAACGGGCCGCGTCGGCCACGTTGCCATCGGTCAGTTTGAGCAAACCAACCAGGTAATCCCGCTCGAAGCGCTGCTTGGCTTCGGCATAGGTCTGAACCTCGACGCTTGGGACACGGAGCGCCCGCTGGACCAGCGACAGTGGAATCAGCGGCGAACTCGACAGCGCGCAGACCTGTTCGACCACGTTGAACAACTGACGCACATTGCCGGGCCAAGAAGCCGTCGTGAGCGACTTCAGCGCTTCCGGCGCGAAACCGGAGAGCCGCTTGCCGTATTTGACCGACAGGCGCTGCAAGAAGTGATTCGCCAGCAGCGGAATGTCTTCGCGGCGGGCGCTCAGCGGCGGCAACGTCAACGTCACCACGTTCAGACGGTAATAAAGGTCTTCCCGAAACTGATGCGCGGCCATCGCCGCATCGAGGTCGCGGTGCGTCGCCGAGATGATGCGCACATCGACGTCGATCGACTGGCTGGCACCGAGCGGACGCACCGCGCGCTCCTGCAGCACACGGAGCAGCTTGACCTGCAAGGCAGGCGGCATGTCGCCGATCTCGTCGAGCAGCAGGGTGCCGCCGTCAGCCTGCTGGAACAGGCCCTTGTGATTGGCCACCGCGTCGGTGAATGCACCCTTCATGTGGCCGAACAACTCGCTCTCGAGCAACGCCTCGGGAATGGCACCGCAATTGACCGCGACGAAAGGCTTGGAAGCGCGCGCACTGGCCCGGTGGATAGCCCGGGCCAGCAGTTCCTTCCCGGCGCCACTGTCGCCGCGCAGCAGCACGCTGGCGTCCGACTGGGCGATCATCCGCGCCTCGGCCAGCACCTCGGACATCCGGTTGCTGCGGCTGACGATTTCAGCGCGCCAGCTTTCATCGCCACCACCCTTGCTGGTCGGCGTGACTGGAGAGCCGAGCGCCAGCGCCTGCGAAATTTTCTCGAGCAGTTCGCGGCTGTCGTAGGGCTTGGTCAGGTAAGTGAACACGCCGCGCGCCGTGGCCTCGACTGCATCGGGGATGGTCCCATGTGCGGTCAGCAGGATCACCGGCAGCGTCGGATGGCGCTTGCGAATCTCGTCGAACAGCGCCAGGCCGTCGCGCCCCGGCAAGCGCACGTCGCTCAGCACCAGTTGCGGATGTTCGATCTCGAGCTGCGTCAGTGCCGATTCGGCCGACGTCACCGCCGTCACTTGGTAGTTGGACGAGGCCAGCCGCATCGACAGTAGGCGCAGCATGTCCGGGTCGTCGTCGACCACCAGCAGCTTGGCGCCGGTCGGCTTGGCGGGGGGCGCTTCGGTCATGGCGTCAGTCAGTCAAGGCGCAGGCTTTGCGCCGTTGCCGGAGTTGGCGGCGGGTGCGGCACCGCCGGCCGGCGTGCCCGAGCCGGTCGGCGCATTGGCGGCAGGGCGCGCAAAGCTGCGTTCGATGGCGCGCAGCGCCTCGATGCGATCGTTGAGCTGGTCGATGCGGCGCTGGGCGTCGCGCAACTGTGCAACCTGGCGATCGCGGTCGTCTTCGACACGGCGCTGTTCGTTATAGCGCGATGCCAAAGCGCGGGCCAGCGGTTGAAGCGGTTTTGCGTCCGATGCGTTGCTGGTCGAAACCCGTTGCAGCAAACCCATGGCGCGGGCGAGATCGGCCGGCACGCGCGTCTGCGCAAGCACCAATGCAACCTGCATCTGCGTCGTGGGCGAATCGCCCGGATCGCCGACGCGCTGCAGTTCGGTCGACAGCTCGCCCCCACTCATCCCGCGCACTTTTTCGCTGTACTGAAGCATCGCCGCGACCGGTCCTTGCGTGATGAGCGTGAAGATCGAGGCCGGCTGCGTGGCGGGCGGCGTGGGTTCCACCTCGACCGGCTGCACCGCCGGCGGTGACGGCGGCACCGCGGCATGCGCCGGAGGGCTGACGCTGGCTTCGGCAGCAGGCTGCCTCGGCGCGACGGTACAGCCTGCCAGCCACAACGGCGTGACCAGCGTCACGGACACCATCAAAGCGGCGGATGACCAGCGGACGATCGAAAAAGACATGGTCTTGAGACGGCGCGTGAGAACGTGCAAAACGGAATGCAAGGTGTGAAGTTCGGGCGTGAAGGTACGGGTGAATACCGGCGTGGCGTCAGACGGTCAGCGGCAGCTCGATGCGAAAGCGGGCGCCGGGGCCATCGGGCAGCAGCGAGACACGACCACCGTGAGCTGCAATGTACTCCTGCACGATCGAAAGTCCGATGCCCGTTCCCTTCACCGCATGCTCAGGTTGACGCTCGCCCCGGAAGAACGGCTCGAACACGCGGTCGCGATCACCCGGCGCAATGCCGGGGCCGGCGTCGCCGATGTCGATCCGCGCGAATTCCGGCGTGCTCGACACCTCGATGGCGATGGTGCCGCCGCGGCTCGAAAACCGAATGGCGTTCGACAGCAGGTTGGCGATGGCGGTGCCCAGTTTGACCGGGTCGACCGTGATCATGAGCGGCTCGCCGCTCGCCCGCACAGTGAGGCCCTGGCCTTGCCACTGCAGGCGCTGCGAATCGATCTGCTCTTCGATCAGTGGCAAAAGCGCGGTCCGCTCGCGCCGCAGTTCGCGAGCTTCGAACGCGGCTGCGTTGAAGCGGAGCAGGGCTTCGATCTGCCCCTGCAACGCCACTGTGTTTTGTTGCAGGATTTGCGCGACTTCACGCTGCGCTGGATTGAGCGCGCCGGTCACGCCGTCTTCCAGTAACGACACGCCTTCGCGCAGCGCGGCGAGTGGTGTCTTGAGTTCATGCGAGACGTGGCGCAGGAAGCGTGCCTTGTCGGCGTCTAGTTCGGTCAGCCGCAAGCGCAACCATTCGAGTTGCTGCGATACGCGGCGCACGTCGGCCGGCCCGCGAATGTCGATCGGCACGTCGAGCCGGTTTTCGCCGAGTCCGACGATGGCGCGTTCGAGCCGCTTGAAGGGTCGCGCCAGCCACACGCCGAACGCCAGCGCCAGCGTCACCGCCAGCACGCTCGCGGCGATGACCTGGCGCATCAGCCGCTTGCGGGCGTTCTCGATGCGCGTCGCCAGCGCGCTGTTTTGCGTTTCGATCAGCAATTGCGCCTGCTGCGCGATGTTGGTGTTGAGCGCATCGAGATCGCGAAACTGCACCGCCATCGAGCTTTCGCGCGTGAGGGCGCTGTCGGGGCTGCCGTTCATGAGGTCGTTGATGACATTGAGCTGCTGACGCCAGGCGTCGGCGGCGGGCACGCCAAGGTCGTTTTGCACCAGCTTGTCGAGCGCGCCATTCGCGTCGTGCTCGGCATCGGTAAAGCGGCGCCGCAGCACCGCGTCGTTGAGCACCAGCGACTGGCGGCCGGCGCGCTCCATCGCGGCGCTGCGCTCGGCCAGGGACTGGGCGGCGCCCGACAGCGTGACGGCGCGCGCCGCCGCGTCGCGGCTCTGCGTCATCAACAGGTCGTACTGGAATACCGAGCGCACCGCCACACCCACCAGCAGGGCGGTGATCAGCAAAAACGCAAAGAGCAGCAGTTGCTGGAACGAGCCGCGCGCCGAAGGCAATTTCGCCATCAGGCGGCGAGCACTGCGTGAGCCTCAGGGGCCGGCATTGCGGCCCCTGATTCACGCGTTGCCACGTCGCCACGCAGCGTGTAGGCCAGCGACCGCGTGATGGTCAGGTCGAGCATCTGGCCGACCAGCAACTCAGGCATCTGCAGGCTTCGTGGCGGCGCTGCAAAATTGACGACCCGATTGCACTCGGTGCGTCCCATGAGTTCGTTCGCATCCTTGCGCGACCTGCCTTCGACCAACACCCGCTGCGTGCTGCCCACCATCGCTTCACCGAAGCGCCGCACATTGCCGTCGATGACGGCCTGAAGCGTTTGCAGCCGCGCCAGCTTGACTGCGTGCGGCGTGTCGTCGTGCAACTGCGCTGCCGGCGTGCCGGGACGTGGGCTGAAGATAAAGCTGAAGCTCGCGTCGAACCGGCAGTCGTCGATCAGCTTCATGGTATTGGCAAAGTCGTCGTCGGTTTCGCCAGGGAAGCCGACGATGAAGTCGCTGCTCAACGCAAGCTCGGGACGGATGGCGCGCAGCTTGCGCACCGTGCTTTTGTATTCCATCGCCGTGTAGCCGCGCTTCATCGCCATCAGGATGCGGTCGCTGCCGTGCTGCACAGGCAGGTGCAGATGCGAGACGAGCTTCGGCACCTTCGCGTAGGCCTCGATCAGCCGCGGCGTGAACTCGTTCGGATGACTGGTCGTGTATCGGATGCGCTCGATGCCAGGGATCTCGGCGATGTATTCGATCAGCAGTGCGAAATCGGCAATCTCGCTGGTGTCACCCATCCTGCCGCGGTAGGCGTTGACGTTCTGGCCCAGCAGCGTGACCTCTCGCACGCCCTGGTCGGCCAGGCCGGCGACTTCGACGAGCACGTCGTCGAGCGGCCTGTTCACCTCCTCGCCACGGGTGTAAGGCACCACGCAGTAGCTGCAGTATTTGGAGCAGCCTTCCATGATCGATACGAAGGCGGTGACGCCGTCGACGCGTGCCGGCGGAAGATGGTCGAACTTTTCGATCTCTGGAAAACTGATGTCGACCTGCGGCCGGCCCTGCACCGCGCGCTGGTTCAACAGTTCGGGCAGGCGGTGCAGGGTTTGCGGGCCGAACACGATGTCGACATAGGGCGCGCGCGCGATGATGGCTTCGCCTTCCTGGCTCGCCACGCAACCGCCCACGCCGATCTTCACGCCCTTGGCCTTCAGGTGCTTCACGCGGCCGAGATCGCTGAAGACCTTCTCTTGCGCCTTCTCGCGCACCGAGCAGGTGTTGAAGAGGATGAGGTCGGCTTCATCGACATCCTGGGTTTGCTCGTAACCTTCGGCGGCGTGCAGCACATCGGCCATCTTGTCCGAGTCGTACTCGTTCATCTGGCAACCGAAGGTTTTGATAAAGACTTTTTTGGACATGGAATGCGCGATGCGACCGCTTTGAAGGAGGGAAGCTGAAGACGGATGAGGGCTGAGAGCGCCGCACGGTGGGCGATCGATGTTCAGCAGCAAGAACAGTGGGGCGGGTAGAGCGGCGCGGGAAGCGCGGCCTGGTTCGCCGGCGTTATTTGCCGGCTTTATTCGCCGTATTTGGGTAACTGGTCGAACGGTGTTTTGCCGTCGTCCCGCGGGCCGCTGTTGGCCACGAAAGGCCAAAAATTCAGAAAGGGCTTTTCAGCCGATTCGCGGTCGGCGCGCGCTTCGTCGGGTGTCAGGATCCACACCTGCGACACGAGGTTGGAGGCGTCGCGCGTGTAGTTGACCAGCAAGTTCTGGCCGACGATCGCGCCGGGCATCACCAGCATGTTTTGCGCACTGCGAACGCGTGCACCCGGCGACATGCGCTCCAGGTCACCGTCGAGCTTGATTTCGGGCGGATTGAGCACCATGAACTTGCCGCGCAGCGTGCCGATCGGAAAGTTGCGGCCGCCGGCTTCTGCTTCGAACTGGGTCTGTGGCACCGGCACTGCCTGAGCACGCGCATCGACAGTAAAGAGCGCCGCAGCAGGCGCCAGCACAGCGCAGAGCGCTATTAAAATATGAGCATTAGGGGAGTTTTTGCAGCGTTTCATGGGGTACATCCAGAGGCTGTGGGAAGCTGAGATTCTAGCGGCGCCGATCTTGCATGTTCCCTGGTGCGATGGTCATGTCCGTGTGCTGATTCACATTTCGCCAGACTTATAAAGAAACCTTTTATGGACGGGTTGCCGGGCCACTGCTCCAATAGCAAGCGCCCCTGCCCATGCCCGCGAACGCCGCCTTTCGACCCTATGAAAACGTCCCCATGAAGAAGAATGCCTCCCGCGCCCTGACCGGTGTGCTCGTCGTCGCCGTCGCAGGGGCAGCCTGGTGGTGGTCGGGATCGCATTCGCGCGACACCGCCGCGAAGGTCGCGGCCGCCGGCGTACCCGGCGCAGGCGCGCCGGCCTTGGTCACAGTCGCTGCCGCGTTGAAGCAAACGGTGCCGGTCACGGTGCAGGTCAACGGCAGCGTGGTGTCGCTCAACAGCGTCGATCTGCGGCCCCAAGTCACCAATACGGTGAGCGAGGTGCACGTCAAGGAAGGCCAGTTCGTCAAAGCCGGCCAGTTGCTCTTCACGCTCGACCAGCGGCCGGATCAGGCCAATCTGGCCAAGGCCCGTGCCCAGCAGCAAAAAGACGAGGCGACGATGGCCGACCTGGAGCGCCAGTACAAGCGCAGCCAGGATCTGGTGGCGCAGAACTTCATTGCCAAGAGTGCTGCCGATTCGACGCTGTCGCAGCTCGAAGCCCAGCGCGCGGCGGTCGCGGCCGATCGCGCCGCAGTGCAGTCGGCGCAAGTCGCGCTCGGCTATTCCACGCTGCGAGCGCCCATCGCCGGGCGTATCGGTGCCGTCAACATCTACCCGGGCACGCTGGTGCAGCCGGCCGGCACGCTGGTGACGATCACGCAGCTCGACCCGATCGCTGTGAGCTTTCCGGTGCCTGAAGGGCAACTGCAGGATTTGCTGGCCGCCGCCCGCGCGAAGACGAGGGTCGAAGCCGTGGTCAAGGGCCGCAAGGAGCCGCTGGCCGGCGCGCTCAGCTTTGTCGACAACACGGTCGATCCGCTGATCGGCACGGTGCGCGCCAAAGCCGTTTTCGACAACGCCGACCAGGGCCTGTGGCCCGGGCAGTTCGTCGAAACGCGCGTGATCGTGCGCACCCTGCCCGATGCGACAGTGGTCCCTGCCGCGGCCGTCATGATGCTGGCCGAAGGCAATGCGCTGTATGTCGTCAATGCCGATCAGACGGCCACGCGACGCAAGGTGCAGACCGTCTACACCTTCGGCACGCAGGTCGTGGTGCGTGGCGTCGAGCCGGGAGAGATGGTCGTCATCGAAGGCAAGCAGAACGTGCGTCCCGGCGGCAAGGTGCGCATCGAAGCAGCGGCTGCACCGGCCGCTGCGCCGGGCCGGTCGCCTGACAAGTCGCCCGATACGTCATCTCCCGCGTCCTCCGGCTCGGCATCGCCGGCTGCGCTGTCGCCTGCACAAGTCGATCCCAAGGCGAGGGACCGCGCATGAACATTTCCGAGCTGTGCATCCGCCGTCCGGCGATGACGGTGCTGCTGTCGGCCGCGGTGGTGGTCATCGGCATCTTTGCGTACCTCAACATCCCGGTCGCCGCGCTGCCCAGCTACAACACGCCGGTCATCAACGTGTCGGCACAGTTGCCGGGGGCGAGCCCCGACACGATGGCGTCTTCGGTCGCGCTGCCGCTGGAAAAGCAGTTTTCGACCATTCCAGGGCTGCAGACCATCAGCTCGGTCAACACGCAGGGCGTGACCTCGCTCACTCTCGAGTTCGTCAGCTCCCGCGACATCGATGCCGCGGCGGTGGACGTGCAGGCTGCGCTGTTGCGCGCACAGCGGCAGTTGCCGATCGAGCTCACGCAGATGCCGTCGTACCGCAAGGTGAACCCGGCCGACGCACCCGTGCTGTTCATCGCGCTGGTGTCGCCGTCGATGAACCCGGCGGAGCTCAACGACTACGCCGAGAACCTGATCTCGCCCACCCTCTCGACCATCGACGGCGTGGCGCAGGTCGGCGTGTACGGCCGCAAAGCGTTCGCGGTGCGAATCAAGGCCGACGCGAACCTGCTCAACGCGCGCAACATCACACTCGACGAGCTGGCGAAGGCGGTGAATTCGGCCAACGCCAACACGCCCGTCGGCGTGCTCGACGGCCCGCGCCAGACGCTGACCATCCAGGCCAACCAGCAGCTGATGAAGGCGGCCGACTTCGCCAAGCTCATCGTCGGCCAACGCGACGGCGCACCGGTGCGGCTGGACGAAGTGGCGACCATCGAAGACAGCTTCGAATCGGTCAAGACGGCGAGCAGTTTCAACGGTCAGAGCTCGATTTCGCTCGCGGTGCAACGCCAGCCGAACGCCAACACCGTGCAGGTGGTCGACGCCGTGCGCGCGCTCATGCCGCGCTTCCGTGCGGAGCTGCCGCAGTCGGTCGAAATCAATCTCGTCAACGACCGCTCGCTGTCGATTCGCGAAGCCGTGCACGACGTGCAGCTCACCCTTATCGGCACGATCCTGCTGGTCGTGCTGGTCATCTTCCTGTTCTTGCATCGCATCGTCGCGACGCTGATTCCGGCGGCGACGATTCCCATCTCGCTGGTCGGCGCGGTCGCCTTGCTCTATGCCTTCGGCTACAGCCTGGACAACGTCTCGCTGCTCGGCATCACGCTGGCGGTCGGGCTGGTGGTCGACGACGCGATCGTGGTGCTCGAAAACATCATGCGATACGTCGAAAAAGGCATGGAGCCTTACGCAGCAGCGCTGCGCGGCGCACGCGAAGTGGGCTTCACCATCGTCTCGATCTCGATCTCGCTGGTGGCGGTGTTCATCCCGGTGTTCTTCATGCCGGGCGTCATCGGCTTGCTGTTTCACGAGTTCGCTGTGGTCGTGGCGCTCGCCGTGCTGGTCTCGGCCATCGTGTCGCTGACACTGGTGCCTATGCTGGCCAGCCGCTTGCTGAAGCAGGTGACGGTGAAGGAAGACGTGCTCGATCATGAAGAGCAGCATCCCGAGCCTGGCACCGCCATCGGCCGCGGCTTCGAGCGTGGCTACCAATGGGTGCACCGCAACTACATGCGCACGCTCGACTGGACTCTGCTGCACCGCCCCGTGATGCTCGGCATCGCCGCATTGACCTTCGTGCTTACCGCGTGGATGTTCGTGACGATTCCCAAAGGCTTCTTCCCCGAGGAAGACATCGGCCAGATCCAGATAACGACCGAAGCGGCCGAAGACATTTCCTTCACCGCGATGAAGGTGCTGCAAGACCGCGTGGCCGAAACGCTGGGCAAAGATCCGAGCGTCGATTACGTCAACTCGTTCGTCGGCGTCGGTGGTCCGACGGCTACGCAGAATTCCGGTCGATTGTTCGCCGTACTCAAGGCCCGCAGCGAGCGCCCGCCGATGGCGCAAGTGCTCGAATCATTGCGAAAACGCTTCCGTGAAATCCCCGGCATTGCCGTGTACATGCGGCCGGTGCAGAACCTGCAACTCGGCGGGCGCCAGAGCAAGGCGCGATACCAGTACACGCTGCAAAGTGTGAGCGCTGGCGAGATGAGCGAATGGGCCAACAAGCTCATGGAGCGCATGCGCGGCGATGCGGCTTTTCGCGACGTCACCAGCGACTCGCAGAATCGCGGTCTGCAGGCCACGCTCGACATCGATCGCGACAAGGCGGGCGTGCTCGGTGTGTCGGTCGGCGACTTGCGTACCGCCCTCTACAACGCCTATGGCGACCGGCAGATCGGCAGCATCTACAGCGCCAGCAATACCTACCAGGTGATTCTTTCGGCCTCCGACGACGACCGTCAGTTCGAGGGCGACATGTCGCGTTTGTCGGTGCGCAACCGCGCCGGTCAGCTGGTGCCGCTGTCGGCGTTTTCAACCGTCAAGCGCACGGTCGGGCCCACCTCGGTCAACCACCAGGGTCAGCTGCAGGCGGTGACGGTGTCGTTCAATCTGGCGCCCAACGTCCCGCTCGGCGATGCCACCCACAAGATCGACCGCTTCACGGCGGAGATCAAGATGCCGCCGTCGATCATCACCAGCTACGGTGGCGATGCAGCGGTGTTCCAGAGTTCGCAGTCGAGCCAGGCCGTGCTGCTCATCCTGGCGGTGCTCGTCATTTACGTGCTGCTCGGAGTGCTGTACGAGAGCTACATCCATCCGCTGACGATTCTGGCCGGGCTGCCTTCAGCGGCAGTCGGCGCCTTGTTGTCGCTCAAGCTGTTCGGTTTCGACCTGACGTTGATCGCGACCATCGGCATCCTGCTGTTGATCGGCATCGTGAAGAAGAACGCCATCATGATGATCGACTTCGCACTCGACGCGCAGCGCAATGAAGGCATGTCGCCGGTCGATGCGATTCGCGAAGCGTGTCGGTTGCGTTTTCGGCCGATTCTGATGACGACGCTGGCCGCCTTGATGGGCGCGTTGCCGTTGGCGCTCGGGCTCGGCGCCGGAGCGGAACTGCGTCAGCCACTGGGCGTCGCAGTGGTCGGCGGGCTGCTTTTCTCCCAGGTGATCACGCTCTACATCACGCCTGCGATCTACCTGGCGCTCGACCGCTACAGCGGTACCGGACCGATGCAGACGCTGCCGGGCGAGGCGGCTGTCAAGCCAGCGCCTGGCGTTGCGGTCTGACGCGGGACCAAGGGCTTTAGAGGCTTGTCGCCATCGCACGCGACGCCGTGCGCTTTGGGTTCGGTATCGCGGTGAGTGCGCCGAAACTGCTGGTGCTCGACTCTGACTTCGCTGCAGGCCTCACTGCCGCTGAGGTCAGGCCGTGCACGGCGCGCATTGTCCAGTCGCCCACCACTTTGAGAAACATTCGCTGCGTGGCCTGCGTGGTCAGGCTGTGGTCCATCTCGCCGATGAAAACGTATTCGACGTGCTTGGCGAACTTCTCGTTGGCAAAGGGGCCGAGCTGGTCAAGATGCCGATCGACCGAATTCAGGGTGCCCGTGTACAGCAGCAGCGTCGGAATGTTGCGCTCGGCCACGATATTCATGCAGTCGACGAAGACCTTTGCTTTGTCTTCGAGCGTGCCCGCGGTGAAGATTTCGCCTTCGAGCGCGCCGGGGCCCGACAACTTGCGCTTGATCCAGCGCACCGTCTTCAGAATCATGATCGGATTGGTGGGCACCGACAGCGCACGACGCAGGGCGCGCTCCCAACGCGCACGGCGTCCCGGAAACGCATAGCCGTCGAACTGCAGCAGGCCGACCACGCGGGGGTCGACGACCGTGGCTTCGAGTGAACTCGGCGCGCCCGAGCACAAGCCCATCAAAATAAAGCGCTGGATGCCGAGCGATTCCTGGACTTGGTCCATGGCCGCCTGGACATCGAGGATGGCCTGCGCCATGAAGGTTCGGGCGCCGGTCGCCGGGCCGCTGTCACCCAACCCGGCGAGGTCGAAGCGAATGCTGCTGACGCCAGCCTCCGCCAGCTGGCGCGCCAGCTTGACGTTGATACGGCGTGGACCGACGCGGTGGTTGCCGCCCATGTTGTAGAAGATGCAGGCAACGGGTTCGACCTCACCGCCGGCCGGCGTCGAAATCATCCCGAGCAACGAACCATTGCTACCGAAAAGCACCGGAAATTCTTTGACTTCATTCATCTATTTCTGCCAGTAAACGTTGGACAGCTTCACCGGGAACCACCGGGTTCTCGGCGTTCGGATCTGTCGTCCAGTCCAGGGAGTGACGAAAGCTGGCCATGCGCAGGGGCGCATGGTTGGCGATCGCCGATTGCGCCCACTTGTTCGCCGTGTGGTCGTCTGGATCGGCCAGCATCACCGTTCGATGCGTCGGTGCCTTGACGGCCCCCGGTACAAGCGAACGGAACTGCTGGCGCAATTGGGGGGAAATGGCGACACCGAGCACTTCGTCGGTGTAAGCCTCGGCTTCGTTTTCAAGACGCTTGCGCCACGCGCGGTCGGGCATGAAATAAGAGCGCTCGAGCGCTTCGACATGCGCGAGTCGCAGGCTTTCCATGTAGCGCGCTCCGTCAAAAATCGGATCCCAAAGGATGATTCGCTCGGGGTCGCAAAGGCCGCTTCGGTCGGCCATGGCCGCCAAGGTCGCCCCCATGCGCGAGCCGAGCCACACCACGCGTCGGCCGACAGCGTGGCGCTGCAGTTCGTCGTGCGCCGTGCAGATGTCGCGCCACCAGCCTTCAAAGTCACCGTCGAGGTCGGCGCCGCCTGAGTCGCCACTGCCATAGAGGTCGAAGCGCAACACCGCGGCGCCGCTGCGCGCCAGTCGGTCTGACAAAACCCGGAAGAAGCGATGGGTGCGAATGGCCTCCTGCCCAAAAGGAGGGCAGATGAGCACGGCTAAGTCACTGCTTTTTTCGGGAGTGTGATACAGCCCGAATAGCTGTCGTGACGGTTGCCCGAAGAGCAAGGGGATCACGCGAATTCCCTTTCTATCAATGCATTGGTGGGGATCATTTTGGAAGGCGTTTCGACGACCACTTTGGCGAACGCGCAAACGAGGTCGGAACCATGCCTGAACGAGTGCACCCGCAATGTCTCTGTCCTGCCGTCGACGACCATATCGACGTCTCGGGACTCGAGATTCACGCCTACCTCGAAAGAACAGGTGTCGATACTCAGGCCAAGTCCGAGCGCCTTCGCGCAGGCTTCCTTGCGCGTCCAGCAGGTGAGGAACGCGAGGTCGCGATCCGGGGGGGCCGTAGCCGCTAGGCCTTGTTGTTCGGCAGCAGTGAAGTATTCCGCCGCCAGCGCTGCGGAATAGGACAACGGCCGCAGCACCTCGACGTCGACACCGATCTCCGTAGCGCTGTCGCTGTCGTCGATCGCGATGAGGCCGGCGCCCGCGCTGTGGCTGAGATTGAAGCGGAGCGCCGACGGCGCAGTGAGCGATGGCTTGCCGAATGCGCCGACATCGAATGCCAGGTCGCAAGCGGTCGAGCCCGTCACCATCGCCAGCGTTTCGCGCAGCGCGACGTGCGCCGCCACGTAGCGGCGACTGTCGCGCTCGAATACGAAGCGCGCCGCGCGGGCGCTTTCATCGGCCGACAAGCACTCACGCGCTTGCGGCGCGGCGGCAGCGTCGAGGTCGACGTGCCACAGCCGGCATTCCGTAATCGATGGAAGCTGCGCGATGGTCATGTGCCTCAACGTTTGCGGGACCAGCCGCTGAAAACACGACCCAGCAGGCCACGTTTGGGTTCGTCGTCGTTCGACGTCGAGGCCACTGAATCAAGCGCCGTGCCTGATGCGGTCACAGCCAGTTGTCCGAGGTTTTCAAAGACATAACGACGTGGCTCGATGCGGAAGCCCATGACCTTTTCGGCCTGCGCGATGACGCGCATGGCGAGCAGCGAATCGCCGCCCAGATCGAAGAATGTGTCGCTGGCACGGATGTCGTTGACGTCGATGCCGAGGGCGCTGGCCCAGACCTGTGCGAGATGCGCCTGCTCGGGCCGCAGCAGGTCAGGAGCAGGCCGTGCGCGTGATTCGGCGGCGCGCTGGGCGTCGGCGATCATCGCGGCCGCACTGCTCGGTGCCAGGCGGCGCAGGTATGTCGCGCTGGCCGAACCTTCGGACGAGGCCAGTGACTCCAGCGTGCTGTCCGGGTGTTCCGATACGCGGCGCAGGAGTTCGGCATAGCGTTCGTTGAAAGCGGCCCCGGTCTCTTGGCGGTACACGTCGGCGTTGTAGACGATCGCGCCTTCGAGGCAATCGGCTTTGTCCATCAGCCATATGCCGAGGTCGTCGGTGGCGCCGCGTTGCAGCAAGTGCATCTGGCGATAGGCCAGACCACCGATTTCGCGCGGCCGCTCACGTGCATCCTGGAACGAGAAGAGACCTTGGTACAAGCCGACGCGTTGCGCACGTTCGGCAAATTCCGGTTCGGTCACGAGGCGTTCGAATGGCACCTCCTGATGATTCATGACCGACAGCAATTCCTGCTTGATGTAGCGCATGAAATCGCCGAAAGGCAACGATCGATCGATCTGGAACGAAAGCGGCAGCGTGTTGTTGAAAAAACCCATTACCGATTCGGTCTCGGGCGCTTCTCGGCCTCGCACCGGCGTCGCGATGACGATCGAACGCGTGTCGATCACGTCGCTCATCATCAACACGTAGACGCCGAGCGTGAGCATGCTCAAGGTGACGTCCTGGTTGCGACCGATGTCGCGCAGGCGCGATGTCAGCGCCTTGTCGATCTTGATCCAGTGCGTGCCACCTTCGCCGCTCATGCCGGCTTTGCGCGGCATGTCTGTGCGCGGTGCCTTGGGCAACGGCGCGCTGGCGAAGCGCTGCTTCCAGTACCGCAGGTGCGCATGGAAATCGGGCTGCTGCAGCCAGTGCGCGTACCAGTCGGCGTAGTCGCCGTGGTTGATAGGCACTGGCGGCAGGCTGTGCGGGATGCCCTTCGTCATAGCGCCGTAAATCGCGTTCAGCTCGGTCTGCAGGATGTCGAAAGACCAGCCGTCCCAGATCAGGTGGTGCGGCACGAAGACGAACACATGGTCGTCGTCCGCCAGCTTGTACAACGCTGCGTTGAAGAGCGGCGCGCGATGGATGTCCATCGGCCGGTCGGCAACTTCCTGCATGCGTGCGGCCAGCTCGGCCTCACGCTGCTCAGCAGGGATGGCACCCAGGTCGATCACCGGCAGCGCGTAGCCGATGTCGTCGATGATGATTTCGACCGGCGCGTTCGTTTCCGGGTCGACGCCCATCTGCGTGCGCATTGCGGGCTGGCGACGAATGATCTCGCCGAGCGCTGCCTTGAAGCGGCTCACATCGAGCGCGCCACCCAGGCGGTGGGCCGACGGTGCGTTGTAGACAGGACGACCCGGATGCATGTCTTCGATGAAGCGGATGCGCTCCTGCATCGGTGTCAGCGGCGCGCTGCGACGATTTGCGACATGAACGATCGGCTCGCGGCGCGGCGCGCCCGAACTGACGATCGCTTCGACCGCTTCGTTCAGTCGTTCCGCCGTCGGCGCTTCGAACAAGGTGCGCAGCGGGATCGTGATGTCGAACTCGCGACTGAGCAAAGTTGCGAGCCGCGCGGCCAGCAACGAATGCCCGCCCAGCGCGAAGAAGTCGTCGCGAATGCCGAGGCCCGGGAGGTTCAAGACCTTTTCCATCACCTCGAGCACGCGGCGTTCGCCGTCGTTGCGTGGCGCCACGCGTTCTGCTGCGTCGTGTTGCGGAGTTTCTGGTTTGGGCAGCGCCTTGCGGTCGACCTTGCCGTTGGGCAACAGCGGCAGGGCGTCGAGCACCACCACGTGCTGCGGCACCATGTATTGCGGCAGGCGGGCACGCAGGTGGCGGTCGAGTTCGACCAGGTCGATCGAAGCGCCCGGCGACGTCGCCAGGTAGGCCACCAGACGCACGTCGCCCGGCTGGTCTTCGCGCGTGATGACCACGCTGCGTGCGACGCCGGCGGCCTCGTCGCAGCGCGCTTCGATCTCGCCGAGTTCGATGCGGTAGCCGCGGACCTTTACCTGGAAGTCGAAACGGCCCATGTGTTCGAGCAGGCCGTCGTTGCGCCAGCGACCGCGGTCGCCGGTCCGGTACATCGTGCCCTCGGTGCCGCCGAGCAGATGCGAGACGAACTTTTCCGCCGTCAACTCGGGCCGGTCGAGGTAGCCGAGCGTCACGCCCTTGCCGCCGATGCAGATTTCACCGGGGATGCCGACGGGGCATGGCTGGCCTTGCGCATCGACGATCCACACCGTGGTGTTGGCGATCGGCTTGCCGATCGACACGCTGCGCTCGGCCAGGCCTGCCGCAGTCACACGCCAGAGCGTCGACCACACAGTGGTCTCGGTCGGGCCATACATATTCCAGACTTCGCCGCAGCGCAGCAGCATTTCTTGCGCGAGGTCTGCCGGCAGGCTCTCGCCACCGACCAACGCGCGGAAGCCGCGTGGGCCTTGCCATTGCGCATCGACCAGCAAGCGCCACATGCCTGGCGTGGCCTGCATCATGGTTGCGCCGGTGGCGTCGAGGAGTGCGGCCAGCGCGTTGCCGTCCATGGCGGTTTCGCGCGGCACCATCACGACTTCGGCGCCGGCGATCAGCGGCAGCATCAGCTCGAGCACGGCGATGTCGAACGACAGCGTGGTTACGGCGGCGAGCTTGTCGTCAGCCGCGATCGAGGGCTCGCGACGCATGCTCTGAAAGAAGTTGGCGACGGCGCCATGCGGCACGCAAACGCCCTTCGGCTTGCCGGTGGAGCCTGATGTGTAGATCACGTAGGCCGGGTCTTCTGGCAAGGCGTCCTTGGCGCTCGGCGCCAGCGACTCGCCCGGCAGGTCGAGCCAGGACGTGTCGCTGTCGATCTCGAACAGACGATCGCCTGCATCCGCACACCATTCGCGTGGTGCGGCCTCGTTTTGCGAATCGGTCACCAGCAACGCCAGCTTGGCGTCTTCGGCGTAGTAGTCGAGGCGTGCCTTCGGAAATTCAGGATCGAGCGGAATGTACGTGGCGCCTGCTTTCAGGATGGCCAGTACGGCGACCATCATGTCGGCGCTTCGGTTCAGGCACAGGCCGACATGCTGGCCGCGCTGCACGCCACGAGCGCGTAGTGCGTGCGCCATTCGGTTGGAGCGCTGGTCGAGTTCGGCGTATGTCCACTCCGTCACGCCTGCGCGCAACGCGGCGCGCGTCGGTTGCTGAGCCGCCTGCGCGACGAAGCCTGCGTGCATGAGCGCCGGACCCGACACCGGCGTTGCAGCGGGCTGCAACGCGCGCAGCACAGCCGCTTCGGTCGCCGGCAGCATGTTCATGCGGGCCAGGCCTTGCGAAGGGTCTTGCACCGCCGAGCGCATCAGGCACTCGTACATCGCAAGCCAGCGGCGCACGGTCTGCTCGTCGAACAGGTCGGCGTTGTATTGGGTCTCGACCTGCATGCCGCCGGTCACGGGCGTCACGTTCAGGAACAGCTCGAAGTTCTCGAAGCGGCGCGCCACGCTGCTCGCCTGCGCCTCGAGGCCCGGGAAGGTGCCGTTGCCCGGTGCTGCATCGCGGTCGACGTTGAAGAGCACGTTGACCAGCGGCAGCCGGCTCGGGTCGCGCGGCACGGGAAGCTTCTTGAGCAACGTGCCATAGGTCAGCGACTGATGCTCGAAAGCGTCGAGCAGCGCGGTACCGGACTGGCGCACCAGTGCATGGAACGGCAACTGCCCGTCGACTGACACGCGCATGGGCAGCAAGTTGACGCAGTGCCCGACCAGCGTCGGCATATCGGCGGCCATCTGCCCGGCAGCGGCAATGCCGATGACCAGATCATCTTGTTCGGTCAGGCGGTGCAGCAGGGTGGCGAAGGCGCCGAACATCGTCGCGAACAGGCTGGTGCCCGATGCTGCGCCGACCTTGCGGAGTGCGTCGACGAGTTCGCGGTCGAGCAGGTGATCGATGCGCTGCGAGGTGAAAGTGCGCACCGCAGCGCGCGGATGGTCGACGGGCAATTCGAGCACGGGCAACGTGCTGCCGCCAAAGCGCGAAAGCCAGTAGTCGACGTGGTCCTGCATCGCGGGGCTGGCCGTTTCGGCCGCTTCCCATGCGGTGTAGTCGGCGTATTGCGCCGCGGCCTCCAGGGCCGGCCCTTCTCCGATTTGTTCGGCATACAGCTGGCCAAGTTCTTCGGTGATCACGCCCCACGACCAGCCGTCGCAGACCGCGTGGTGCGCGGTCATCAAGAGCACGTTGTCGACCGGCGAAAGCCGGTACAGCGCTGCGCGAAAAAGTGGACCTTCTTCTAGAGAGAACGGCTCCGTGACTGCGGTGACGCAATCTTCGTCGAGCGACTTCGCCTGCGCCTTGGCATCCAGATGTGCCAGGTCGTGCTCGCTCATCGAGAGCGGAGTAGCTTCCCCAATCAGCAATTGCGTGCCGTCCGGCGAAATCGTCGCGCGCAGTGAGTCGTGACGCGCGATCAGGCTGTCGAGCGTGGCAGCGAGTGCGCGCGTGTCCAGCACACCGCGCAGGCGCAGCTTGACTGCTTCGTTGTAAGCCAGCGAGGCTTGCTGGCTCAACTTGTCGCCGAGCCACACTTCACGCTGCGCTTCGGTGGTCGAGACGATTTGTTCGATCGCGCCACCTGCAAAGGGATCGAATTCCATTGCAACGGAGGCGGCTTGTGGGATTCCCATGTCGGGTGGTTCCATCACTGCGCTGTTCATGCCTGAATCTTCATGAATTTGCCTTGTGCCGCCGGATCGGGCACGAACCAGGCGGGCTGTCCGTCCTTGTCGCGGCCCAGGCGGGCATTCGGCACCGGTGGATGGGCGGCATCGAAGCTCGGTTCGGCCGTCACGCGGCGCGGCAGGAACTCGGCTTCCTGCATCTCCGCGACCGATTCCTTGAAGGCCGACTTGATGCGCGCGATGTCTTCGTGCGAATGCGCCGTCGTCATGAAGCAGGGGAAATTGTCGAGGATGTGCACGCCGCGGCTGCGCATCATGGCGAACATCAAATCCTGGAACGGATGGTCTTCGAGCCAGCTGATGCGCCAGAGCGAGGTGAAGTAACGAATCTCGAGCGGCGCGCCGACCTCGCGGCAGAAGGCGGTGAGCTCGTCGGCCATCGCGGCGGTGTGCAGATTGAGCTGCGTCTGAAGGCCTTCGCCCGATTCCTTCAGATGATCGAGCGATGCCTTGCAAGCAGCCAGTGCAAGCGGATGGCGCACGAAGGTGCCGGCGAAGTAGGTGACGCCCACGGTCGGGATCGAGTCGTCGCCGTACTGCCAGGCGCCGCCGTCGAGCGAGTCCATGTACTCGCGCTTGCCGGCGACCACGCCGACCGGGAAGCCGCCGCCGATGACCTTCCCGTAGGAAGCCAGGTCGGCGCGAATGCCGAAGATGGCCTGGCAACCGCCGAGGTGTGAACGGAAGCCGGTAATCACCTCGTCGAAGATCAGGCAGGTCTTCGATTTCTCCGTGATGGCGCGCACCTCGCGCAGGAAGTCGCGCGGCTGGAAGTCGGGGCGACGGCTCTGCACCGGCTCCACCAGCACGGCGGCCAGGTCGTCGGCGTTGTCACGAATGAATTCGAGTGCTTCGGGCGTGCCGTAGTCGAGCACGCGCACGTCGCCGAACATGCCGCGCATGATTCCCGGCGCGGCAGGCATGCCCTTGGCCTCGCGCCCGGCACGCACCAGCACTTCGTCGAAGGTGCCGTGGTAGGAGCCGGTGAACACTACGACGGTGTTGCGGCCCGTCACGGTGCGTGCAATGCGGATGGCCGCCATCACGGCTTCGGAGCCGGTGTTGCACAGTGCTGCACGGTCGTGGCCGGTGAGTTCGCAGATGGTGCGCGACACGTCGGCAGCCAATGGATGCTGCGGGCCGATTTCGTAGCCGAGGTCGAGTTGCTTCCTCACCGCGTCGTTCACGAAGTCGGGCTGCCAGCCGAACAGGTTCATGCCGAAGCCGCTCAGCACGTCGACGTATTGGTTACCGTCGATGTCCCAAAACTGCGAACCCTTGGAACGTTCGACCACGATCTGATAGACCATTTCCTTGGTCGCCGGACGGAAGCCGTTGACCACACGCGGGTCGGCCATCACCGGCCGGTTGGCTTGGGTGAAAGCCTTGCTCTTGGCAGTGCGCTCGGTGTAGCGGCGAATGAACGACGCCAGCCGTGCCTTTTGCCGGTCGGTCGGCTCCTTGTACTGCGTGTGGATACGGGCGATGGCGCCGAACGCTTTCTTGACGTCGTACTTCATCGTGCCTTCGGTCTCGGCCGAAGGCGTTTCAGGAGCGATGGTTGCGACGGGTATCGCAACGACGGGCGCTGTCGTTGCAACCTGCGCCACTGCGGCGGGTGCTACCGACATGGCCGACATTGCGACCGGCGTGGGCAATGAAGGCGTTGCCGACAACAAGGCCAACTGCTGCTGCATCAGCTGCATCTGTTGCGCGATGACCTGCTGAACGAGCGTACCGGTCGCCGAGTCCATGGCGACGGGAGCGACAGGTGCGGCGTACGTCATGGCGGCGGACACGGGCTGCGCCACCACCGCAACGGCTGCGACGGGGGGAGGAACCGCAACCGGTGTCGCGATCGGATCGGGCGGTAGCGTGGCGTCAAGGTACGCGGCCAACGAATCGAATGTCCGGTAGCTCTCCATCAACTGCCTGAAGCTCAGATTTGTCTTGAACTGCTTCTTGACCTGCAGGGCGGCCTGCGTGAGCGTTAACGAATCGAAACCCATTTCGACGAAAGGCGTCGAGCCGTCGGCGCCGGCCATGTCGATGCCGGAAATGTCCTCGAACAGGGCTTGCAACGCACTGGTCAGGTTGCTGCGTCGCGGAGGCGCCGTGTGGGCTGTGGAAGCGGCGGTTGTCATGGACGACTCCGGTAAGGCAATTGAAGAAGGAGGAATAGACGGAATGGCGGAAGCAGTGGGCTCGATGTCGACCCAGAAGCGCTTGCGCTCGAAGGGGTAGGTCGGCAACAGCAGACGGTGCTTGCGATTGCGCGTGTCGAGCTGGTCGAGCGCGATGTCGGCACCGATCGTCCAGAGTCGGCCAGCGGCCAGCCGCCACGCGTCGCGTTCGTTTTCGGGGCGGTCGCCGAGCAGGGACAGCGCGGAGACGGGCAGTGCTTTGTTCGCGTGCTGGCGTACCAGCGTCGCCAGCGTGTTGCGGGGACCGATCTCGACGAACACGGCTTCCGGTATTTGTGCCAGCACCGCTTGCACTGCCGGCGAAAAGCGCACGGTCTCGCGAAGATGACGTGCCCAGTAGTGCGGATCGATGGCTTCCTCGAGCTTCAACAAGGCGCCCGTTAAGGTGGAGTAGATCGGTATCGTGGGCGCCGACAGCACGATGCCGTGCACGAGGGCTTCGAACGGCGCCACAGCCCGATCCATCATGGCGGAGTGGAACGCGTGCGAGGTCTGCAGCAGCTTGGCGGCGACGCCATCTGCTTCGAGTTGTGTGCGCAGGCGTTCGACTTCGTCGGTGGGCCCGGCCACCACGCTGGCGGTCGGTCCGTTGTCGGCGGCCAACGAGAGGCCGGCGGGCAAGCGCGCCTGCATTTGGACGGCTGACAGGCGAACCGAGAGCATCGACCCCGATGGCAAGGCTTGCATCAAAGCGCCGCGCTCCGCGACGAGGCGGGCAGCGTCTTGCAGTCGCATGACGCCGGCCAGCACCGCGGCCACGAACTCGCCTACGCTGTGACCCATCAATGCGACCGGCGCGACCTGCAGCGCCATGAGTTGTCGGGCGAGCGCGTATTCCAGAACGAAGGTGGCCGGCTGCGTAACCGACGTCGGCGCCAGTGCCGCGATGTCGACCGAGAACATGCGTTCGCGCAGATCGAAGGGCAGCACGTCACCGAACGCGGCAAGGCATTCGTCGAACGCGGCGCGGAAAACCGGCTCCGCCGCATACAGGGCGCTGCCCATGCCGGCGTACTGCGCGCCCTGGCCTGGAAACATGAAGACCGGTTGCGGCACGCGGGCGCCTGTCGCGCCGGTGGCGCGCAACGGCGCATCGATTGCGCGCAGAGCCATGACCGCTTGTGTCGTAGACGATGCCACGACGCAGCCGCGCTGCGCAAACGCCTTTCGACCGATGCGCAGGGTGTGCGCCACGTCGGCGAGCGACAGGCCCGGATGGGCTTCGAGGTGGTCGGCCAATCGGGCACTGGCGGTAGCAAGCGCTGCTGGCGAACGGGCCGAGAGCACCAGCAACTGCGGCGCATTCGTGGCGTCCGATGGCGGTCGAAGCGGCGCTTCTTCCACGATCACATGGGCGTTGGTGCCACCGACGCCGAATGAGCTGACGCCCGCCCGGCGTGGCTGGTCGACGCGGGGCCACGCCAACATGCGATCGGCCACGCGGAATGGTGTTGCGCCGAAGTCGATCGCGGGATTCGGCGCATCGAAATGAATCGAAGGCGGAATGCATTCGCCTTGCAGCGCCAGCGCGGTCTTGATCAGGCCTGCCGCCCCCGAAGCCGCGACGATGTGACCGATATTGCTTTTGAGAGAGCCAACTGCGCAGAAACCGGTGTCCGTGGTCTGGGCGCCATAGGCTTTGGTCAGCGCTGCGATCTCGATCGGGTCGCCCATCGGCGTCGCGGTGCCGTGTGCCTCGACATAGGAAACGCTTCGCGCGTCGACGCCCGCCGAGGCCAGCGCAGCAGTGATCACGCGGGCCTGACCGTCCACGCTCGGTGCCGTAAAGCTCGCTTTGACGCCACCATCGTTGTTGACGGCTGTGCCGCGCAGCACGGCGTGCACGGTATCGCCATCGGCCAGTGCGGCCGACAGGCGCTTGAGCAGCACAACGGCCGCGCCGTCGCTGAACACGGTGCCTTGGGCCCCGGCAGAAAAGCTGCGCGTGTGGCCGTCGGGCGACAGCATCGCGCCGTCTTCATGAAGGTAGCCACTGCGTGGCGGCGAAGTGATGGAAGCGGCACCTGCCAGCGCCATATCGCAGTCGCCGTTGCGGATCGCAGAGAACGCCTGCGCAATCGCGACCAGGGAGGTCGAGCAGGCCGAGTGCACGCTGATGGCGGGGCCGGTCAGGTTGAGCCGATGCGCAACGCGGGTGGCGATGAAGTCCTTGTCGTTGCCCAGCATCACCTGGAAGTCGCCGACCTGCTCGATCAGGTCGGGGCGGGGCATCACATGGCGGTGGAGGTAGGTGCTGCCGTACATGCCGGCGAACACGCCCACGGTGCCCGGCGCACTGTCGGGCGCATAGCCGGCTCGCTCCACGCATTCCCAGCACAACTCCAGAAAGATGCGTTGCTGCGGGTCCATCAGCGCCGCTTCTTTCGGGTTGATGCCGAAAAAGGCAGCGTCGAACATCTCGGTATCGGCGATCACGCCACGCGCCTTGACATAGGCCGGGTCGGCGCGCAGTTCGGCGCTCACGCTCGGGTCCAGCGTGGCGTCGTCGAAAAAGGTGATGGTCTCGCGGCCAGCGCAGAGGTTGTCCCAGAACTGTTCGATGTCGGCCGCGCCGGGGAAGCGTCCCGCCATGCCGATGATGGCGACAGGTTCCAGACCGCTGCCAGTGCGCTCGACACGGGTCCCGGCGACACCGGGTGACACGGCCGCAGGTGCCGTCGGTGCGAGCAACAGCCGAACCAGCGCGCGCGGCGTCGGGTCGGCAAAGAAGTCGGTCACGCCCAGCGTGCGCTGACCCGCGCCCTGCAGCATGACCAGTGCACGGGTCACCAGCAGCGAGGTGCCGCCAAGTTCGAAAAAGTTGTCCGCAAGGCCGGTCTGGTCGATCTCCAGCACTTCGGTGAACACCTGGCACACCCGTTCTTCGAGCGCAGTCGATGGCGCTTGATAAGGCGTCGCCAGCTCGGGGCGTTCGCGCGGGGGCGCAGGCAGCGCGCGGCGATCGAGCTTGCCGTTTTCGGTGATTGGCAACATGGGCAGCTCGACGAAGGCGGCCGGCAGCATGAACTGCGGGAGGTCCTTGGCGAGGTGGCTGCGGAGTTCGGACGCCGGAACATGCCCTGCAGCCATCACTACATAAGCCACCAGCCGCGGTTCGCCATCGGCATGGTCGGTGCGAGCCAGCACAGCGCACTCCCGAACACCGGCGTGCCCGAGCAACAGATTTTCAATCTCGCCGGTCTCGATGCGAAAGCCCCGGATCTTGACCTGATGGTCCATGCGACCCAGGCATTCGATGTCCCCATCGGGATGGCGTTTCCCGAGATCGCCGGAACGGTAGGCGCGTAAGGTTGCACCAGTGGCCGGGTCGGTCCAGTCGATGAATCGCTGCGCCGTCAGGTCGGGGCGTCGGAGGTAACCGTTGGTGACGCCGGGGCCGCTGACGACGATCTCACCGATGTCGCCATCGGCCACCGGTTGCAACTGTTCGTTCAGCAGATCGATGCGCAGATCGGGAATCGGGCAGCCGATCATGCTGCCGCGGCGCAGTTCGAGGTCTTGCCAGCTCACCGGACGATAGGTGACGTGGACGGTGGTCTCGGTGATGCCGTACATGTTGACCATGAGCGGCATGGCGTCGCCATGGCGCTCGTACCACGGGCGCAGCATTTCGAAGGAGAGGGGTTCGCCCGCAAAAATCACGTAGCGCAAATGGAGCGCGTCCGGTGCCAGCGCGGCGCGCCGATCGGCTTCGATCAACGGCCTGAAAGCCGATGGCGTCTGATTCAGGACCGTGACCTGTTCGCGCACCAGCAATGCGAGAAAGTCGTCGGGCGAGCGCGTTGTCAGATAGGGCACCACGACCAGTCGGCCGCCGTAGCTGAGCGATCCCCAGATTTCCCAAACGGACACGTCGAAGGCGTGGGAGTGAAAGAGCGGCCACACGTCGTCGGGCCCAA
Source organism: Variovorax sp. GrIS 2.14 (assembly GCF_046115955.1). Classification (NCBI taxonomy): domain Bacteria; kingdom Pseudomonadati; phylum Pseudomonadota; class Betaproteobacteria; order Burkholderiales; family Comamonadaceae; genus Variovorax; species Variovorax sp. GrIS 2.14. The sequence goes on from NZ_JBJXIA010000003.1 coordinate 160,096, forward strand.
AGTTGTACCAGGCATCGGTCGCATCGAAAAGCCGGGTGACGTTCAGGTGCGTGACCAGGCAGCCCTTGGGCCGGCCAGTCGAACCTGAGGTGTAGATCACATAGGCCAGCGCATCAGGGTCGGCCGTGCCGACGTTGCTGCTGTCCTCGTTTGCCGCACTGCCGTCGTCCACCAGGAACACCGGTGCCGACGACGCCCCCATGGCGGCCGCGCTGGCTGCGGTGGTCAGCATCGCCACCGGTTGCGCGTCACTGACCGTGAAATCGAGCCGCTCCATCGGATATTCGAGATCGATCGGGAGGTAGGCGCTGCCGGATTTCAAGATCGCGAGCAGTCCGACCACCATGTCGATGGAACGCTCCATGCCGATGGCTATCAGTTTGTTGCGACCTGCTCCGGCGCGCTGCAGACGTCGCGCCAGCTGGTTGGAGCGGCTGTTGAGCTCTTCGTAAGTGATCGATACGCCGTTACAAGATACAGCAACCTTCTTCGGGTTCGCCGCCGCGCGCAACGCGATGCGCTGGTGTACCGGTATGAAAGCTGTCATCGAAGATCCTTTGGCCCCGGCCTGATCAGTACATAAACAAGATCAGAACCGTTATTCACTTAATTACAAAGCACTCACTCTTGTCCGTTGCCACCATCCTGCCGAGAGACCAAGTCGGTTACCACCGGCCAAACGACATGTTCAACGGCCTATTTCTTGAACACGAACGCGGCAACACTTGACGCATTTCGTTTCGATTGGCGTGTTGACAAGGCATCTTGCTTGATGAGATTGTGCGCGCGTTTTTACTTTTTGAATACAAACGACTGACATCGAAACGTCAAATTTTGACGAATTTTCGATAGCAAGGGTCTATTGCTGCGGCAGGCGCAACAGCGCTTTTTGATCGTCTAGACCGTTGCGTCGTCGTTAAGGGCGTCGTTCAGATGCGTTGTGTCGCTCCAGCCCACGAGGATCAAACCTTCGGGAGTCCAAAGGAGCCGGTTGATGGAGGCGTTGCCCAGCATCCAGGTACGGGGTGCCTGCAAGCCCTGCCGGGTTGCAGCACGATAGAGAACGTCCATCACGCCGCCGTGCGCGACCAGCACGACCAATTCGCCGGGATGGCGAGCGGCGAGTTCGGCCGCCACTGCAGTGATGCGATCACGAAACACCAGCAGGCTTTCACCACCCTCGGGCGTGAAGGCGGGGTCCCGCTCTCGCCACAGCCGCGCCTGATCGGGCAAGTTTTGCTCGATCTCCGCAAAACTCATACCTTCGAAACATCCGAAAGCGCGCTCTCGCAGCCGGGGCTCCGGCCTGACCTGGAGCCCGAGTGGTCGCGCAATCTCGAGCGCCGTGTTCCATGCGCGCGCCAAGTCGCTGGCGTAGATCACGTCGATGGCTTCGTCGGCCAGCGCCTGTCCGACGCGACGGGCCTGCCATTCGCCTATGGCGTTGAGGCCGATGTCGAGTTGCCCCTGAATGCGTGTGCCGACGTTCCATGCGGTTTCGCCATGGCGCACGGCAATGAGTCGCGTGGCCTCTTCCATCCGGAACGATCTAGGGCCGGGCCGGGGCGTTGGTGCCGGGCAAGGCGATGTCTACGCGCCGCTCGCCGGCGGGCGGGTTCGGAAAGCCCTGCAGAGCGGCTTCGAACAAGACTGAAAGTATGGCCGCACTCCGGTTGTAAGGCCCGTCGTTGCTTGCGTGTGTCTCGTAGACCACCTGGCCCGAAGCAAGTTCGCGCAGCACGATGCTGACTTCCCTGACATACCAGGAGTTCGCCATTTCCGGGAACGCCGGACCGTAGAACCCCCGGTAACCGTAGTCGACCCTTGCGCCGAACCCTAGCCCTTGACGGGCACCGTAGAGCAACGGCTCGGCAAACGGCGGGCGCGACGCGTCCACGCGTGCGTCGATCTGCGCGCTGTAGCGCGGCTTCGCATCGTCGCGCCGGAGACCGACATTGCCCAGCGCGGCGCTCGCCATTGACTCGATCGATTGCTGTGCCGCCTCGTTCGACTGCTGCGACGGAAGCCGCTCGAAGCGGTAGGTGGCATCGGCCATTACCGGTGCAACTGCCAGCCTCGAAAAACTGCGGACATCGCTGTCGACCACCCAATTGGTGGCACAACCAGACAGCGCGACCAGCATAAAAAGGGAGGCGGGGGCCAACAGAGCGCGCCTGGGTCGTCTCGCCCCGCTCATGTCTGAATTTCCACGCCTCAAACCTGCACGATTTGCAAAGCCGATTGCGCCAATGACCCCGGGCGCATGGACAACGGCGGCAAGGTCGGCGCCAGCGCATCGAAGTTCGGCGCGTCGAACGCCTTGTCGCCTTCGTCGTCCGCGACGCCCGTCGCCTTCAATCCCTTGAAATCGTGACGCGTGCCGTCTAGCAAGTGCGACGGCACCACGTTCTGCAGCGCGGTGAACATGTTTTCGACACGGCCGGGATGCTTCTTGTCCCAGTCGCGCAGCATCTCGCCAACCTGCTTGCGCTGCAGGTTTTCCTGGCTGCCGCACAGCGTGCACGGAATGATCGGAAATTCTCGGTGCTGCGCCCAGCGCACCAGATCTTTTTCAGCCACGTAGGCCAGCGGCCGAATGACGATGTGGCGGCCGTCGTCGCTCACGAGCTTGGGCGGCATGCTCTTGAGCTTGCCGGCAAAGAACATGTTGAGGAAGAAGGTCTGCAGCATGTCGTCGCGGTGATGCCCCAACGCGACCTTGGTGGCGCCCAGTTCATCGGCCACGCGATACAGGATGCCGCGCCGCAGCCGGCTGCACAGGCCGCAGGTCGTCTTGCCTTCGGGGATGACACGCTTGACGATGCTGTACGTATCCTGGTTCTCGATATGAAAGGCCACGCGGAGTTCGCTCAGGTACTTGGGCAGCACTTCTTCAGGAAAACCCGGTTGCTTCTGGTCGAGGTTGACGGCGATCAAGTCGAAATGAATCGGCGCGCGGGCTTTCAGCTTCAGCAGGATGTCGAGCATCGCGTAGCTGTCTTTGCCACCCGACACGCACACCATGACCTTGTCGCCTTCTTCGATCATGTTGTAGTCGACTATGGCGCGGCCGACTTCACGACACAGGCGCTTTTCAAGCTTGTGCGTGTCGCGCTCGATCTTGAGGTTGGCCGATGGCGCGACCTCGTCAGTCCAGACGGCGCTCATGCGTTTTCTACCATGTTCATTTGCTCCTGAAGACTTCGACGCCCACCGCTTCACAGTCGGGATAGACATCGGGTTTGGCGCTCGACACGCGTGCCGCGTGCACCTTCGGATGCGCCAATATGGCCGCCAGGAGGTCGTCGCACAGCGTCTCCTGCAAATGAATATGCCCCTGAGACAGCCGCGCTGCCACGGTTCGGCGAATGAAGTCGTAGTCGACAACTTCGTCCAACTCGTCGGCTTTGGGCGTCGAAATTTCCAGCGGCACATACAGGTCGACGTTGATGGTTACCCGCTGCTCGGCCTTCTTTTCGAACTCGTGCACGCCGATGTTGATCCAGACCTCGTAGTTCTTCAAAAAGACGCGTCGGCAGGAGAGCAGCAGGGGATCGAGGGCGGCAGTGGTCATGGCGGGGAAGCTTTCAGCAAATCGTCGACGACGAACATGATGTCGCGTTCCAGCGGCACCAAATGCTGGCCGTTGTCGACGCACAGGGTGGTGCCGGTCACGCTCGGCGTGCCGGCCAGAAAAACGCAGGTGCGCGCCACGTCGGCGGGGTCGATCGGCCGACGCATGAGGTTGGCGCGCGCAGCCCGCGCGAAGTTGGTTTCGTCTTGCGGGCCGCTGGTGAACAGGATGCCCGGCGCCACGCCGCACACGCGCACGGCGGGCGCCAGCGCCTGCGCCTGCAGCGACACGGCGCGCTCGAGCGCCAGCTTCGACACGGTGTAGGAGAAGTAGTCGGGGTTCAGGTTGAACACCTTCTGGTCGAGAATGTGGACCACCGACCGGTCGGTGCCATCGGCTGGTTGCTGCGCCAGCAGCCGCGCGAAAGACATCGGCGCGATGAGGTTTACGCCGAGTTGCCTGAGCGCGTCGTCCGGCTTGAAATCCAGCGCGGTGTCCGGCTCGAAAGCAGAAGCGTTGTTGACGATGCATGCCAGCGGCGTGGCAGCAGAAATTCGTTCGACCAGCACCCTGCGCGCGTCTTCGTCGTCGATGTCCGCTTCGATGGCGGTGGCGGCAAAGCCTTCATCGCGCAGACTGGCACACAGGGTTTCGGCAGCGTCGCGCGAGGCGCGGTAGTGGCACCACACCTGCCATCCGGCTCGCGCGAAGGCTTCGCAGATGGCCGCGCCCAGCCGTCGCCCGCCGCCCGTAACGAGCACGCCGCGTGGTCTTGCTGAAGGGGTCGAAGCGACCATGTCGGCCATCCTGATAAATTTCTCGAATGAATTTGGAATGCGGCGCCGTGCGCGCCAACCCGTTGACCCGGATTATCGATGCCGCGCTGGAGCGCGGCGGTGGCTGGCTGCCGTTCGACCGCTTCATGGCCATGGCCTTGTACGCACCGGGGTTGGGCTACTACGCGAACAGTTCCACCAAGTTCGGACAGATGCCGTCGTCGGGCAGCGATTTCGTCACCGCGCCAGAACTGACGCCGATGTTCGGCCGCACTCTGGCCGCACAGGTGGCCCAAGCCCTGGACAAGACTGGCACCGACACGGTGTGGGAGTTCGGCGCTGGCTCCGGCGCGCTAGCGGGGCAGTTGCTGGATGCGCTCGCGGCGCTTGGCACCAAGGTTGCGCGCTATCGCATCGTCGACCTCTCCGGCACCTTGCGGGCGCGGCAGCAACTGGCGCTGGCAGCGCATGGCGACCGGGTCGAATGGCTCGCTGAGTTGCCGGAGACGATGCAAGGCGTGGTCGTCGGCAACGAGGTGCTCGACGCGATGCCGGTGCAACTGCTGGCACGCGTCGGCGGCGCGTGGTTCGAGCGCGGTGTCGTCAAGGCGCCGGACGCCCACGGATGGTCGTGGCAAGACCGGCCGACCGAGCTGCGGCCCCCCGTCGAGGTAACCGGGGACCACGACTACCTCACCGAGATCCACCCCCAAGCCGAGGCTTTCATGGCCACGTTGGCCGACCGGCTGACGCAGGGCGCGGCGTTCTTTATCGACTACGGTTTTCCCGAGGCCGAGTACTACCACCCGCAACGCCACATGGGCACCGTGATGTGCCACCGCGCGCACATGGCCGACGGCGATCCGCTGTCGGATGTCGGGCTGAAGGACATCACTGCGCACGTCAACTTCACCGGCATCGCGCTGGCTGGCCAGAACGCCGGGCTCGAAGTGCTCGGCTACTGCAGCCAGGCGAGGTTTCTTTTGAATTGCGGGCTGCTGACGCACATGGAGCAGGGCACGCCGGCGCAGCGCGCGATGGCGGCGCATCTGGTGCACGAGCACGAAATGGGTGAGCTCTTCAAGGTCATCGGCTTTGCGGTCGGCGCGCCGTGGGATGCGATAGGTTTCGCGGAGGGCGAGCGCACGCATACCCTGTGAGCGCGGTTCAGTGCTGCCGCAGCTTGCGCAGTTCGTCCCGTAAGAAGTCGCCCGATTCGCGCATCGCCGCGCCGCCGGCCAGCCTCACCTTGTAGGCGACCTTGGTCATCTCGGAGCGGGTGGCGCAGCGCTCGATGAAGTCTTCGGCAGTGACGATCTCTGCCTTGAAGTGGTCGTACTTGCTGCGCATGTGCGAGGCGGCATCGGTCGCGTTGTACTCACTGCCGTTGCGCACGAAAACCATGTCGGTGGTCGTCTCGACGCGCTGGATCAAGGTCTGGATGACTTTGTCTTCGCTTGGCGACGGCGTGGCACTGGCGACGGTCATGAGGCCTATCCACAGGGCCAGTACGCAATAGACGCTTCGAACAAAGATGCGCAACATCGATTTCTTTCGTGAGCCGGAATGGCTCATCGTTTGTTTGGGAATGGTAGGCGTCGCTCGTCGGCGCTGTCAATCGCCGGCCGGTCGGGTTTAATCTGGCGACTGCTTTCAATCAAGCATTTTTCAGACCACCGACGGACGTCCCGAATTGAGCTTCCCCGCCAACGAGCCCCAAGATCCACGCGATCCGCTGGCCATCGCCCACGCGTTGGCCGATGCTGCGGCTGCCCACTCGATGCGCTGGTTTCGCATCTCGCTCGACATCATCACCAAGGCCGACGACAGCCCCGTGACGCTGGCCGATCGCGCTGCCGAAACCGCCATGCGCGAGATCCTCGGCGAGCGCTGTCCCGCCGATGGCATCTACGGCGAGGAGCACGGGCCCGAGCGTCTCGACGCCGACCGCATCTGGGTGCTCGACCCGATCGACGGCACGCGCAGCTTCATTACCGGCTCACCGCTGTGGGGCACGCTCGTCGGCGTGCTGCAAGGCGGCCGCGTCGTCTTCGGCATGGTCGATATGCCGGTGCTCGGCGAGCGCTGGATCGGGCAGGCCGGCAGGGGTGCGCAGCGCAATGGCGAGACGGTCGAGGTCAGCAGCTGCAGGGCGATCGACAAGGCCCGCATCGTGACGACGTCGCCGGACATCTTCAACGCCGCCGACTGGCAGGCGTTCGACCGATTGAGCCGGCAGTGCGCCATGCGTCGCTTCGGCGGCGACTGCTACGGCTATGCGCAGTTGGCCGGCGGCACCATCGACCTGGTGGTGGAAACCGGCTTGCAGCCCTACGACTATCTCGGCCCGACCGGGCTGATAGAAGCCGCCGGTGGCGTCGTCACCGACTGGCTCGGCCAGCCCCTCGGCCTCGCGTCCGACGGTCGCGTTATCGCCGCCGCCACGCCTGAACTGCACCGCGCCGCGCTCGGCATCCTGAACGCTCGAAGCCTCGCATGATCCGTTGGCTGATCGTCGTCGTGCTGGCGCTGGTGCTGATGAGCGGGCTCACGCAGTGGCTGCGCAAGTTCGGCTTCGGCCGCTTGCCGGGCGATTTCGAATTCCGCGCGCTTGGACGTGAGTGGCAATTGCCGATCGCCAGCACGGTGCTGCTCAGCATGATCGCGGCGCTCATCGCGCGCTGGATTTGAGTCCGACCTTTGAACATAACCAAGCGACAACCAAGGATCACGACTCGATGAGAGCCTGCGTCGACATCGGCGGCACCAAGGTGGCCGTCAGTCTTTCTCCTTCCGCTGATGTGCCGTTGCTCGGCCGTCGCAGCGAACCCACAGCCCGGACCGGCAACAACGACGCACTCGCGCTGCAAGTCATGCGGCTGATCGATGCGGTCTGTGCCGAGCAGGGTGTCGACCCGGCGTCGGTCAGCCGTGTCGGCGTGTCGACGACCGGCCCTTTCGAACTGCGCGACGGCAAGGTGGAAGTCGCCTCGCCCAACATTTGCGGCGGCATCGCTGGCCCATCAGGCGGCTTGCCCAATCAATGGATGACGGCGTTGCTCGAAGCGCCGCTGGCCCAGCGCTTTGCCTATGTGCGCGTGGAGAACGATGCCGTGTCCGCCCTCGAAGCCGAGCGCCAGTGGGGCGCGCTCAAAGGCATCGACGACTGCGCCTACGTCACCTGGAGCACCGGCATCGGCGTCGGCTTGTGCGTTGGCGGGCGGGTACTGCGCGGCAAGAACGGCAACGCCGGCCACGCCGGCCACAGCTTCGTGGTCGACGACGCCAGCGGCGCGCTGTGCGGCTGCGGCAACGTCGGCGATGTCGAGGCGCTGATCGGCGGCAACTCGATGGCGCGGCGCTTTCGGCAATCGCCAGCCGACCTGTTCGCGGCCGCCACCCAGGGCGACACGCATGCGCTGCACATCGTCGATACCCAATGCCGCGTGATGGGCCGCATGCTCTACAACTTGATCGCAACGCTCGATCTGCAGCGCATCAGCCTGGGCGGCAGCGTGTTCTGGAACCACCGCGACTTCCTGCTGCCGCGCCTGCAGTCGGAGATCGCCGGCAAGCTGGTGCCGCTGACGCGCGGAGTGGAACTCGTGCCGGCGGGGCTGGGCGACAAGGTCGGGGATTACGGCGCGCTGGCGCTGCTGGACTGATCTATCTAGAAAATCGGGAGCCACCAAGGAGGGGGCAGGCCTCAGGTGGTGCGCCTGCGCGTCACGATGCGCGGCAGTTGCCGAAGTCGCAGCGCACCGCCAGGGTCTGCCCGCTGTTACAGGCCAACGTATAGCGCTCAAAGCCAGGGCCCTTTTCCACCAATGTCGCAAGCGGCATTGCGGCGCAACTGCGGGCCTTGGCAAGCTTTTCGGCGTTGTAAGTGTCGACGCCCGTGCGACGGAACGACAGCGCGGGGTTCGGAGCCCGCGGGCGCCAAGTCACGGTAACGGAAGGATCTGCGTTCTCATAGCCGCGGCGGGCCATGCAGTTCATCATCACCGTCTCTTGCTTGGAGCGCCAGGCAGCGCGTTGCGGCGAATAGACGAAGTAGTCGAAACCATAAAGAGCCCCCCCGGTCCAACCAATTGCCGTGATGACGGGAGCGACTGAACGACCGACCGTCGCGACAGTCGCGCCGACCACGGCACCCATTGTCAATACGTCCACGAAAAACAGTGCCCCGTCGTGTTCGGTTGGTCTGACGAAGGTATAGCCGCGTGCCTCGCGTTGGCACTTGTCCACGTCGGCGTCGTAGACCTCTGTCACCTGAGCCGGGGTGGTGACGTTTGGCACGTAGTTCGCGCCAAGGCCGGAGCCCGGGCCCGCCGCCGGACGGGTCGCGCATCCGCAGACGAGCGCAGCAACGCACAAAACAGCTATCGAACTTTTCATTTCGCACTCTCGTTCAAACCTTGGCCGGACGAGGATTTGACCACACATCTTGTTACTGAAAACGTATGAGGGTCAGGTTCACATGCCGCCCAACCCCGCGATGCGCTGGTTGTTACCCGAGCGGTGGTCGGTATGCGGAAGCATCCAGATCGCATCGCCGATGTCATCCGGTTGACGCAGGTGATCGGCCCCAACCGCGCGTGATCTGGGTCGAAGCTCAGCCCTTGCCAGTCGCCTCGTTCAACGCCGCCAGAAAGCTGCGCCGCCACCAGTGGATGTCCTGCTCGCGAATGCGTGCCAGCAACTTCTGGTGCCGCTGCCGACGTTCTTCCAGTGGCATGTGCAGCGCCTGCTGCACCGTCTCTGCCGTGCCGTGCGTGTCGTACGGGTTGACCAGCAGCGCTTCCTTCAGCTGCTCTGCCGCCCCGGCAAAACGTGACAGCACCAGCACGCCGGGATCAGCAGGGTCTTGCGCTGCCACATATTCCTTGGCGACCAGGTTCATGCCGTCGCGCAACGGCGTGACCAGCCCGACGGCCGCCGCGCGGCACAGCCCCGGCACGCGCTTGCGTGCCACCATGCGGTGGATGTAGCGCACCGGCATCCAGTCGAGCTCGCCGTAGTCGCCGTTGATGGCGCCGCACAGCGATTCGAGCTCGCGCCGGATGTCGGCGTAAGCGTCGACGCTCTCTCGTGTGGGCGAGGCGATCTGGATCAGCGTCGCGCTGCGGCGGTTCTCCGGGTAGTTTGCGAGCAGCTCCCGAAAGCTCCTCACCCGCTGTGGAATGCCTTTGGAGTAATCGAGCCGGTCGATGCCGAGCAAGAGGCGACGGCTCGAGTACTCGCGCTTCATCGTCTCGTACATCTCGCGGCCTTCCTTCGCATGCGTCAGCGCTGCGAACTCGTCCACGTCGATCCCGATGGGGAAGGCGCTGCAGCGCACCGTCTGCCCGAAAGCGCGATACATGTCGTCGCCCAGCGCCTCGCCGTGCGCTTCGCCGATGACATAGCGCTCGAAGTGCTGGACGTCCTGGTGGGTTTGCAACCCGATCAGATCGAAAGCGAAGAGCGATCGCACGAGCCACTCGTGCTGCGGGATGGCCGCCATGATCTCTTGCGGAGGCAGCGGAATGTGCAGGAAGAAGCCCATGCGCTGCTTGCATCCCATGGCGCGCAGTTCAGCCGCCAGCGGAATCAGGTGGTAGTCGTGAATCCAGATGATGTCGTCCGGCTTCAACATCGGCATCACCTTGCGTGCGAACAGCTGGTTGACGCGCCGGTACCCTCCGATGAAGCCGGCGTCGAAGTGCGCCAGGTCGAGCCGGTAATGGAACACGGGCCACAGCACATCGTTGCTGTAGCCGAGGTAGTAGCTGTCGTGATCCTCGCGGCTGAGATCGATCATCGCGAGCGTGACCGGGCCGGCCTGCTGCTTGTGCACTTCGCCTTCGCCGGCCGTGCCGCCTTCGACGATGTGGCCGCTCCAGCCGAACCAGAGTCCGCCGGTCTGTTGCAACGATTCGCCGAGTGCGACCGCCAGGCCGCCGGCAGCGGGTTTCCGTGGGTCGGCCACGCGATTGGAAATGACGACGAGGCGACCCATCAGCTGGCGTTCTTTCTTGGCTCGGCCAGCAGATCGCGCGCCTGCACCAGCCACTCGTACACGGCGCGTGGCGAATCGAGTCGATGCAGCGCCTGGCTCGGACCCGATCCCACCTTGATGGCGACACCGCCGAGCGGCTGCACGATGGCAAAGCCGGTCTCGTCCGTCGTGTCGTCGCCGGCGAAGACGGGCACGCGACCTGCAAACGGCTCCTCCCGCATGAAAGCGGCGATGGCAGTGCCCTTGTTGACGCCGGCTGGCTTCACCTCGAAGACGAATTTGCCGTGCAGCAGTTCGAACTGGGGCTGCCCATTGATAGCGCGCGCCATCGCATCGCGGCATACCGCTTCGAGCTGCGGCGCCATGCGGTAGTGCAGAGCGACCGCGGCATGTTTGCGTTCGACCAGCAGGCCTTCATGAACCCGCGCCAGTTCGTTGGCGGACTCGAGAATCAGAGTGAGATCGGGCGCGCGCTGCTCGTCGATATGGCCTTCGGCGCTGCGGCGCTGCACGCCATGCTCGCCGGCCGCTGGCAATCGCAATGGCGCAAGAAAGCGGTCGAGTACATCGATCTGTCGGCCCGACACCACCGCCAGCGCGCCGCCGAGCAAGCCGTGCAGGTCGTGCAGCAATGGCACCAGCGCAGTCGGCACTTCGACCGCTTCGGGCGTGTCGGCGATGGCCACGAGCGTGCCGTCGAAATCGAGAAAGAGGGCGGCGTCGGGTGTGAGGCGGGGTGGTAGCTGCATCGCTTGTCACCTTAGCAGCAGCCAGGCTTCAGCGGCGTCGGTCAATGCCGCAAATCCCCGAGCAGGCTCCCACGGCAGACCGTGACCGTGCTCACTCGACCGATGCGAGCGCTTCGCCGACGGCGGCGATTCGTGCGCGGGCGATGGCCTCACCAATCTTCGGGCCGGTGGCGCCTGCCGCCTGCGCCTCTCGTGCGACGACGTCTGTTGCCACGCCCAGCGCGACGGCGAGGGCGTGGTTCAGCCGGTCGCGCGGCGAATAGGGCCGCTCTTCGAGTCCCAGCCGGCCGCGTGCATCGCACTCGCACGCCAGCAGGACCTGGTCGAAGCGGCCCGGCTTGCGAAACGCATCGCAGCGCTCCAGCAGCCGCACGACCGAAGCCGCGTTCAGTTCACCGCTGCGGTGAATGTTGCCGTGCTCGCGCGCCACCACATCGGCCAGCTCGCGCAGTTCGACCGGCACCCGCCAGCGGTCGCACACGGCCCGCAGCAATTTGGCGCTGCGCTGTTCGTGGCCGATGTGGCGCGGCAGCACGTCGACCGCTGTCGTGCCTTTGCCGAGGTCGTGTGTCAGGCAGGCGAAGCGCACGGCCAGCGGTGCCTCGAGCCGCGCGCTCATGTCGAGCACCATCATCAAGTGCACGCCGGTGTCGACTTCAGGATGGTGTGCGACGGGTTGCGGCACGCCCCACAGGCGATCGACTTCAGGCAGCAGCACGGCGAGCGCGCCGCACTCGCGAAGCACCTCGAACATGCGCGAAGGTGTGCTCTCCATCAGGCCGCGCGCCAGCTCTTGCCAAACCCGTTCGGGCACCAGCGCGTCGACCTCTCCAGCGGAGACCATCTCGCACATCAAGGCCATCGTCTCGGGCGCGATAGTGAAGTCTGAGAAGCGGGCAGCGAAACGGGCCACGCGGATGATGCGCACCGGGTCTTCGCGGAACGCGTCGGTCACGTGCCGCAGCACCTTGTCGTGCAGGTCGCGCTGGCCGTTGAAGGGGTCGACGAGCGCCTCGATGCGGAGATCGGCAAGGTGTGCCACGTCGGCTTGCCCGGCGGCAAGTGCGATCGCGTTGATCGTCAAATCGCGGCGCGCCAGATCCTGTTCGAGCGTGACGTCGGGCGAGGCGTGTACGACGAAGCCGCGGTAGCCCGGCGCGCTCTTGCGCTCGGTGCGGGCCAATGCGTACTCCTCGTGCGTTTTCGGGTGCAGAAACACCGGGAAGTCACGGCCGACCGGGATGTAGCGCAACCCCGCCATCTCTTCGGGCGTGCTGCCAACGACCAGCCAGTCGCGATCGCCGCCGGGCCGGCCGAGCAGAGCATCGCGGATCGCACCGCCGACGAGATAAGTTTGCATCCTGCGAGTTTAGGCAGGCGCTCGCGTCCTCAGTACTCCCTCAGCGCGCAGTACGGTAGGGCTCTTCGAAAGCGAGGAAGTCTTCTTCCACGAGCGCGTCGTCGATCCATGCCTTGACGCCTGGCAGCGCTTGCACGTGCTCGATGTAGTCGGTGACCGATTCGGGCACCGGCAGGCCGTAAGTCTTGATGCGCGAGCCGATCGGCGCGAAGTACGCGTCGGCGATAGTGAAGTGGCCGAACAACATGGGGCCGCCGTGGCGTTCGAGCAGGCCGGTCCACATCTGCACGATGCGGTCGAGGTCGTTTTTGACGGTCGGCTCGTCGCGCATGAGCCTTGCGCCGACTTCGGGCAGCGACGCCTCGATGTTCATGCCGCAATGGCCGCGCAGCCCGCCAAAGCCCGAGTGCATTTCGGCGCAGATGCTGCGAGCCCGCGCGCGGTCGTTGGCGAGCCGTGGCCACAACGCCTTTTCAGGGAAGGTTTCGGCCAGGTATTCGGCGATGGCCAGCGTGTCCCACACCACCAGTTCGCCGTCGACCAGCACCGGCACGCGGGCTGCAGGATTGAGCGCGCCAATGGCGTTCTTGAAGTGCGATCCGCGGTCGAAGGAATCGAAGCGGACCATGACCTCGTCGAACGGAATGCCGGCCTGCTTCATCAGGACCCAGGGCCGCATCGACCAGGACGAGTAGTTCTTGTTGCCGACGTAGAGTTTGCGCATAAAACCTTCAGTAGTCATCGATTCAGGGCAGGTCCTTGACGGGCTCGGGCACGCGCTCGTCGCGCGGGCCGATGGTGCCCAGGCGGGCCTTCAAAGATTGCGGCTGACCGGTCAACAACGCGGCGTAATTCGTGGTGTTGGCCAGCACCTTCTTCACGTAGTCGCGTGTCTCGGTGAAGGGCACGTTCTCGGCCCAGATGGCGGCATCCATGGTCGGTCCGTTGCGCCAGCTGCGTGGCCGACCCGGCCCGGCGTTGTAGGCCGCGGCGGCCAGTGCCATCGAGCCGCTGAAGTCATCGAGCGCGAGCTTCAGGTAGTTGGTGCCGATGGTGATGTTGGTTTCGCGGTCGTTGAGCTGGCCGGGCGTGAAGCCGGTCATGCCGATCTTGTTCGCCGTCCACTTGGCGGTGGCCGGCATCACCTGCATCAGGCCCGAGGCGCCGACGCCCGATCGCGCGTCCATGATGAAGCGGCTCTCTTGGCGAATCAGACCGTAAACGTAAGCCGGGTCGAGGCCGATCTCCTGGCTCTTGCGTATCACGGTGTCATGAAACGGCATCGGAAAACGTTGGTCCACATCGATCACGCCCTTGGTCCGCTCGCTGGTGTTGATGCAGCGGTCCCACACCTCGCGTTGGCAGGCCAGGTCTGCGGCTGCCAGCAGCGCGCGGTCGTCCATGCCGCCTTTGTCGTGCAGGTTGGTCGCGTAATTCCACTCGCGGGTGCCTTCGGGGCGAAGGCCCGTTGCGATGGCATAGAGCGCGCGGTTCAACGCGGGGTTGGCGCGGGCCGCGGCTTTTTCTTCGGGCGTGAGCGGCGACGGACGGGTCGGCACTGCGGCGCGTTGACCGAGCTCTTCGAGCGCCAGCAGTTCGTAAAAGCCACGCGTGCCTGCGATGGTGTTGTAGAGCATGCTGGCCTGGGCCTTGTTTTGCTCGCCCCCCAGTCCGGTAAGCGCACGGGCTTTCCAGTAGACCCAGGTCGGATCAAGCTGCGCTTCTTCGCTCATCGCATTGACGGCGGCCTGCACGTCTTTCCATTGCGCGTTGCGAAGGGCTGCGCGCACCTTCCAGCCGAGCATGTCGTCGGAGAGGTCGCTGTTCTTCGTCACGTTGGCAAAGTAGCTGTTCGCCAGCGGCGAAAGCTTGCTGGCAGCTTGCCGGCCGATAGCGCCCCACAGCCAGTTGCGCTCTTCGGGCGACAACATCGGCCCCCATTTGCTGTCGAGTTGCGCCGCGGCCATTTCCGGGTCGGCGATGGCGGTCTTGATGAGCGCCAACACCACCAGTTCCTTGCGCGACTTGGCGGCGACGAAGGCGCGTCCGATCAGGAACTTGGGCGCGCTGGCATTCAGCTCGTCGAACAGCGGCACCGCGTCGGGCGCCACCAGATTGACGGCGTTGCGCGCGGCCTGCGGACGATTGGCTTCGATCGAGAGCCGAGCCTTCTTCCAGGCGTCGTTCGGCGACATCAAGCGCGCCGAGATCATGCGGTCGGCAGCGGTGAGGCAACCATCGTCGGCGTCGCGCTGGACCAGCCAGCTCTTGCGAACCAGGTCCGCTTGCTCTTGCGTCGGCGCACCGGTCCGGGCCAGGCTCGACAGGATGGCATAGCAGCGCACCTGCGCGTCGTCGCCCATTCTGTAGGAGGGATGCATGCCGGCCACGCCGTCCCAGTCGCGACGTTGCCCGAGCACCAGCAGCCAGTCATTGCGCAACCGGTCTTCTTGATAAGTGCCGGCGTAGCGGATCAGAAAGTCTTGCACCTCGAGCGGGCTGGCCTCTTGGAGGCGCGCCTTGAGTTCCCAATAAGCGGCCCACGGTTCGAGCGCGCTGCCGCGGGCTTGCGGCAGCAAGGCGGTGAGGCGGCCCTTGTCTCCACGTTGAAACGCCTGCTTCATTTGCAGCATGACGTCGTCGTTGCCGGTTTGGGCGCAAGCCGGTTGCAGCACGGCAGCAAGTGCGAGCACAACGGCCGAACCTGCGACAGAAATCGCGACGGAAGAAGAGGAACGCGGGCGCAAGCGTTGGGGTGCCAAAATGCTTCGAAACTGCATAGCGGGATTATGGACAAAGCACACGATGGAAACGCCGGAGAAAACCGGTCGGAAACGGCTGCATTTCTCAAAGCGCAATTGCGCGCAGCCTTGATCGAACAACGTCTGGCCTTGCCCGACCGGCTACAGCGCGCCGATCTTTTGCAGCGCGTGATGCGCATCTGGCTGGTCGGAAGGCCCGACACCGTCATCGGCGCCTATTGGCCGATCAAGGGTGAGTTCGACCCGTTGCCGGCACTGCATCGCTGGAAAGAAGACGGCGAACTGCTCGATGAACCGCATCGCCGCCGCATCGGCCTGCCGGTGGTCGACCGTGTGCACAAGACGCTGACTTTTCACTCGTGGTACCCGGGGTGCCCGATGGAAAACGATGCTTACGACATCCCTAAGCCGAAAGACACAGAGATGATCGTGCCGACGCTGCTCTTCGTGCCTTGCCTCGGCTACAGCGCGGGCGGCTATCGGCTGGGTTACGGTGGTGGCTTCTACGACCGCACGCTGGCGACGCTGCAACCGCGGCCGTTCACGGTGGGACTCGGCTTCACGCAAGGTTTTCTGGACGACCTGGAGCCCGAGGCCCATGACATGCCGCTCGATGCGATCCTGAACGATAACGGCGTGGTCTGGCCAGTCGGCTGAAGCCGAATCGAAAGCCCCCGTCGACGCTCTAATCGATGTAGTCGACGGTATCCGGGTCAGGCGCTTCACCGATGACACCGCGCGTCGTGGCGGCCTGCAGCTCCAGCCACTCGCAAAACGCCTTGATCTCCGGACGCATCGCATTGCGCGGCCCGACGATCAGCCAGTAGGCCATCGGTGAGTCCATGCGGTGTTGCGGCAGCACCTCGACGAGATCGCCGTTGGCCAGACTTTCGGAAATGAGCGAGCTGCGCGCAAGCACCAGCCCCTGGCCGGTCAGCGCGGCTTGCACCATCTGGTAGGCGTAGTTGAAGTAGAGCCAGCGCTTGGGTTGCGCGCGGTCGAGCCCGTGTACTTCGAACCAGCGGCGCCAGGTCAGCCATTCGAGGTGCGTGCGGTGCGCGTCGCCAGCTTCGATCAGCGCAAAGCGCGCGATGTCTGCCGGCGTCTTGATGGGCGCTCCGCTCTTGATGAGCCAGGGGCTGGCGACCGGTGTCAGCGTTTCGCCAAAAAGCCGTATCGATCCCGCGGGCATGTGGGCGCCCGTGCCATAGCGCAATGCCATATCGACGTCGGCCACTTCGAGATCGACCGCCGTGTCGCTGGCGTCGATGCGGATGTCGATATCGGGATGGTCGCGCTGAAAGGCTTCGAGCCGGGGGATAAGCCACATCGAGGCGAACGAGGCGAAGGTGGTGAGCGACACGCTTTTGCGTCCCGCGCTTTGCCGGATCTGCCGCACCGCGCCGTCGATGCGCGGCAACGATTGCTGCACCGACAGCAGCAGCTGCGCGCCGGCACTCGTCAGCTCGACGGCGCGTGTATGGCGCAGGAACAGACTCACCCCCACTTCTTCTTCGAGCGCCTGAATTTGCCGGCTCACAGCCGATTGCGTCAGCGCCATCTCTTCGGCGGCGGCACGAAAGTTGAGGTGCCGCGCCACGGCTTCGAAGGCGCGCAGATTGCCTGCCGAAATCGGCCGGGAGCGCAGATGAGTTTGGGAGTGCTGCATATCGATTGATGCGAAAACGGAATCAATAGGCTACCGCGTTTTCATTGGACCGCCAACGGAGGAGAGGAGATCATTCATTCCCGAATCGCGCTATTGATGTCAAGGCGCTTCGGCAACACCGTTCAGGAGAACACCATGGCTGCCGCTTACACCACGTCTTCGCTTTCGCCTCTGTCGCTGCCGGTTCGGGCCGCCGCGGTTCCGCTGGCGGTGCGCCGCGGCGCCTGGCAGCTTCCGGTCGGTCAGGCAGCCAGTCTCAAGGCAGCGAGCACCAGCGTGTTGCGCGTGCGGCAAGGCCGGGTCTGGGTCACACGCGACGCCACCGATAAGTGGGGCAGCGAGGACGTCGTGCTGGCACCCGGCGAGTCGATGACGGTCGAAGCGGGTCAGCGCATCGTGATGGAGCCATGGGACGGCTTCGGCGCAACGTACACGTGGGACGCTGCCACGACGCTGGCGGGTTGAACCAACGTCGATGCCGTTCACGGCGATGGTCGGGTCATTCGAGATCGCCTACCTGGCGGCGAGGTCGCGCAGATCGGTTTGATAAGCGCGCAGCCGTTGCACGGCTTTCTGGCGCTGCTCCGGTCGCGTGGCGTTATGCAGCGTGGCGACGTACCGGCAGCCTTCCTCCAGCATGCCTTGCTGGTAGTCGCGCCATGCACCGGGCCGAGGCTCGGCGATGCGTTGCACGTAAGCGTGGATCACCGGTTGCGCGTCTGCGGCCGAGGTGCGCTCGGCGTTGAACCTGCGCAGCAACACGAGTGCTTCCTGCTGGCGTTTGCGGCGCTCGGCATCGACCCGCTTTGCATCGAACATCGACTGCGCCGTGAGGCGGTTCAAAAGGTCGCGCTGGTCGTTGTCCAGGCGGCCGTAGAAATCCTCGTTCTGTTCCAGAAACTTGTCGTAGCGTTTTTCCTGCTGCTGCGCCGGTGTGCGATCGACCCAGTCTTTCACGTATTCGGCGTCGTTCTTCGCGTACTTGCGCGCCAGGGTTTGCAACTGAGCCTCGCTCAGCGTGACGGCGAGCGCCGCGCCCGGCGCTTCCGCCCGTTCGGCTGCTGCTACTAGACGCGTTCGGACATCGCCCACCAGTTCGCACGCCTGCGCCGACGTGATGTCGTTGGGCGCCAGGGCCTCCGCTTTTTGCAGCACGGCGACGATCTTGGGCAACTCGGTTTCCCGATGCCAGGCGAGCAACGCCGTGAGGTCGTCCTTTGACTTGGGCGTCTGGGCCCCGCTGAAGTCGACATAGCCATCGAGCCACCAGTAGGCGACCTCGGGCAGGTTGTTGTAGGCGAGCTTGATGGCGCTGCAGCCGGTGAGCACGGCGCCGAACGCCAGCGCCGCGATAATTCCGCTCATCCGGGTGCAACGCATTCGGTAAAAAAGACGCATGAATCAGATTCCGCAACAAGAGATCGACGAGCCGGTCGACGTCGTCGTAATGGCGGCCGGCCGCGGCACGCGCATGAAGAGCAGTTTGCCCAAAGTGTTGCACCGTCTGGGTGGGCGCGCGCTGCTCTCGCATGTCATCCAGACGGCCGCGCAAATCGGCGCTCGCAACGTCGTGGTTGTCACAGGCCATGGCGCGGCCGAAGTGGAGCAGGCCATCGGCAGCAGCAACGCCGCGGTGCCGCTCCAGTTCGTGCGGCAGGTGCCGCAGCTCGGTACCGGCCACGCCGTGCAGCAGGCGATGCCCGTGTTGCCCGACGACGGCACGGTGCTGGTGCTCTCCGGAGACGTGCCGCTGATCGGCGCCGATACGCTGCGCGCATTGCTCGAAACCAGCGCCGGCCGTCGGCTCGCGTTGCTGACGATCGAGTTCGATGACCCGACCGGCTATGGCCGCATCGTGCGCGATATCGATGGCGAGTCGGTGCAGGCGATCGTCGAACACAAGGACGCTGACGAAGAGCAACGCGCCATTCGGGAGGTTTACAGCGGCGTCATGGCCGTACCGGCCCGCCTGTTGAAAGACTGGCTCGCACGGCTGGACAACCGCAACGCGCAGGGCGAGTTCTACTTGACCGATATCGTGAAGCTGGCCGCCATCGACGGTGTGCCGGTGCTGGCGAAACTGACGACCGATGCCTTGCAGGTGGCCGGCGTCAACAGTCCGACGCAGTTGGCTGCGCTCGAGCGGGCCTGGCAATTGCGGCAGGCGTCGACCTTGATGGAAGCCGGCGTGCGGCTGGCCGACCCGGCGCGCTTCGATTTGCGCGGCACGCTGTTCTGCGAGGCCGATGTGGAGATCGACGTCAACTGCGTGTTCGAAGGTGCGGTCTCGCTGGGAGCGGGGGTGCGCGTCGGCGCCAATTGCGTGATCGCCAATGCGCGCATCGACACGGGCGCGGTGATTCATCCCTTCACGCACATCGACGGCGAGAAGATGGGCGTGACGGTGGGCGCCGGCGCGCTGGTCGGACCTTTCGCGCGCCTGCGCCCCGGCGCACGGCTTGGGGCCGACGTGCACATCGGCAATTTCGTCGAGGTCAAGAACTCGACGCTGGCGGCGGGTGCCAAGGCGAATCACCTGGCCTACCTCGGCGATGCGACCGTCGGCGAGCGCGTCAATTTCGGCGCGGGCAGCATCACCGCCAACTACGACGGCGCTAACAAGCACCGGACCATCATCGGCGACGACGTTCACATCGGTAGCAACTGCGTGCTTGTCGCACCCATCACCATTGCCGCGGGCGGCACGGTGGGCGGCGGCTCGACGGTGACCAAATCGACGGAGCCGAATGTGCTGACCGTGTCGCGCGGACGGCAGGTGAGCTTCGGTGACTGGACGCGTCCCAAGAAGGCGCCGAAAGCCTGAGGCTCGGCGCAGTCAGGCCAGCGGCACCTTCGGCTCGAACTTGGCTCGCTTCAGGCTGAAGAACGCCTTCAGGTTGCGCACGTTGGCGTCGGCAGAAAAGAGACGCTGCGCCAGCGCAAGGTAGCCGGGCATGTCGCGCGCCGCGACGATCAGCACGAAATCCGGCCCCGGCGACACGCGATAGCACTGCTGCACCGCGTCCTCCGAGACGACGCGCGCCTCGAAAGCATCGAGGGCTTCGGCGCCCTGCCGATCGAGCGAGATCTCGACCACTGCCTGCAAGCCATGTCCCAGTACCGGGGCCAGGCGATCGGGCGACAACAGGGCAATCTGGCGCTCGATGAAGCCGGCCTTGCGCAGGCGCTGCACGCGCCGGAGACATGTGGGTGGCGAGATGTGCGCATCGGCGGCGAGTTGTTGATTGGTCTGCGACGCATCGCGCTGCAGGGCGTCCAAGAGGCGGAGGTCCAAGGCATCGAGTTCAATTGATTCCATAATATTAAATATTATGAAATAAAAGTTTAATAACCGTGGGTGTTGAACTTTAATTTCATTTAAATCGAAATTATGGAAACATCAATTTCTAGCAAGCGACTACGATTCTGCTTCTGAATCCACTTTTCAAGGCCTTCCCATGTGTGGCATCGTCGGCGCGGCTTCCCATCGAAACATTGTTCCCATCCTGGTCCAGGGACTGCAGCGGTTGGAGTACCGGGGCTACGACTCGTGCGGCGTCGCGGTGCACGCCAACGGCCTGACGCGGACGCGCACGACATCGCGCGTGGCCGACTTGCTGGTGCAGGTGCATGACGACCATGTCGAGGGCCGAACCGGGATCGCGCACACGCGGTGGGCCACGCATGGCGCGCCGGTCGTGCACAACGCCCATCCGCATTTCAGCCATGGTGCGGGCGAAGGCATCGACAGCCGCAAGCCAGCGCGCGTGGCGCTCGTGCACAACGGCATCATCGAAAACCATGATGCATTGCGCGCCGCGTTGCAGGCCCGCGGCTATGTCTTTTCGAGCCAGACCGATACCGAAGTGATCGCGCATCTGATCGACAGCCTCTACGACGGCGATCTGTTCGATGCGGTCAAGGCTGCGGTGTTGCAACTGCAGGGCGCCTATGCCATCGCCGTGATCTGCCGGGACGAGCCGCAGCGTGTGGTCGGCGCGCGAGCCGGCTCGCCGCTCATCCTCGGCGTCGGCAAAGACGGAGCCGAGAACTTCCTGGCGAGCGATGCGATGGCGCTGGCCGGCGTGACCGATCAAATCGTCTATCTCGAAGAAGGCGACGTGGTCGATCTGCAGCCGGGCAAATACTGGATCGTGGACCGTGCGCACAAGAGTGTCGGCACCAGCAAGCGACCGGTTCGCACCGTGCTTGCGCACAGCGGCGCGGTCGAACTCGGCCCGTATCGGCACTACATGCAAAAGGAAATATTCGAGCAGCCGCGCGCCATCGCCGACACGCTAGAAGGCGTCGAAGGCATCGTGCCGGAACTGTTCGACGGCATCGGCCACGACGGCAAAACCGGTGCCAGCGCGCACCGCGTTTTCAAGGACATCGACAAGGTGTTGATACTGGCGTGCGGAACCAGCTACTACAGCGGCTGCACTGCCAAGTACTGGCTCGAAGGCATCGCCAAAATCCCGACCCAGGTCGAGATCGCCAGCGAGTACCGCTATCGCGACTCGGTGCCCGACCCCAAAACGCTGGTCGTCACCATCACGCAGTCCGGCGAAACCGCCGACACGCTGGCCGCACTCAAGCACGCGCGCGCTCTGGGCATGGCGCATACACTGACGATCTGCAACGTCGGGACCAGCGCCATGGTGCGCGAGTGCAAGCTGGCGTACATCACGCGGGCCGGCATCGAGATCGGCGTGGCATCTACCAAGGCGTTTACGACCCAACTGGCTGGCCTGTTCTTGTTGACGCTCGCACTGGCAAAGGCCAAGGGTCGCCTAACGTCCGACGACGAAGCGCGCTACCTGAAAGAGATGCGGCATCTACCCGTGGCGCTGCAGTCTGTGCTGGCGCTCGAACCGCAAATCATCGCGTGGTCTGAAGACTTCGCACGCAAGGAAAACGCCTTGTTTCTAGGCCGCGGGCCGCATTACCCGATCGCGCTCGAGGGCGCACTGAAGCTGAAAGAGGTGACCTACATCCACGCCGAGGCCTATGCCGCTGGCGAACTCAAACACGGCCCGCTCGCGCTGGTGACGAGCGAGATGCCGGTCGTGACGGTCGCACCTAACGACGCGCTGCTCGAAAAGCTCAAGAGCAACCTGCAGGAAGTGCGCGCGCGCGGCGGCGTGCTCTATGTGCTGGCCGATGCCGACACGCGCATCGAGAACAGCGAGGGCCTGCACGTGATCCGCATGCCGGAGCACTACGGTGCGCTGTCGCCTTTGCTGCACGTCGTGCCGCTTCAGCTGCTGGCGTATCACACCGCCTGCGCGCGCGGGACCGATGTCGACAAGCCGCGCAACCTGGCCAAAAGCGTGACGGTAGAGTGACGGACGACGATCAGAGGCGGGATGGAGCGCTGAGAACAATCTGCTGCCGGTGTCGAGTCAAGCCGGGATCGCGGCCGGGACCGGCATCGGCGCGAGGCGATATCCGGCGCCGTAGATCGTCTGCAAATGCAATCCATGGGCCTCGAGTGCGAGTCGACGGCGCATGATGAAGATCTGGTTGTCCAGAATGCGGGTGTTCATCGTTCTCAAGTTCTGGTTGGTCGCTTCGAGCAACTCGAATCGCGTCACGATGTGCCCGAGATTTCGAAACAAGGCGAGCGCCAGGCTGAAATGGTGCTCTTTCAGTTCGACGATTTGTTCGGGTGGCCCTGCAAAGACCACGAATGCGCTGTCGTGCAGAAACGTCCAGTCGCCAAAGGTTTCTGCTGCGCTCCGCGCGTTGGTCTCAGGCGGCCGAAACCGGTTCACCCGTGCCAGCATCTCGACCGGCCTGAACGGCTTGATGACGTAGTCGTTGGCACCCACTGTCAGTGCCTCGGCCACTTCGCGCTCCGACCCGCGCGCGCTCAGCATGATCACGGGTGACATCGACTGCTGAAAGCTGCGTAGCCAGCGAACAATGTTCAGGCTGGTCATTCCTTCGGTCGTCGAATCGAGGATAAGAAGGTCGAACTTCTCGCGGCCCAGTGCGCGGCGAAGATCGTCGCCATTGTCGAAGCAGGAACAGGTCGTCTCGGCGTGCGAAGACGGCGCCGAGTTTTCCAAAATTGCGACCAGCAACGCCATTTGGACCGGCTCGTCTTCCAGAATCGCTATTCGCATGTTGACCCCGCCACAAACGCAGTAATGATTTGACGGTACCGGCATTGATTGAAGGTGTCCGTACGCTTGCGCACAGACCAGAGTCAGACATGACCTGACAGTACTTCAGTCGGCTTGTGCAGTTGCGCACGGTTTGCCACCCGCGTCGTTGCGGCCACCGAGCCCTCTGCGCAAAGTGCCAACAAGGTCACGCGCAGTCGATGGCGTTTGCAATCGGCAACGCCGATCATGGGATTCCAACTTCCGGAGCTTTCCATGAACAGCCGCACCCATCGAGTCCGCTACGCACGCCCCGCCACGCGCCAGCCGTCGCGTACGGCCCAGATGCTCGCGCGCTGTATTTCTGCGCTCACCGGCGCGCCGGCCAAGGTCGAAAAGCGGGCGCAAGAGCGCTTTGCTGCGCTGGCTCCCGATCAGCGCGTGCGCGAAATGGGTGAGTGGTAGCCGGATCGCTTTCGTCGCGCAGATTTAGTCAGGCGGTTCGTCAACAATCGTAAATAGACAGGAGGCGAACTTGCGTACAGCGTTGTTTAAGGACGACTCCATCCGGATGCAGCTGTTGGTGAGAGCGCTGGACAACAGGCCGGAAATGGCTCGCAACCATCGGCGACTGGCAGCTGCCTCACGAATTCGGCCTAACCGTTTGACCCTTTCACAATTTGGGTCGCGTGATCTTGCGGGCCTATCTGCCGGACGCAACCATCCAGGGTTTGCAAGACGGGAACATCCGCCTACTGGACAACAGGATCTTAAAACTGCGCCGAAAGTTGTCGGGGGTCGAAAAAAGCTTTTTCAACTGTAGACGGTCTGTGCAAAAGGGGTATGGTCTTTCGATGACGCACATCGGTTTGACGATTGGCGATGATGTTCCTGCATAGGTATTGGGAGGCACTCCGACGCATTTCACGACGCAATGTCGTGCCGCAGTTTTTGCTAGCAGTACTGTTGCCTCTCCTGATCGTTTGGAATGTCGATCCGGTTGCACCGCTTGCGGCGGATGAGATGGTGTACGACTGGGGGATGGCCGCCTTTCCGCCCCCGGCCGAATCCGCCGTCGAGATCATCTCCATCGATGATGAAAGCCTGAAAAAACTGGGGCCTTGGCCTTGGCCGGAATCGGTCCACACAAGATTTCTGCAGCAACTTGCCAAGCAGGCACCCAAGGCGGTTGTGCTTAACTTCAGGCTCGGCGTGCCGATGCAAGCTGGCGACGACGACGTCGCTCTCGGAAATTCGCTGAGGCTTGCACCTGTCTTTTTAAAGGTTCGCGACGGGCAATCGGCGGCCCTTTTGGACCAGAACGCCAGCCTGCGCTTTCGAACGCGAAGATTTGCGCCAATGGTTCAGGGCATCGGACACGCAAACCTTGCGTCGAGGGGTACGAGCGAGTCGGTGCGCTTCATTCGTCTTTTTTCGGGGAAGCCAGACTCCTTGCTGCCCTACTTGGGTGCGCTGGTCGGTCCGTCTCCGGAAGTGCGTCAGGCGGTTGCGAATACCACGCAGTTGCGCATTGGGGCTCACTTCAGGGGCGGAACAGCGCATTCATCTACACCCTACTTTCAAGTGCTCGAAGGCAACTTTCGCCCCGACCAGTTCAGGGGACGCACCGTGCTCGTGGGTCCGTCGCTTGGCTCGGCGATTGGTCTGCCGATGTACGTTGCGGGTGAGAAGGGGGCCGTCTTGGTGTCGTCTACCGAGGTGCACGCCAGCTTCATCGACTCGCTTCAACAGGGTACACAGGTGGCCGTGGCCACGCCGTTCGCGCTGTACGCGTGTCTCGCTCTGTTCATCTGGATTTCTTTTTTCTGGTTTGAAACAATGTCGAAGGCCGCGCCATTGGTGGGTATCGTGGGCCTCGTTGTCGCGCTTTTACTCAGCTTGGGAGCGCTGCGCTTCGTGCGCGTCTGGATACCGCCCTCGTTCTTCGGAATCGGGATCGGGGCTGCCTATGTGTTGTGGACCTGGCAACACATGAACAAGGTGCTCGGCTTTCTCAAGGCGCACATCGTCTCGTTGAGCCAGGTCCCAGCGGGAACCTTCGACCCCGGCGCCCCGCCCAAGTTAGGCGGGAGCGACACGATCGATCGCTATATCGGCGCGCTCGATCACGCGATCTTGCGGCTCGTGCGTTTGCAAACGTTCACCCAACAGGGCCTGGAACGACTCCCCATCGCCATTCTCATCTGCAGATTAGACGGGACTATTTCCCAGCTGAATGCAGCGGCCATGGCGCTGCTTCCAGAGTCTCTGGTCGGCTCACTGGTCAACGAGAGCCTTCCGTTGCTCGTCAAGCGCATGACGGTCAATGCAAACGTCCGGCACCCCGGCATGGATGGGCATTGGACGCAGGCGCTCGGTGGCGAATACAGCACGCCGCAAGGCAAGATCTTTCAAATCGATGCGGCGCGCCTCGGCGACCCACTTAATCAGGCGCCGGGCGCCTGGATCGTTGTGCTTCGCGAGCTCACGCAGCAGCGGCAGGCGGAACGGGAGCGCGCTGACTGGCTAAACTTTCTTTGGCATGACCTGCGCAGTCCGCAGATCAATCTCCTGAGCCTGCTGGAACTGTTCGAGATGAAGCCGTCGCGCATGGGTGTGGCAGAACTGGTGTCGGGCGTCCGGCACGAGGCCGAGCGAACCATGACACTGGCGCAAAATTTCATCAGCAGCAGCACGTCTGAAGCACGCGACTACCGATTTTCCGTGGCGAGCCTTTCTTCGTTGTTGGCCCAAAGCATCGAGGCGCTCGTTTCGTCCGCGAAAGCTCGCAATGTGCGCGTGCTGCTGAGTTCGGCGAACGGCCACCCCGACCTCGTTCGCGCGGACGGCGGCATGCTGACGCGGGCCTTCGTCAACGTGCTTGAAAACGCCATCCGGCACAGTCCTCCCGGCTCCACCATCAGGGTGCGATGCATCGTAGAGACAGACCGCGAGGCGGTCGCCACCATTCATGACGAAGGAACGGGCATGTCGGCCGCCAAACTTGATAACTTGCTTGCCCGCCGAGCCGAACCCGGCGTGGACGTCGGACTGGACGGCCCCTCACCATCTGGACAGGAGTTCGAAGTGGAGCCGGCCAATCGCGAGCCGCCACGCGGTCCCAACCATGGCTTCGGTTTTGCCATGGTGAGGCAGGTGGTCGCGGCGCATGGCGGCTAGATTTCGGGATGGAGCGTGCCGGGCGTCGGCACGACCTTCGCTATCGGATTCCCTCTGGCAAATGCTTAGTTTTTTTTCAAGCGCAAAAAGCTTTTAAAGCATGCAACGTCACCAGTCTGTGCGGTGCCGCACGTAAAAGGACTGAGTTGAACTTTTGTGCGGAACCGAACCGAACGCCAACACAGGCCAACAAATAATTGGGAGAATTATTGGATCGCTATTGAAAATTTATTCGAGATTTCTGGATGAAAGTTGCGCTACAAGAGCTGAATCACAACCTTTTGCTTTCAGCGCTCCCCGAGTCGGAGCGACAGCGGTGGTTGCCAGAACTGGAGCTCGTCGACTTGCCGCTCGGCCATGTGCTGTACGAGTCGAACAGCACCATGACGCATGTCTACTTTCCAACGACGGCGATCGTGTCTCTGCTTTATGTTCTGGAAAATGGCGCGTCGGCCGAGATTGCAGTGGTCGGCAACGAGGGTGTTGTTGGCGTGTCGCTCTTCATGGGTGGCGGGTCGACCCCCAATCGCGCGGTCGTTCAAAGCGCCGGACACGGACTCAAGCTCAACGCCTCCGCCATGCGCACAGAGTTCGACAGGGCTGGGCCGGTGCTGCATCTGCTGCTGCGCTACACGATGGCGTTGATCGTCCAGATGTCTCAAACGGCAGTGTGCAATCGCCATCATTCACTTGACCAGCAACTTTGTCGCTGGCTGTTGCTCAGTCTCGACCGGCTCGCTGGCAACGAGTTGTCCATGACGCAGGAACTTATCGCGAACATGCTGGGCGTTCGCCGCGAAGGCGTCAGCGAGAGCGCACTGAAGCTGCAGAAAGACGGGCTCATCCGCTATTCGCGCGGTCGCATCACGGTGCTCGACCGCCCCGGGCTCGAGCTTCGCACTTGCGAGTGCTATGCAGTCGTCAAGGCCGAGTACGACAGGCTGCTGCCGCTCCTGAAAGACGGGTCTATCGGTGCCGACTCGGCTGTCAAAAAATAACGCTCGATCAACCGAACAGATTGGCGGGCAGGCCCTCGGCGTCGACCTCGACAGCGAACAGCCCCCCCGCCAGCGGCTCGGCTTTCTGCTGCGCCGGCGTAAGCCCGGTGGCGGCGCTGGTGATGAACAAGGTGCGCATGTCAGCCCCGCCGAAAGCGCAATCGGTGATGTGTCGCGTCGGCAACGTGACGCGGCACAGCTCGGCGCCGCTGATGGGCTCGTGGCAGCTGACGCAAGCGCCGCCCCAGTGCGCGATCCAGAGTCGGCCCGCTGCATCGGTGGTCATGCCGTCGGGCAGGCCGTCGCCTTTGGCGAAGCGCAGCCATTGGCGCTTGTTCGACACGCTGCCCGTGGCCATATCGAAGTCGTAGGCGTAGATGCGCCCGGTGACGGTGTCGTTGAAATACATCGTCGTGCCATCGGCGGACCAGGTCGGGCCGTTGGTGACCGCAAAGCCCTGGTCGTGACGTGAGCAGTCTCCGCCGGGGTCTTTTTCGTGGAGCTGATAGCGGTACAACGAACCGGTCGGCGCCTCGCAGGCCGCGTCCATCGTGCCGGCCCAGAAGCGACCGCGTGCGTCGCATTTGCCGTCGTTGAATCGATTGCCGGTTAACTCCGGCTCGGGCTGATGCAGGTATGTCGGGGCGGTATCCGGTAGCGCCGGATCGAACAGCGCAAAGCCCCGGCGCAGCGTGATCAAGAGACCCGGCGCATTGGATCGCTCGGCCAATGCGGAGATCTCTTCATCGAACGTCCAGGTGCTTTGCGCCGCGTCGGCGGGTCGCCAGCGGTGCAACCGAAAGCCGAGGATGTCGACCCAATACAGCGCCTGTTCACGCGGCGACCACACTGCTCCTTCTCCCAGCGTCGCGCCCGCGGGCCAGATACATTCAGGCTCGCCGAGCAGCGTCGGTGCCACACGGGATAAAAGTGCATTGCTCATAGTCGTTGTCTCCGTTTGCTTGACGCGGCAAATCCTAACAAGGCAAATTCGCACCTACGCAAGTCACTCCGGATCGAGCCGCTTTCCGTAGACCGTCAGGCTCGCTGCCTTCAGCGCGTTCATCATGATCTTCGCAGCCGGCGACAGCAGCCGGTCGGTGCGGGTGATGATGCCGAAGGCGTCCATGTGGCAAGGCATTGCCAGTGGCAGCACGGCGACGATGCCATGCGATGCGTAGTAGCGCGCCACGTCGGTGGCCAGCACCGCGATCATGTCGCTCTGCTGCAGCATGCGCGTGATGAACAGCAGCGCTGCGCTCTCGATCACGTTGATCGGCGGGGGCAGGCCTTCTTCCTGGTACATCAGTTCGAAGCGGTGGCGCAGCACGCTGCCTGCGGGCGGCACGATCCAGCCGGCGGACACCACGTCGCGCAGCGTGAGTCCGGCCATGCCTAGCAGCGGATGGCCGGGGCGCACCATGGCGCACATGGGCTCTTCCGTAAGGGCCTCGTAGCGCAGCTTCGATTTGTCGTGCTCCGCGAAAAGACGCGCGACCAGGATGTCGAGCTTGCCGTGCTCCAGCCGGTCGAGCAGCACCGGACTGGTTTCGATCTCGAGCGCGATGCGCAGATTGGGCTGGTCGCGCTTGACCATTGCTGCAGCGGGGGGCAATAACACCAGGCCGGGCGCGGTAATCGCACCGACGTTCACTTGCCCGAAGCGACCCGCTTTGAGCGCCATTACCTCGTCGTGCGCCTGATTCAGGCTCGCAAGCGCGACGCGCGCATGCCGGATCATGGTTTCCCCGTACCAGGTCGGCCGCATGCCGCGTGGCAGCCGATCGAACAGCGAAACCTCAAGCACTTCCTCCAGATCTTTCAGCAACTTGGACGCTGCCGGCTGCGTCATGTTGAGCACCTGCGCTGCGCGATGAATGTTGCCTTCCTCGGCCAGAGCGACAAGCAACAGAAGCTGCCGCGTCTTGAGTCGCGCACGGATGAACCAGTGCGTGTAATTGGTCATGTTTCGTTGTTCTTGTTTGCGTTGATAGGGGTTTACCTGAATGCGATTTTCGGTATCGATTGCACCCAATTTTTGATTGGAAAGATATTGGTGAGATTTCCATACTCGCCCCACCTTGAAGCGCACAGAACTTTCGCACGTCACTCATACCGCACGGCAGTACATCAACGGTCGTTGGCAGACCGGCGTGACCACCGGGTCGAGCGAGAACCCGTCCGACACCAGCGAGGTGGTCGCCGAATACGCCCGAGCCGACCGCAGCCAGACCGAGGCGGCCATCCGTGCCGCCGCCGATGCGTTCCCGCACTGGCGCCGCACCACGCCGCAGCGCCGTGCCGACGTGCTCGACCAGATCGGCAGTGAGATCCTGGCGCGCAAAGACCAGCTCGGCCTTTTGCTGGCGCGCGAAGAAGGCAAGACGCTGCCCGAAGCCATTGCGGAGGCCGCACGCGCCGGCCACATCTTCAAGTTCTTCGCTGGTGAGGCATTGCGCGTCGGCGGCGAATCGATGGACTCGGTACGGCCCGATGTGCTGGTCGACGTCACACGCGAACCGGTGGGAGTTGTCGGCCTGATCGCGCCCTGGAACTTTCCTTTGGCGATACCCGCATGGAAAATCGCTCCGGCGCTGGCTTACGGCAACACGGTGGTCTTCAAGCCTTCTGAACTGGTACCGGCCTGCGGCTGGGCGCTGGCTGAAATCATCGCCAGGGCCACATTGCCGGCCGGCACCTTCAATCTCGTGATGGGCAGCGGGCGGGAGGTCGGGCAGACGATCGTCGAAAGCCCGCTCGTCGATGCCTTGAGCTTCACCGGCTCGGTGGCCACCGGTGAGCGCGTGTTGCAGGCGGCTTCGGCACGACGCGCCAAGGTGCAGCTGGAAATGGGCGGCAAGAACCCGCTGGTGGTGCTGGCCGACGCCGATCTCGATCGCGCGGTCGACTGTGCCGTGCAGGGCGCGTACTTCTCGGCCGGGCAACGTTGCACTGCGTCGAGCCGATTGATCGTCGAGGCATCTGTGCACGACGCCTTCGTGGTGCGGCTGCGTCACCGGCTGGCCGCCTTGCACATCGGCCATGCGTTGGAGCGCGGTGTCGACATCGGCCCGGTGGTCAATGGCGAACAGCTCGCTCAAAACCTCGAATGGATGACCATCGCGCGCGACGAAGGCGCCGAGCATGTTTATGGCGGTGAGGCGCTGCAGCGCGCAACGACAGGCCACTTCATGAGCCCGGCGTTGTTCCTCGCCAAACCACAACACCGCGTGGCTCGGGAAGAAATCTTCGGCCCCATTGCCTGCGTGCTGCAGGCCGACGATTACGAGCATGCGCTGCACCTTGCCAACGACACGCCCTTCGGCTTGTGTGCCGGCATCTGCACGACGTCCCTCAAGTACGCGATGCATTTCAGGCGTCATGCCGAGGTCGGCATGACGATGGTCAACCTGCCCACGGCGGGGATCGACTTTCATGTTCCTTTCGGCGGACGTAAGGGTTCCAGCTATGGACCGCGCGAGCAGGGCCGTTACGCTGCCGAGTTCTACACGTCGATCAAGACGGGCTACATGATGGCGTGAGTAAGAAAGACTACAAAGCAGCCCGCAACCGACCACGAGAACCGGCAAGAGCCGCGTTCGCAAGAGTTTTCGCAGAGCGTTTTTTCACCAAAATCACAGGAGACAAACCATGGCAATCAATCGTCGCACTCTCACCACCGCACTCGGTGCCGCATCGCTCATCGGCATGCTGCCGGTCACCGCGCTGGCGCAGAAGAAACTCGTGCTCGGCTTCGCCCAGGTCGGCGCCGAGAGCGAGTGGCGCACCGCCAACACGGAGTCGATCAAGTCATCGGCCAAGGAAGCGGGCATCGACTTGAAGTTCTCCGACGCACAACAAAAGCAGGAGAACCAGATCAAGGCCATTCGCTCGTACATCGCACAGAAGGTCGACGTCATTGCCTTTTCTCCAGTGGTCGAAACCGGTTGGGACACTGTGCTGATGGAAGCCAAGGCTGCCAAGATTCCTGTGGTGTTGACCGACCGCTCGGTCAACTCGAAGGACGACTCGCTGTACGTCACCTTCATGGGTTCCGACTTCGTCGAAGAAGGACGCAAGGCCGGACGCTGGCTAACCGAAAAAATGAAGGACCAGAAGGGCGACGTGAACATCGTCGAGCTGCAGGGCACTGTGGGCTCGGCCCCGGCCATCGACCGCAAGAAGGGCTTCGAGGAAATCATCAAGGCCGACCCCAAGTTCAAGATCATTCGCTCGCAGACCGGCGATTTCACGCGCGCCAAGGGCAAGGAAGTCATGGAGGCATTCCTCAAGGCCGACGGCAAGAAGATCAACGTGCTGTACGCGCACAACGACGACATGGCGATCGGCGCGATCCAGGCGATCGAAGAAGCCGGCATGAAGCCGGCCAAGGACATCGTGATCATCTCGATTGACGCAGTGAAGGGTGCCTTCGAAGCCATGATGGCCGGCAAGCTGAATGTGTCGGTCGAGTGCAGTCCGCTGCTGGGCCCGCAGCTCATGAGCGCGGTGAAAGACATCAAGGCCGGCAAGACGCTGCCCAAGCGCATCGTGACGGTCGAGAGCATCTTCCCGATGGAAGTTGCGGCCGCCGAATTCCCGAAACGCAAGTACTGAAAGCCAGCACAACATGAAACGCATCTTCCTTAAAACACTGCTCGCTTCGGCCGTTGTCGCCACGATCGGCATCGCGCCGCTGGCCTATGCGCAGGACAAAGGCCCTATCGCCATCTCGATGCCGACCAAGTCGTCGGCGCGCTGGATCGCCGATGGCGCCAACATGGTCAAGTACTTCAAGGAGAAGGGCTACAAGACCGATCTGCAATACGCCGACGACGACATCCCCAACCAGCTCGCGCAGATCGAGAACATGGTGACCAAGGGCGCGAAGGTGCTGGTGATCGCGGCCATCGACGGCACCACGCTGTCCGACGTGCTGCAAAAGGCGGCCGACAAGGGCGTGAAGATCATCGCGTACGACCGGCTGATCAAGGGTTCCAAGAACGTCGACTACTACGCCACCTTCGACAACTTCCAGGTCGGCGTGTTGCAAGCGCAATCGATCGAGAAGTCGCTCGACCTGAAGGGCGGCAAAGGGCCCTTCAATGTCGAGCTGTTCGGCGGTTCGCCTGACGACAACAACGCCTTCTTCTTCTACAACGGCGCGATGTCGGTACTGAAGCCCTACATGGACAGCGGCAAGCTGGTCGTGCGGAGCAAGCAGATGGGCATGGACAAGGTCGGCACGCTGCGTTGGGACGGCGCGGTGGCGCAGGCGCGCATGGACAACCTGCTGTCGGCTTACTACACCAAGGACCGTGTCGATGCGGTGCTGTCGCCATACGACGGTTTGTCGATCGGTATCCTGTCGTCGCTGAAGGGCGTCGGCTACGGTTCGCCCAAGCAGCCGATGCCGATCGTCACGGGGCAAGACGCAGAGGTGCCGTCGGTCAAGTCGATGATTCGCAAGGAGCAGACATCGACCGTGTTCAAGGACACGCGCGAACTTGCCAAGGTCACTGTCGCCATGGCCGACGCCATGCTCTCGGGCAAGACGCCGGAAGTGAACGACACCAAGACCTACAACAACGGCGTGAAGGTCGTGCCTTCGTATTTGCTGAAGCCGGTGAGCGTCGATCTGTCGAACTGGAAACCGGTGTTGATCGACAGCGGCTACTACACCGAGAGCCAGGTCAAGTGAGCGTGCGAGCAAGGACGCGACCTGGAGCGCAACAGGTTTGACCGACGCCATTCTGGAGATGCGCGGCATAACGAAAACGTTTCCGGGCGTGAATGCGCTCGACAACGTCAACCTCGCGGTGCGCGCAGGCGAGATCCATGCGGTCGTCGGAGAGAACGGGGCCGGCAAGTCGACGCTCATGAAGGTGCTGAGCGGCGTCTACCCGGCCGATTCGTACACCGGCGAAATCCGCTTCGAAGGCGAGCTGCGTCGCTTCAAGGGCATCGCCGACAGCGAGAAGCTCGGCATCATCATCATTCACCAGGAGCTGGCGCTGGTGCCGTTGCTGTCGATCGCCGAGAACATTTTTCTCGGCAACGAAACCGCGCACGGCGGCGTCATCGATTGGTTCGAAGCCTATGCGCGGACGCAGGCGCTGCTCGCGAAGGTCGGGCTCAAGGAGCCACCGACGGCGTTGATCACCAACCTGGGCGTCGGCAAACAGCAACTGGTCGAGATCGCCAAGGCGCTGTCGAAAGAGGTCAAGCTGCTGATCCTCGACGAGCCGACCGCCAGCCTCAATGAAAGCGACAGCGACGCATTGCTGGCGCTGCTGCTCGAACTCAAGGTGCAGGGGATCGCGTCGATTCTGATCTCGCACAAGCTGAATGAAATCGCCAAGGTCGCGGACTCGATCACCGTGTTGCGCGACGGCGCTACGGTCGAGACGATGGACTGCCGTACCGAACCGATCAGCGAAGACCGCATCATCCGCGGCATGGTCGGGCGCGACATGGCGCACCGCTACCCGCAGCGCAATCCGAAGATCGGCGAGACGATCTTCGAAGTCCGCGACTGGCATGTGAACCATGCGCAGCACGCCGACCGCGAAGTCATCAAAGGCGTCGACCTGCATGTCAAGCGTGGCGAGATCGTCGGTATCGCAGGACTCATGGGCTCGGGTCGCACCGAGTTTGCGATGAGCGTGTTCGGTCGCTCCTATGGGCAACGCATTCGCGGCACGGCGTTCATGCACGGCAAGCCGGTCGACCTCGGCACCATCCGCAAGGCGATCGACTGCGGCATTGCCTATGTCACCGAAGACCGCAAGGGACTTGGTCTGGTGCTCGACGAAGACATCCAGAAGAACGTGAGCCTCGCCAACCTTGCGGCGGTGTCGAGCGCGATGGTGATCGACGACGGGCTGGAGTTCGAAGTCGCGAACAACTACCGCAAGGCGCTGAACATCCGCTGCTCGGGCGTCGGCCAGCAGGTGGTCAACCTGTCGGGCGGGAACCAGCAAAAAGTGGTGCTGAGCAAGTGGCTCTTTGCCAAGCCCGAACTGCTCATCCTCGACGAGCCCACGCGTGGCATCGACGTGGGCGCCAAGTACGAGATTTACACCATCGTCGACCAGCTTGCGAGCGAAGGAAAAGGCATCTTGATGATCTCCTCGGA
The DNA here is from genome assembly GCF_046115955.1 of Variovorax sp. GrIS 2.14. Lineage (NCBI taxonomy): Bacteria > Pseudomonadati > Pseudomonadota > Betaproteobacteria > Burkholderiales > Comamonadaceae > Variovorax > Variovorax sp. GrIS 2.14. The sequence goes on from NZ_JBJXIA010000003.1 coordinate 194,413, forward strand.
AATGCCCGAACTCCTCGGCATGTGCGATCGTATCTACGTCATGAACGAAGGGCGCTTCGTGGCCGAGTACACAGCCGCCGAGGCGTCGCAGGAGCGGATCATGCGCGCCATCGTCAACGCCGGGAGTTCCGTTCATGCCGAGTGAAGTGAATACCGTGGAGTCCGCGGTGCCTGCTGCGCCCCACCCGCGGCTGCACGTGGGTTTCATCAAGAACAACCTGCGCGAATACGGCATGCTGATCTCGCTGGTCGCGATCATGGTGCTGTTCCAGGTGCTGACCGATGGCACGCTGATGCGGCCGCTCAACATCACCAACCTGCTGCTGCAGAACAGCTACATCGTCATCATGGCGTTGGGCATGTTGCTGGTGATCGTGGCGGGCCACATCGATTTGTCTGTCGGCTCGGTGTGCGGCTTTATCGGCGCGCTGGCGGCCGTGCTGATGGTCGAGTACCACTGGCACTTCGTGCCGACGACCATCGTGTGCCTGATCGCCGGTGGCGCGATCGGCGCGGCGCAGGGGTGGTTCGTGGCGTTCTTTCGCATCCCGTCGTTCATCGTCACGCTGGCGGGCATGCTGGTCTTCAAAGGGCTCTCGCTGGCGCTGCTCGAAGGCCAATCGGTCGGGCCCTTTCCGGTCGAGTTCCAGCGGCTGAGTTCAGGCTTTATTCCCGACGTGTTCGGCGGTGAAGAGTTGCGCACGACATCTGTCGTGCTCGGCGCCATCGCCGCGGCCGCGTTGCTGTTCTTCAAGCTGCGCGGCCGTGCCAAGCTGGCGAAGTACGGAATGGACCAGGAGCCCTACGCCTTCTTCCTCGTCAAGAACGTTTTCTTTGCCGGCGTCATTCTGTTTTTGAGCTACCTGCTGGCGTCGTACCGGGGCCTGCCGAACGTGCTGATCGTGATGGCGGTGCTGATCGTCGCCTACGACTTCGTCACCAACCGCACCACCATCGGCCGGCGCATCTACGCGCTGGGCGGCAACGAGAAGGCGGCGCGGCTGTCGGGCATCAAGACGCAGCGGCTGGCGTTTCTCACCTTCGTCAACATGGGCGTGCTGGCCGCGCTGGCCGGGCTGGTGTTCGCGGCGCGGCTCAATACCGCGACGCCCAAGGCTGGACTGGGCTTCGAGCTCGACGTGATCGCCGCGTGCTTCATCGGCGGCGCGTCGGCCTCGGGCGGCGTCGGCAAGGTCATGGGGGCGGTCATCGGTGCCTTCGTCATGGGCGTGATGAACAACGGGATGTCGATTCTCGGTGTCGGCATCGACTACCAGCAGGTGATCAAGGGCCTGGTGCTGCTGGCGGCCGTGTTCATCGACGTCTACAACAAGAACAAGTGAGCCGCAACCCGTGAGTACGACCGCGCCGGTGCTGGAGCTCTCCGGCATCCACAAGGAATTTGCAGGCATCAGCGTGTTGCGCGATGTGCAACTGAAGCTCTATCCCGGCGAGATCCACGCGCTGATGGGCCAGAACGGCGCCGGCAAATCAACTCTTATCAAGGTGTTGACGGGCGTACTCGCATCCAGCGGCGGCGAGATGCGGCTGGCCGGCGAAACCATCCGGCCGGGCTCTCCGCTGGAGGCACAGCAGCTCGGCATCAGCACGGTCTACCAGGAGGTGAACCTTTGCCCGAACCTGTCGGTGGCCGAGAACGTGTTCGCCGGGCGCTATCCGCGTCGCGGCATGGCGCAAGGGTGGCGCATCGACTGGGCCGCGGTGAACCGGGAGGCGCAGCAACTGTTGGCGCGCATCGGGCTCGACATCGACGTCACGCGGCTGCTGTCGAGCTATCCGGTTGCGGTGCAGCAGCTTGTCGCGATTGCCCGCGCGCTCGGCGTGTCGGCCAAGGTGCTGATCCTCGACGAGCCGACATCGAGCCTCGACGACGACGAAGTGAACAAGCTCTTCGACGTGTTGCGGCGCCTGCGCGACGAAGGGCTGGCGATTCTTTTCGTGACCCACTTTCTGAACCAGGTGTATGCCGTGTCGGACCGCATCACCGTGCTGCGCAACGGCGGCTGGGTCGGCGAATGGCGCGCGGCCGATCTCGGCCCGCAGGCGCTCATTGCCGCCATGCTCGGCCGCGAACTGGCAGCGCAATCGGCGCGGCCGACGGCGCTGCCGGCCTTCGATGAATCGGCGACAGCGCTGCTGCAGGCCGAGGGCCTGGCGCAAGCCGGTCAGTTGCAGGCGACCGACTTGCGCGTGCGGGCCGGCGAGGTGGTGGGCGTGGCCGGGCTGCTCGGCGCCGGCCGGACCGAGCTCGCGCGCCTGCTGTTCGGGCTGGAGACGCCCGACCGCGGCGTGCTGAAGATCGACGGTCGCAGCGTCACGTTTTCGAGCCCGGCCGATGCCATTCGCGAAGGACTGGCGCTGTGCCCCGAAGAGCGCAAGACCGATGGCATCGTCGCCGAGCTTTCGCTGCGCGAGAACATCGCGCTCGCGTTGCAGGCGCGACTCGGTGTCCGGCGCTTTCTCTCTCTCGCCGAGCAGACCGAGTTGGCGGAACGCTTCGTCACCTCGCTGGGCATCAAGACCGCGAGCGTCGAGACGCCCATCGGCTTGCTGTCGGGCGGCAACCAGCAGAAGGCGATGATCGCGCGCTGGCTTGCGACCGAGCCGCGCCTCCTGATCCTCGACGAGCCGACGCGAGGCGTCGACGTCGCCGCCAAGCAGGAGATCATGGAACAGATGCTGCAACTCGCCAAAGCAGGAATGGCAGTGATCTTCATCTCCTCCGAAATGAGCGAGGTGGTGCGCGTGGCGCATCGCATCGTGGTGCTGCGCGACCGCCGCAAGGTCGGTGAACTGCCGGGCGGCAGCACCGAAGACGAGGTTTACGAAATGATCGCGGCCGAGCATGTCTGAGGCACTCCCTTCGGCCGGCAAGTTCGCCGTCGTCATGCGGCATCGGCTCGCGTGGCCGGTGATCACACTGCTCCTCCTGCTCGCGCTCAACACCGCATTCAACGCCAGCTTTCTGCACATCGAAGTGCGTGGCGGCCATCTCTACGGCAGCCTGATCGACATCCTCAACCGCGCGGCGCCTCTGATGCTGGTGTCGCTCGGCATGACGCTGGTGATCGCTACGCGTGGCATCGACATTTCAGTGGGTGCCGTGGTGGCGATCGCCGCGGCGGTGGCGGGCTGGATGATCGGTGGCTCGGTTGCGGGCAACGTCGCGCGCTTTCCGATGTCGCTCGCTATCGTCGCGGCCGTTGCGCTGGCGCTGGTGTGCGGCGTATGGAACGGCTTGCTGGTCGCCAAGGTCGGCATGCAGCCGATCATCGCGACACTGATCCTGATGGTGGCGGGGCGCGGCATTGCGCAGCTCATCACCGGTGGGCAGATCATCACGATCTACTACACGCCGTATTTCTTTCTCGGCAGCGGTTATCTGCTGGGCTTGCCGTTCTCGCTTTTCATCGCGGCCGCAGTGTTCGTGCTGCTGTATCTGGCGATCACGCGGACGGCGCTCGGGCTCTTCATTCAGGCGGTCGGCATCAACCCGACGGCGGCGCGCGTGGCAGGCATCCAGTCGCGCCGGCTCGTCGTCGGCGCCTTTGCGTTCTGCGGCGTGTGCGCGGGCATCGCGGGTCTGTTGATCAGCTCCAACGTCAAGAGCGCCGATGGCAACAACGCCGGGCAGTTGCTGGAGCTCGACGCGATCCTCGCGGTCACGCTCGGCGGCACCGCGCTCACAGGCGGGCGCTTCAGCCTGGTCGGCAGCGTGATCGGCGCGTTGATTATCCAGACGCTGACGTACGCCATCTATTCGCTCGGCGTGCCACCTGAGATCAACCTGGTGGTGAAGGCGGTCGTGGTGTTCTTGGTGATGCTGATGCAGTCGCCGGAATTTCGTGGGCAGGTGCGGGCCCTGGCGGTACGAGCGCCACGCGGGGAGGTACGCGCATGAGTGCTGTCATCGCGCCGCCGGGGAATTCACCCTCACCCCGACCGACTCCCGCCAACGGGCGAGGGGGCAAGACACTGAACCCTAAATACTGGCCCCTCGCTGCGACCGTCTCATTGTTCGTCTTGATGGCGACGCTTGGCTCGGTGCTCTACGACGGGTTCTTCTCGGCGCAGGTCTTCTTCAATCTGCTGATCGACAACGCGTTTTTGATCATCGTCGCGGTCGGCATGACCTTCGTGATCCTGTCGGGCGGCATCGATCTTTCGGTCGGCTCGGTCATCGCGCTCACCACCATGGTGTCGGCCACGCTGGTCGAAAAGCACGGCTGGAGTCCGTGGGTCGTCATCCCGCTGGTGCTGCTCATGGGCACCGCGTTCGGCGCGTTCATGGGCGTCTTGATCGAGCGCTTCAGGCTGCAGCCTTTCATCGTCACGCTGGCTGGCATGTTTCTCGCGCGCGGCCTGTGCTATCTCATCAGCATCGACTCAATCAGTATCACCAACCCGTTCTACGAGGCCGTGTCGCAGGTGCGTATTCCGGTGTGGAGCGATGCGTCGCTGTCGATCAGCGCGGTGATCGCCATCGTGGTGGTGCTGGTCGCGATATTCGTCGCTCATTGCACGCCGTTCGGTCGCGCCGTGTACGCCATTGGTGGCAGCGAACATTCGGCCATGCTGATGGGCTTACCCGTGCGTTCCACCTTGGTCGGCGTGTACACGCTGTCGGGCTTTTGCTCGGCGCTGGCGGGCGTGGTGTTCACCTTCTACATGCTGTCGGGCTACGGCCTGCACGCGGTCGGCCTGGAGCTGGACGCCATCGCAGCCGTCGTCATCGGCGGCACGCTGCTCACGGGCGGCGTGGGCTACGTGGCGGGTACGCTCTTCGGCGTGCTGATGCTCGGCATCATCCAAACGCTGATTTCATTCGACGGGACGTTGAGCTCGTGGTGGACGCGCATCGTCGTTGGTGCGCTGTTGTTTGCGTTCTGCCTGCTGCAGCGCTTCTTCACCTCGCGCGCCCCGCGGCGCTGATCACTGCATCATCAGATCAGCGGATCGGCGTGACAGTTTCTCGGATCACACCGCCGCCCAGTACGCTGCCTTCGATCTCGGTTTGTCCCGTACCGCGCACGCGCGCTTCGCAGGCACTGCGTTCCATGGGCGGTTGCAGGCTGCAGCGTGCCAGCGCGTTTTGTAAATAGTCAGGGGCGCCTGTCAGCTGGCCTTGGGCCGCAGCCTGGCGCGCTGCACCAGCCTCGCGGATGCACGCGGCGCGTTCTTGCTGGATATGACCGCACACAGCGAGTTCTTCTCGGTAAGTGCTGGCGCTGCCCGCAGGGTAGCCATCCGACTGATGTCGCGGCCCGGCGGCCGAAGCGACCCCGGCAAATGCAATGCCCCCGGCGGCGAGCAGGACCGCCAGTGTCGACCGAACAGGTGAGTTTTTCATGGTGATGGCTCCGTCGGAAAACTAAGGGGGTTACCAAGGATCACTTGGCGGGAATGGTCGTCACGGTTTCGCGGATGACGCCGCCGCCCATCACGCTGCCGCTGGTGGAGGTCGAGGTGTCGCCGGCGCCTCCCTGAATGCGCGCCATGCAGTCAGCCTGGTCGGCTGCGGGCTGAAGCTTGCAACGCTCCATCGTGTTCGCGCTGTTGCCGGCAGGGCCGGCGGTCGTGAGCCCGGCACGACCGGCTTCCTGGCGCGCCGCACCGGCTTCGCGCAGGCAGGCGGCTTTGTCCTGCTGAACGCCATCGCATGTGGCCTTTTCGCTTTCCATGCGAGCCGCGGTACCGGGTGCCGCAGCCTGCTGCGCCCAGGCGACGGGCGCGACGCCCAGCGTGACGACTGCGAAGAGTGCGCCGGCGGCCAGATGGTGCGCGAACGGAAGTACGAGAGATTTGTTGTTCATGAAAGAGGTCCTTATGGTCTCTTTGAACTGTCATGCCGGAAGCGCCCCCTGGGTGTGGGACTGCACAGCCTTTACAGGCGCTCCACGAGCCCGCGCGCTGCAGGAATTTTCCTACAAATCCCCCGAATGGAACGGCACGAGCCATCGCTCGCAGCCATGCAGGCCCGATCGGTTGCGCGCGATGTCGGCGGCACTTATCCGGCAGCGATCCGCATCGCAAGGTGCGCCAAGGCCTCTTCGACCTGGTCCACCAGAATCAACGACAAATCGCCCGGCTGCAAACGCGCCAGCGCCGTGTCGATGGCGATGAACTCGCCGCGGATCTCGTCGATGAGTTGCGTCCGCGATGCGCCCTGCAGACCTTGCCGCAGAAGTGCCATGACCTCTCCATCGGCGCGGCCACGCTGCGCCGCGTCCTGGTACAGGATCACTTCGTCGAACGCTTGCCCGAGGATGGCGGTCTGGTCGCGGATGTCGCTGTCGCGTCGGTCGCCGGCACCGCTGATGACCACTGAGCGCTTGTTGGCCGGCATGGTGTCGACGGCGGACACCAATGCGCGCATGGCGTCGGTGTTGTGGCCGTAGTCGGCGATGACGGTGGCACCGCGATAGTCCATTACGTTGAAGCGCCCGGGCACGCCGGCCGCGTCGTTCATGAAGCTCGCGACGCCGCTGCGGATGGTGCCCCAGTCAAGGCCGACGGCCCAGCCTGCGGCCACTGCCGCCATCACGTTGTCGACCTGAAAGCTGATCGTGCCGCCACGGGTGATCGGCACGTCGCGCAGTGGAATGCGTTCCCGCCACGAACCTTCGGCTGCGATCAGGGTGTCCTGGTCGACGTAGACGGTGCGCTTGCCTTGCGCGCGGTGCGTTGCCATCACCGGGTGCTGCCGGTCGGCGGCAAAGAAGATCACGCTGCCGGGGCAGCCTGCGGCCATGGCGGCGACGTTCGGGTCGGCGGCATTGAGCACCGCATACCCGTCGTAAGCCACGTTGCGGACGATCACGCGCTTGAGCACGGCGAGGTCTTCGACCGTGGTGATGTAGTTGAGGCCCAGGTGATCGCCGCTGCCGATGTTGGTCACCACTGCGACCTGGCAGCGGTCGAAGCCGAGGCCTTCTCGCAGCACGCCACCGCGCGCGACTTCGAACACAGCCGCATCGACCTCGGGGTGCATCAGAACGTTGCGCGCGCTCTTCGGGCCGCTGCAATCGCCGCTGTCGATCTGCCGGCCATCGACCCACACGCCGTCGGTGTTGGTCATGCCGGTGCGCAGTCCGCTCGATGCGAGCAGATGGTTGATGAGGCGCGCCGTCGTCGTCTTGCCGTTGGTGCCGGTGACTGCGACTACCGGGATGCGGCCGGTGTCGCCGGGTGCATAGAGGGTGTCCATGATGGCCTCGCCGACCGCGCGGCCGCGGCCGAACGAGGGGGAGATGTGCATGCGCAGGCCGGGCGCGGCGTTGACTTCGACCACGCCGCCGTGTTGTTCTTCGAGCGGCCGCAGCACGCTCTCGCAGACCATGTCGACACCGCAGATGTCGAGACCGACCATCTGCGCTGCATCGACCGCGCGCGCTGCGATTTCGGGGTGCACGGTGTCGGTCACGTCGGTGGCGGTGCCGCCCGTGGAGAGATTCGCGTTGTTACGGAGCACGACCCGCTGACCTCGTTTCGGCACGCTTTCGGGCGTCAGGCCCTGCGATTCGAGACGCCCGATGGCGATGTCGTCGAGCTGGATCTTGGTGAGCGAGGTCGAATGGCCTTCGCCACGGCGCGGGTCGAGGTTGACGGTGTCGACCAGCTGCCGCACGGTGCAGGTGCCGTCGCCGATCACCTGCGGCGGATCGCGTCGCGCCGCGGCGATGAGCTTGTCGCCGACGACCAGCAGGCGGAAGTCGAAGCCGGGCAAGAACTTCTCGACCATGACCTCGCCGTAGACAGCGGCCGAGTCGTAGGCGGCTGTGAGTTGCTCGCGCGTGGTGATGTTGACCGTCACGCCCTTGCCCTGGTTGCCGTCTTGCGGCTTCACCACCACCGGCAGGCCGATGTCCATCGATGCGGCCCAGCCGTCGTCGGCGCTCGCCACCGGCCGACCCAACGGCACGGGCACGCCAGCGGCGTTGAGCAATTGCTTGGTGAGTTCCTTGTCTTGCGCAATCGACTCGGCCACGCCGCTCGTGCTGTCGATCTCTGCCGCCTGGATGCGTCGCTGCTTGGCGCCCCAGCCGAACTGCACCAGGCTGCCGCGCGTGAGGCGTCGATACGGAATGCCGCGCGCGACAGCCGCATCGACGATCGAGCCGGTGCTCGGGCCGAGGCGTTCGGATTCGTCTTCTTCGCGCAATTCAGCGATGGCCGCATCTGCGTCGAAGGCGGTGTCGTGCAACGCCGCGTTGATGAGTTGCTCGGCCAGTTCAATGGCGCGTCGGCCGACCGACTCTTCGCCGTACTGCACCGTCACTTGGTAAATGCCCGCTTCCGCCGTCGGCTGGGTGTGCCCGAAGTTGACCGCACAGCCGGCTTGCGCCTGAAGTGCCAACGCGGCGTTTTCAAGCACGTGTGCCAGGGCCAGCGGCTGGCCGAGCACGATCGGATGCAGTTCGCCGATGGTCGGAAACAGCGAGCGCAGGCGCGCGTCGAAACCGGAGAGCCGTTCCACGGCGTTCTCGTCGCCGGTGCACGAAACGATCGCCTCGATGGCGGTGTGTCGGCTCCAGAGGTTGGGGCCGCGCAGGGCGCGAATGCGTGTGACTTCCATGCCGGCTCTTCAGGAAAATTGTTGAAAGGACGACGAGGCGTGCGGTGCCGAAGGAGACGGCGCCGTCTGAGAAAGTTGCAGCGATGCGAGCGCCGCCTGCAGGTCGGCTTCGAAGGCCTCGACACCGGCACCGATCAGGTTCAGTGGTATGCCGAGCGCCCAGCCGGCCGCGACCGCCGCCAGCAAGCTGTCGATGCTCACACCCGCATGGGTCGCGCTCCAGATCGTGAGGCGCCCGAGGCCCGGCAAGAACGATTCACTGCTGCCGTTGGCCAGCACCACGCGGTCTTGCCGCACCAGAACGGCTTTGCCGCCGCTGGCCTGGTGCGTCGACAGTGTCGCTGCGTGCGCGTCGGTCGAATACAGAATGACCACGCCATCGCACAACGGCGCTAGCCCGGCAACGCGGTCATCGGCGGCGTTCAGCACGGCGGTGCCTTCGGGCAGCACCACGTCGACTTGGGTGCGCAGCACCTTCACCAGCTGGTCGCTCTCCGTGATGTCGAACTCGGCGAGCGCGGCAGCGCCTTCCAGGTCGGTCACGATGCCGACTTCGCAGCGGTCGTAGGCCAAGCCGTCGCGCAGGATGGTCTCGGCACCGTTCTCGATGACGACGGCCTGCACCGCACGGTTGACCAGCAGGCGATGGCCTGCGCCCCAATTGGCGCTGTTGCGCGCATCGACGCGGCGGCGTTCCAGAAAGAGGCCGTCGCCGCACGCGAGCCCGGTGTACCGGCCGCCGAGGCCGATGAGCCAGGCCACCAAGCGCGCCAGCACAGCGGTGTCCTGCGAGCCGGCGATGCCCACGATTGGAATCCGGCCTGAGGCTTCATCCGGGAACAGGTGATCGCAAATCGCACGGCCGACCGGCCGTGGCGAACCGACCGCAGGCTTCAGGTGCATCAGCAAGCCCGGGCCGGCATTCACTTCGACAATGGCGCCGCCTTGCGCTGCCAGCGGCCGGCCGATGTCTTGCGCCACCAGGTCGATGCCGGCGATGTCGAGCCCGACGACGCGGGCCGCGAGCACGGCTGCGTGAGCGACTTCAGGGTGGACCTGATCGGTGCAGTCGACACCGAGGTTGCCGTTGCGCTGGATGGTGACCACGCGACCGGCCTCGGGCACCGAGGTGCCATCGAGCTTCTGGCGTTGCAGCTCGAGCTGCAGCTTGGCGTCGGTCGGCAGGTCGATCAGGTCGAGTGGAAATTCTTCTTCGGCGCCGCGGCGAGGGTCGCTGTTGAGTTGCTTTTCAATGAGGTCGGCGACAGCGGTGATGCCGTCGCCCGTCACGGTGATGATCTCGCCACGGGCCGCCGCCACGACCTGGCCACCGACCACCAGCAGGCGGTGTTCGCTGCCACGGATAAAGCGCTCGACCATCACGTCGCTGCCCTCGGGCTCGGCGACGGCGTAAGCGCCCATGACTTCTTCGCGCGTGTTGAGTTCGAGCGAGACGCCGCGGCCGTGGTTGGCGTCGGACGGCTTGACGACCACCGGCAGGCCCATGCTCTCGGCAACGTCCCAGGCTTCTTCGGCACTGTCGACCACTTCGCCTTCAGGCACCGGCACGCCGCAGCTCGCGAGAAGCGACTTGGTGAGTTCCTTGTCGCTGGCAATCGATTCGCCGATGGCGCTGGTGTAGTCGGTCTCGGCAGTCCAGATGCGGCGCTGGCTGGCGCCGTAGCCGAGCTGTACGAGGTTGCCGCTGTTCAGGCGCATGTGCGGAATGCCGCGGTCGGTGGCGGCGCCGACGATGCACGCGGTGCTCGGGCCGAGGTAGCAGTCTTCGACCTGGCCCTTGACCACGTCGACCGCGCGCTGCACGTCGGCCGCACCGAAAGGATCGTCGTTGATCGCGCTCATCAGCAGGCGATGGCCTTCTGCCAGAGCGGCGCGCGCAACTTGCTCGTCGCGTGCCCGGAACACCATGCGGTACACGCCGTGCTCGGAAGTGCTGCGGGTCTGGCCGAACCCGGTCGGCATGCCGGCGAGGTTGAGCAATTCGATGACGACGTGTTCGAGCACATGGCCCGACCAGGTGCCTTCGTTCAGCCGCGAAATAAATCCGCCGCGTTCACCGACGCCGCAGTGGTGCTCGATGAGTGCCGGCAGCAGGGTCGTCAGACGCCCGGTGAAGCCGTCGATGGTGTTCGACGGAAAATCTTCCAGCCGGCCGAGATCGAGCCAAACTTCGAGCACCGGCCGATAAGTCCAGATGTTGGGCCCGCGCAAATAGTTGATGCGCAGGAGTCGGATGTCGTCGAAACGGGTCATGGGAACGTTCGATGTCTTTTCGAAATGATTTGGCAGGGCACCGCGGCGCGCTCAGGCGCGCGCATGGCGATCGGTCAAAATCGGCGCCCATCGCGCGCCACGGCGGGTCCCACGGGGCTCGGCGGGCCTGCAACAGGCGAGAGTCAAATAAACACAATGCAACATCACGATCCAGTGGGTACCCGGCAGGGAGAAATAGAGGCGGTCTCAGACGCGCTGAAAAGCCGGCTCACCACCGCCGAAAACGTTCTGGCGACGCTCGCGGTTGACCTCGACAACGAACTTCGGTTCTCGTCCGGGCTCGTCGCGCTAGCAGATCATCGCCTGCTGGCGCGAGACGCCGCAGGGGCGTGGCGCGAGTGGCCACTTTCGGAACCCGGAATCGCGCTGCATCTGATCGACCATGCGGGCATCGGCACGCTCGAGTTGCAGGGTGCGCAGGGCCAGCTGGCACGCTGGCATTACACGCTCGAGCAGCAGGCTTCGGCGCTCAGGCTGTTGAAGCTTTTCGGGCAGCGGATGGCTGTTGCTGTTGACCCGAATGCAGGCGCTGCTGCAATCGCCGAGCTGGCCGACGTCGATGAACTTCCCGAGGCAGTCGAGGCGCAGGCGCCGCCGTCGACATGGGTGCTGCTGCGGCTGGGCCGCTTTGCCAAGCCCTATCGCAAACAATTGATCACCGGCTTCCTGCTCACGCTGGCGTCGACCGCTGCCACGTTGGTGCCGCCCTATCTGACCATCCCGTTGATGGACGACATCCTGATTCCGTTCCAGAACGGGCAGCAGATAGCCATCGCAAAGGTTGTGCTTTTTCTTGGGGCGCTCTTGCTTTCGGCATTGGCTGGCTGGGCGTTGGGCTGGGCGCGCACCTACCTGCTGGCACTCGTGTCGGAGCGCATCGGCGCCGACTTGCGCACGACGACGTACGAGCATCTGCTGACATTGCCGCTCGACTACTTCGGCGGCAAACGCACTGGCGACCTGATGTCGCGCATCGGCTCCGAGACCGACCGCATCAATGTTTTCCTTTCGTTGCACGCGCTCGACTTCGTGACCGACGTGCTGATGATCGCGATGACCGCGGTGATCCTGTTTTCGATCAATCCGTTGCTGGCGGTCGTCACGCTGGTACCGCTGCCCTTCATCGCCTGGATGATCCATGTGGTGCGCGATCGTCTGCGCACCGGCTTCGAGAAAATCGACCGCGTGTGGAGCGAAGTGACCAACGTGCTGGCCGACACCATTCCAGGCATTCGCGTGGTCAAGGCCTTCGCGCAGGAAAAGCGCGAGGCCGATCGCTTCCATTCCGCCAATGCGTACAACCTGCAAGTGAACGACAAGCTGAACAAGACGTGGTCGCTGTTCACGCCCAGTGTGTCGCTGCTCACCGAGATGGGCCTGCTCGTGGTCTGGGGCTTCGGCATCTGGCAGGTGGCGCGCGGGCGCATCACGGTCGGTGTGCTGACCGCCTTCATCGCTTATATCGGCCGCTTCTACACGCGGCTCGATTCGATGAGTCGCATCGTCTCGGTCACGCAAAAAGCAGCCGCCGGTGCCAAGCGCATCTTCGACATCCTCGACCATGTGAGCAACGTGCCGGAACCGGCGAACCCGGTCAAGGTGCAGCGCATTACCGGACGCATCGAGATGAAGGACGTGGGCTTTCGATACGGCTCGCGTGCGGTGATTCGCAACCTCGACCTGGTGATCGAGCCCGGCGAAATGATCGGCCTTGTCGGCCACAGCGGCTCGGGCAAGAGCACGCTGGTCAACCTGATCTGCCGCTTCTACGACGTGACCGATGGCGCCATCCTTGTCGACGGCACCGACATCCGGCGCTTCGCAGTCACCGACTACCGGAGACATGTCGGGCTGGTGCTGCAGGAGCCGTTTCTGTTTTTCGGCACCATCGCGCAGAACATCGCCTACGGCAAGCCCGACGCCACGCGCGAAGAGGTCGTGGCTGCCGCACGCGCGGCCCACGCGCACGACTTCATCCTGCGGCTCGCGCACGGCTACGATTCGCTGGTCGGCGAGCGCGGACAAGGCCTGTCGGGCGGTGAGCGACAGCGCATCAGCATCGCCCGCGCGCTGTTGATCGACCCGCGCATCCTGATACTCGACGAGGCCACATCGGCGGTCGACACCGAGACGGAGAAAGAGATTCAGCGGGCACTGGACAACTTGGTGAAAGGACGTACGACCATCGCCATCGCGCATCGGTTGTCTACGTTGCGCAAGGCCGACCGGCTGGTCGTGATGGACCGCGGCGAGGTCGTCGAGGTCGGGCCGCACGACGCGTTGATGGAAAGGCAGGGCGCCTATTGGCGGCTCTACCAGGCGCAATTGCGGCAGGCGGACGAAGAGGCGAGCGATGGCGCGGTGAGCGAGCGCGCTGCGGTGCAAGTGGCGCTCGGCACGCACCCGGCACATCCGGCGGGGCTGCAATGAACACGACGACAACGCGAATAAAGATGGACATCGAACGCGACACCTTTGGGCGACTCGTGCTGATCGACGCCGACGGCGTGCGCCACATCGGCATCGTGCCGGTACGCGCCTTTCCGCTCAGTGCGCCGGACGCCGGCGTGTCCCTGGTCGGCAGCGACGGCAAGGAAGTGCTGTGGCTAGACCGGCTGGATGATGTGCCTCCAGAGGCGCTCGCTTTGCTGGCGCAAGACTTGGCGGTGCGCGACTTCGCGCCGACGCTGCAGCAACTGCATGCGGTGTCGAGCTTCGGTGTGCCGAGCACATGGACCGTCAGCACCGACCGCGGCGAGACCAGTTTCGTGCTTAAAGCCGAAGAAGACATTCGCCGGCTCGACGGCGGCGCATTGCTGATCGCCAGCGCGCATGGCGTGCAGTTCCGCATTCCCGATGCGAAGGCGCTGGACCGTACTTCGCGCAAGTTGCTCGAGCGCTTTCTTTAGTTCGCTGTAGCCAGAGACCAGATCAATCTGCGGAGTAAAACCGCGCAGATCGACATTTGCCAAATAGATACTAGTTGTAATGTAAGTCTTTTGTTGTAACATCGCGCCAACACAAAGCACTGAATTGCAATCCGGATAGAGCGGGGCGCAATAGGCAGTTCGTTGGCGAAACATCGTTTCGCGCTGCCTTGCTTTCAATCCGGAGGTTTCGATGTCCAGCTTCTCCGCCACGTTTCGTTCGCGCGGATCGTACAAAGGGTCATAGGCGTGAATCTCAGCACTTTCGCCATTATTTTTGCGGGTGTGCTGCTGAATTCGGCAGCCCAGCTGATGCTCAAGGCGGGCGCCCGAGCGATCGGTTCAGTGTCCATGGCAAGCATCGGATCGATGGTCGATGCCGCGTGGAGCGCTGCCTTGCAGCCTTGGATACTGGTCGGCCTGACCTGTTATTTCATCAGTGCCGGACTGTGGGTCGTTGCATTGACGCGAGTCGACGTCACAGTCGCATACCCCATGCTCTCGATGGGATACGTCATCGCAGCGGTCCTTGCATGGCATTTTTTCGGTGAGGCATTAACGACGCAACGCTTGCTGGGGATCGCAATCATCCTGGTCGGCGTCGTTGTTCTCGGCAGGGGTTGAGATGGCATCGAGCCTCACTCTCGCGGTCTCGCCCCAGCCGCTCTACGTCGATCTCGACGGTACATTGATCGCTACCGATCTGCTGCACGAATCATTGCTGCAGTTGGTGCGCTCAGCACCGGGTTCGTTGCTCAGCCTTCCATGGTGGCTCGTGCACGGAAAATCCGCTTTCAAGCGAAAAGTCGCACTGCACGTCGACATCGATGTCGTCACGCTGCCATATCGCCCCGCTGTTCTGGAATTGATTCATAACGCACGTGTGGCCGGACGCCGAGTGGTGCTCGCCACCGCCAGCGACGCCGAATTCGCGCGCAAGGTTGCAGACCATTTGGGTCTGTTTGATGCCGTTCTGGCGTCGGACGGGCTCATCAACATGCGCGGCGCGGCCAAGTTGAAGGCCATTCAAGATGACGCCGAAGGTGAGCCGTTCTGCTACGCGGGTGACAGCACCGCGGATCTGGACGTGTGGAGCGGTGCTGCCGCCGCGGTTGTCGTGAGTCGCTCGCATTCTTTGGTACAGCATGCCGCCCGGTTGACAAAGGTCGATGCAGTCATCGAACCTCCGGCTACCTCTTTGCGGCGATACCTCTATGGAATGCGGCTGCATCAATGGCTTAAAAACGTGTTGGTGTTTCTGCCGCTGATGCCAGTGCTGCATAACCTCAGCAGCGCGCTGCTGCTTAACGGCGTCTTTGCCTTTTTTGCTTTTGGGCTGGCTGCATCTGCGGTCTATATCGTCAATGATTTGCTCGATCTACAGTCTGATCGACTGCACCATCGCAAACGGTCACGACCGTTTGCGGCCGGCGAGATCTCGGTGCTCCGCGGCCTTGCGCTGGCGACTGGACTTGCCTTGGCGTCGCTTGCGTTTTCGTTGCTCTTTCTCCCGAAAGTTTTTCTGTGGGTGCTGCTCTTCTATGTCGCACTGACCACCGCTTATTCCCTGTTTTTGAAGCGTCGTGCGGTGGTCGATGTCTTTTCGCTGGCCGGCCTCTACACAGTCCGGGTCGCGGCGGGAACTGCGGCAACCGGCCAGCCACTGTCATTCTGGATTTTGTCGTTCTCGCTCTTCATATTCCTGAGTCTTGCATTGGCCAAGCGCTACGTCGAACTGACGACCGGATCGCCGGATGCCCTGGAGCGAATGACGCGCGATCGCGGCTATCAACCTGGCGACGTTACTTTCGTGCTTAGCGCAGGCGTCGCCGCAGGGCAAATGTCGGCGCTGTTGCTCAGCTTGTATTTGCAGGACTCGCAGATGTCGGAGAGATACGTCAACCCTGTTTACCTATGGGCATTGATTCCGGTTTTCTTGTTTTGGGTCATGCGCATCTGGCTTAAGGCGATTCGTGGCGCGTTGCACGACGACCCGGTGGTTTTTGCCGCGCGTGACTGGGTCAGCCGACTTGCCGTCGGCATGGCTGCAGTTGTCCTATACCTGGCCGGTTGAGCTCCGAACACAATTTCCTTTAGCAAAGATTTGAACAAGCAATGAACAACATCAATACGGCGCACAGGCGCAGTTCTGCAACGGGCAGGGAAAGCATCCTGATCGTGCTGGCAGTCGTACTTTTGTTGACGATGCTTCATCTGCACTACCCGTTCAACGAAGACCAGGCGCTGTTCATGTACGCGGCGCGCGAGATGACCGATGGCGCACAGATGTACCGCGAGTTCTGGGATATGAAGCAGCCTGGGATCTATTGGTGGTACCTGGCGGTCGGATCGATCTTCAGCTTCGATGCAGTCGGCCTGCGCTGGATGGATGTTGTCTGGTCTCTCTGTGTTGCCGGCGTTCTGTGGGCGGCTGTGCGACAGCGAGGCGCACTCGCAGCCGTCCTTGCGCCGTGCTTCGGTTTCGCGAGTTTCTACGGTCGGGCTTCCATCAACCAGTTTTCACAGGTCGAATGGATTGTGGGCGGCCCCATCGCGGTCGTGCTGTGGTGCGTCGGTGTCGAGTCGAAGCCAGGCAAAGAACGCGCGACGGCAGGGCGCTACGCGATTGCCGGCGCGATGCTTGCAATCGTTGCGTTGTTCAAAACCATGCTGGTTATTCTGCCCATGGCTGTGATCGTGACTGCAATCGCCCACGCCAGGTGGAAAGACAGGATAGATGGAGGTAGTTTGATCAGGTGGCGAGTGGCACCGATGTTCGCGGGTTGCCTGTTCACGTTGTTGCCGGTGGTGATCTGGATGCAACTCAATGGCACCTTGACCGAGGCGCTCTGGACGGCCTTCGTGTATCCCGGGATCGCAGTGCGAGAGTACGAGCACAACACCATACTCAGGCTCCTGGGTTCGACGCGCTGGTTCCTTATCGGCACAGTTGCGTTGGTTCCCTGGGCCGCATGGGCTGCCTTCAACGGGTTGCGGCATCGGTCGCGCCTGGAGTTGCTCTGTACCGCGTGGTGTGCAGGGGCGATGATTGTGATCCCCATGCAGGTGCTTTCATTCTGGGACTATCACTTCGACCTGCTTTTCCTGCCACTCGGCGTACTCGCGGCACTGGGCTTCGTCGATGCACTGTGCCGGCTTGGTTCCACGAAGAATCTGCGCTATCGACAAGCCGCCATTGCGCTAATGATCATCAGCGTATTGATTAATTTCGGATGGCCATTGGGCCGAAAAGTTGTGAAGGTGTTTGCTGCGATGCCCTTTACTGCGGCCAGTCAGAGCGCGTTGGACAATTCGCTCGATGCTCGGTTGTCAGAGTACAAAGAGTCCGTGGAGGCTGTGAGAGGCATTGCCGGCGAGCAGGACCGTATCGTTGTCTGGGGTGATGCGAGGATGCATTTCATGCTGCAACGTCGGCCGGTGATTGAAATCAATGGCTCAACGTTTTATCTCGCTCGCCAGTTGGAACAGGTAGTCAGCGAGATTCGCGAGAAAAAGCCGAAGCTCATTTATCTGAGCAAAGAGAGAGACCGTATGACCTATCACGGGGGCGGCATATTACCGATAACGATCAAGGAGATGTACGAGCCGGCATACGACAACCGTTTTGGTACATGGTATCGACTCCGAAATGGCGCCATTGTCAAAACAACTCCCTGAAGCAGACTAGTCGAAAGTCTGCACTGAGCCGGGTATGCCTATGGAAGAAAGAATTTCACTACCCCATCGTGTGTGATCGGTGCCAGTGCCAACTGGAAAGCTTTCCAGGATTTCTTGTTCATCAAGGCAAAAAGGTTCGACAGTCAGTCGAAACGGCACAACCTGCGGGACTGCGAAAATCAGGCCAGCCGGCCACGAGGCGTGGCGCACAGTCGACGTGCCATGCACCGCGCCGATCGCCCACCATATCTTTCACGAACATGCCGCTCCACACCACCGCACTCGTCCTCTTTTCCGGCGGCCAGGACTCGACGACTTGCCTCGCCGAAGCCCTTTCGAAGTACCAGCGGGTCGAGACACTCGGTTTCGATTACGGCCAGCGCCACCGCATCGAGCTCGACATGCGCGGCAGCATTCTGGCGAAACTGCGCGAGTGCTTTCCGCGCTGGGTATCGCGGCTCGGCGAAGACCATTTGCTGACGATCGACGCGCTGGCCCAACTCGGAGGCTCGTCGCTCACCGAAGAGGTCGCTTTCGCGATGCAGGCCGACGGCTTGCCGAACACGTTCGTGCCCGGCCGCAACCTGCTGTTCCTCACGCTCGCCGGTGCGCTGGCCTACCGGCGCGGACTCCAAGTGATCGTCACCGGAGTTTGCGAAACCGACTTTTCCGGCTACCCCGATTGCCGCGACGACACGATGAAGGCGATGCAACTGGCCCTGTCGCTCGGGCTGGAGCGACGCCTGGTCATCGAGACGCCGTTGATGTGGATCGACAAGGCCGAGACTTGGCAAATGGCCGAGCGCCTCGGCGGCTTGCCGCTGGTCGAACTCATCGTCGAAGAGACGCACACCTGCTACCTCGGCGACCGCACGCATCGGCACGCCTGGGGTTACGGCTGCGGCACCTGCCCGGCGTGCGTGCTTCGAAAGAACGGGTGGGAGCGCTACGTCGTCCGCGACTGAGCAGTCGACGAGTTCACGCGGCAGCGCCGGCTGGGCTTCCCGCATCGGTGCTCAATCGGTAGCGCGCTTTGCCTTCCGATCCAGTGCCCTCGGCTTGCGGCACCAGCGTCCAACGCTGCTTGTGGTGATCGCCTACGGAAGGTCGATGAGCGATCGACACCATGGCACCACCGCCTACCTGCACCGTGGCCGCTAGTCGTTGGTACAACACGGCCTCTGCCTCGGCATCGAGCGCGCTGGTGGCCTCGTCGGCGAACAGCCAGGCCGGCTTCTTGAGCAGCACGCGCGCGATGGCGAGGCGTTGTTGCTCGCCGCCGGAGAGCTTCTGGCTCCAGGCGTCGCTGTCGTCCAGCCGCTTTGCGAGCTCGGGCAGAAGCGCGTCATTCAACGCCTGGCGCAATGCGTCGTCGTCGTAGTCGGATGCGGGGTTCGGGTAGGTCAGCGCATCGCGCAAGGTGCCATCCGGCACATACGGCCGCTGGGGAATGAACATCGTGTTGGTTGGCACGTGCACGGTGCCGACGGCAAAAGGCCAGATGCCGGCGAAGGCACGGAACAGCGTCGACTTTCCGCTGCCCGACGGGCCCTGCAGCAGCACGCTCTCGCCGGGCTGCACGGTCAACGCGGTGTGATGCAACAGCTTGGTGCCGTCGGGCAATGCCACGTCGAGGTTGTCGGTGTGCAGGCGCGAGCCGGGCTGGCGCGCGACCGCTGCCTGCGTTTCTGCGTGCGCGCGCATGGCGTCGTCGAAGGTGGAGAGCCGGTCGGCGGTGGCGCGCCAAACTGCGACCCGATCGTAGTTGTCGACGAACCACGAGAGCGAGTCCTGCACCGTGCTGAAGGTCCGTGAAATCTGCATCAGCTCGCCGAACTGGATCGCGCCACTGAAGAAGCGGGGCGCCGCCAGAAAGAACGGAAAGACCACGGACAGCTGCCCGAACGATGCGGTGAACGCCACCAGGTTCTTCTGTTGCTTGATGAGCGAGAGGTAGTTGCGCAGCACGCTGGAGAAGCGCGTGTCGAGCTGGCCGTGCTCGACCTTTTCACCGCGATCGAGCGCGATCGCTTCGCTGTTCTCGCGCACCCGGATCAGGTGATGCCGGAAATCGGCTTCGAAGCGCTGCTGACGGAAGTTGAGGCCGATGAGCGGCCGCCCGATGTAATGCGTGATGGTCGTGCCGACGGCACAGTAGATCACCGCGACCCACACCATGTAACCCGGCACCGAGAAGCTCTGCCCGCCCAGCGTGAACGCCAGCGGACCCGACAGGCCCCACAGAATGCCGATGAAGGTGACCAGCGTCACGACCGAGTTCAGGATGCCCATCGACAGCGTCACCGTGTAGTCGGTGAAGAGCTGCATGTCTTCCTGGATGCGCTGGTCCGGGTTGTCGGGGTTGGCAGTTTGCGCGCCATCGACAGTGGTTCGAGCCGAATATCGCGCGAGCTCGATCCGGTAGAAGGTGTGGTTGGCGAGCCAGCGCGTCATGTAGCTGCGCGTCATCCAAGCGCGCCACCGCACTTGCAGCAGCTGCGTCAAATAGAACTTGAGGACAGCGACCAGGATGCCGGCCATCGCGATGTAAGTGAAGCGCAGCAACTGCGTCCAGAACACCGGCTGGTTCTTGGCCTGCAGCGCGTCGTAGAACACGCGGCTCCAGTCGTTGATGAGCACCGTCACGTAGACCGTGCCCAGGTTCAGCGCGACGACGCCGATCAACAGGCCCCAGGCCTTCCACTTTTCTTCGGAACGAAAGTAGGGTGCCGAAAGGCGTCCTATGCGCCTCAGCGTCTGCAGGAAAGACCGAGAAGGCTCCGCGAGCGACGTTGCGGGAAGAGTGGAAGAAGCAGAAGACATCGAACCGCCATCATCGTGAAGCGCGTCGGTACGCGCGGTGCGGGGATCCTACCGGCGTGCCTCGCGCCAAAGTTAAGCGGCACTGAAGCGCAGTGATTCAGTCGGGCTTGTCGTCAGCCTTCGGCTTTGGCAGAACGGGTGTCGAGCCCGGTGCCAGCAAGCCGGTGCGCGTGTAAGTCATCAGCTTGTCGCGCGTGTCGATGATGTCGAGGTTGCGCATGGTCAACTGACCGATGCGGTCGCGCGGCGAGAAAGCGCCCTCTACCTTTTCCATGCTCAAGCGCTCGGGCTTGTAGGTAAGGTTCGGCGAATCGGTGTTCAACAGCGAGTAGTCGTTGCCGCGGCGCAGTTCCAGTGTCACTTCACCGGTGATCGCGCTGGCAATCCAGCGCTGCGCAGTCTCGCGCAGCATGATCGCCTGCGGGTCGAACCAGCGGCCCTGGTAGAGCAGGCGGCCGAGTTTCAGGCCGTTCATGCGGTACTGCTCGATGGTGTCTTCGTTGTGAATGCCCGTCACCAGCCGCTCGTAGGCGATGAAGAGCAAGGCCAGGCCGGGTGCCTCGTAGATGCCGCGGCTCTTGGCTTCGATGATGCGGTTTTCGATCTGGTCGCTCATGCCCAGACCGTGGCGACCGCCGATGCGATTCGCTTCGAGCAGCAGCGACACCGAGTCGGCGTAGCTCACGCCGTTGAGCGCCACTGGCATGCCTTCTTCGAAGCGCACTGTGACCTCCTCGGTCTTGACCTCGACCGTCTCTTTCCAGAAGGCCACGCCCATGATCGGATTCACGATCTTCATGCCGCTCGACAGGTGCTCCAGGTCTTTGGCCTCGTGCGTCGCACCGAGCATGTTGGAGTCGGTCGAGTAGGCCTTTTCAGCCGACATCTTGTAGCCGAAACCGTGCTGGGTCATGAAGGCCGACATCTCGGCACGGCCCCCCAGCTCGTCGATGAACAACTGGTCGAGCCACGGCTTGTAGATCTTGAGCGACGGATTGGTGAGCAGACCATAGCGGTAGAAACGCTCGATGTCGTTGCCCTTGTAGGTGCTTCCGTCGCCCCAGATGTTGACGTCGTCTTCCTTCATGGCCGCGACCAGCATCGTGCCGGTGACCGCACGGCCGATCGGCGTCGTGTTGAAGTAGGTGACGCCGGCGGTCGAAATGTGGAAGGCACCGGCCTGCAGCGCGGCGATGCCTTCGTTGACCAGCTGCGTGCGGCAGTCGATGAGCCGCGCCTGGATCGCGCCGTACTCCATCGCCTTGCGCGGGATCTCTTCGTAGTCCGGCTCGTCGGGTTGGCCCAGGTTGGCCGTGTACGCATAGGGGAGGGCACCCTTTTGCTTCATCCAGAGCAAGGCGGCACTGGTGTCGAGGCCGCCGGAAAAGGCGATGCCGACTTTTTGGCCGGCGGGGATGTCTTGGAGGATGGTGGACATGGGCAGGAGGTGCCGTAGCACGCAGAAAAATGGAATGACGAAACGACCGTATTTTCGGTGGGTTTTTCAGTGCGGATTGCTGATGCCGCTCGACACGTGGCCAGACGGCACATGGCGGGCCGCCGCGTCGACGTGGCCGGTCTGGTCGTCGAAAAAGAAATCGGGTTCGAACTCGCGCAGGAACTCGCCCTTGGGCAGGCCGCCGAGGAACATCGCTTCGTCGACGCGGATGTTCCATTTCATGAGCGTGCGAATGGCGCGCTCGTGCGCCGGCGCGCTGCGCGCCGTCACCAGTGCAGTGCGAATGCGCATATCGACATTGCCGGCGTGTTGCAACCGGTGCAGCGCGGCCAGCAATGGCTTGAACGGGCCTTCAGGCAAGGGCAGCTCGGCCTTGCTGGATTCGTGCGCCTGGAACGCATCGAGCCCCTGGCTCTGGAACACGCGCTCGGCCTCGTCGCTGAACAGCACCGCGTCGCCGTCGAAAGCGATGCGCACTTCGTCCGGGTAGGCGTCGCTCGCCTTGACCGATTCGACCAACACGCGCGCCGCCGGGAAGCCGGCGTTCAGCGCTTCGCGCACGTCCTGTGCATTCACCGACAAAAACAGATGCGCGCGCAAAGGTCGCAGGTAGCCGAAGGGCGGCCGGCCCTGAGTGAACACGCCGCGCTGCAGCTTGATGTCGGCGGCCACGCTCGACTTAAAGATGCGCATGCCCGACACCGGATCGTTGCGCGACAGGATCACGACTTCGACGCGCTGCACGCCGTCGTCGTTGAAGCGCAGCAGCTTGCGTACCAGCGAGTACGCGATGCCGGGTTGGGCCGGCACGTCGAGCCGCTCGAACTGCAGCTTCATGTAGCCCTCGGGATCGCCCGAATCGAACAGCCGGTTTTCTTCTTCGAGATTGAAGAGTGCGCGGGAAGAAATGGCGACGACGAGCTTGTCGTCCAGGGTGACGGCCATGGGTTGTCGCTTGCTACTTGACGAACTGGTTGAGCTGAATGATCGGCATCAGCACCGCCAGCACGATGAGCATGACGACGCCGCCCATCGCCACGATCAGCAGCGGCTCCAGGATGGTCGCCAGATGCATCGCGCGCCGTTGGACCTCGGCGCCGAGCTGGTTGGCAGCGCGCTGCAGCATCAGCGGCAGCGTGCCGGTTTGCTCGCCGAGCCGCGCGAACATCGAGACGATGCCGGGAAAGCGTTTCTTTTGCGCCAACGCCGAAGCCAGCGGTGCGCCTTCGCGCACCAGCACCAGGGCATCTAGCGCATCGGCGCGCATGGCGGTGTTGCTCAGCGTTTCGGACGCGGCCTGCAGCGCTTTCAGGATCGGCACGCCGGCCGTCGTGAGCATGGCCAGCGTGCTGGAAAAGCGCGCCGCGTTGTACTGACGCGCGAGCTTGCCGACCAATGGAAGGTTGAGCCACGCGGCGTCGAACTTTTCGCGGAAGGCCGCCCGGGCCAAAGCGAGCCGTGCGCTGAACACGATGAAGGCGATCGCCACCAGCATGGCCCAGCCGTAGTTCCGAACGAACGCGCTCAGGCCCAGCATCGCGACTGTCAAAAACGGCAACGCGCGTTTGGTTCCGGCGAACACATTCGCGACTTGCGGCACCACGTAGCTGACCAGAAAGATCACGATCGCAATCGCGACCAGCGTGACGATGGCCGGGTACAGCGCCGCGCCGACCAGCTTTTGCCGCAACGCCATGCTTTGTTCGAGGTCGTCGGCAAGTCGCTCCAGCACCATGCCCAGGTTGCCGCTTTGCTCGCCGGCGCTGATCACCGCGGTGTAGATCGGCGAGAACTCGTGCGGGTGCTGCGACAAGGCGCGTCCGAAGGGCGAGCCGCCGTTGACTTCGGCACGGAGCGACGCCAGCAGGTTGCGCTGGCGCTCGCTCTCGGCTTCGTCAGTCAGCGCGGTGAGGGCGCGTTCCAGCGGCAGTCCGGAAGAGACCAATCCTGCAAGTTGCCGCGTCCAGATGGCCAGGGCGGTGGAATTGAAGATGCGACCGCCTGCCAGTGCGCGACGCCAGCCGCTGGACGATGGTGCATCGGCCCCGCCACTGCCGACGGATGTGACGGTCAGCGGGATGAGCGATTGCGCGCGGAGCAGGCCGCGGGCGCTGCGGGCGGTGTCGGCTTCGAGCACGCCTTTGCGGGCCAGGCCTTGCTGGTCTATGGCTTCGAAGGAATAGGCAGGCATGAGCGGATAGGTGGCGAGGGTTCGCTAGTTCGCATTGTCAGTGTTTGCAGGCGGCACGGGTCGTGCCCGGCGAGACGTCCTCAGTCTCGCGTCACCCGCAACAGTTCTGCCCGCGACGTCACCCCGGCCTGCACCAGTCGCTCCCCGTCCTCGCGCATCGACCGCAAGCCGCCGCGCTCGGCAGCGACGAAGAGCTGGCTCTCGGGCGCGCGGCTGTGGATCAGCGACTGCACTGTTTCGTCCGCGACCAGCAGTTCGAAGATACCGGTGCGGCCCTGGTAGCCGGTTTGGCCGCAAGCTTCGCAGCCGGCGCCGGTGCACACGGTGCAGACCTTTCGCACCAGTCGTTGCGCCAGCACGCCGAGCAACGACGAGCTGAGCAGGAACGGTTCGACGCCCATGTCGGTCAGCCGCGTCACCGCACTCACCGAATCGTTGGTGTGCAAAGTCGCCAGCACCAGGTGTCCTGTCAGCGACGCCTGGATCGCGATCTGCGCAGTCTCGAAATCGCGAATCTCGCCGATCATGATCACGTCGGGGTCTTGCCGGAGGATCGCGCGCAAGGCCTTGGCAAAAGTCAATTCGATCTTGGCGTTGACCTGCGTTTGCCCGATGCCAGTCAGCTCGTACTCGATGGGGTCTTCGACCGTCATGATGTTGCTGCGGCCGGCGTCGAGTCGGCCGAGTGCGGCGTACAGCGTCGTGGTCTTGCCTGAGCCAGTCGGTCCCGTCACCAGGATGATCCCGTGCGGCTGGCCGATGAGCTGCTCGAAGCGCGCCAGCGTGCCGCCCTGCATGCCGACAGCCTCTAGCGTGAGCTTGCTTTCGGTCTTGTCTAGCAGCCGCAGCACAGCGCGTTCGCCGTGCGCCGAGGGCAGCGTCGACACGCGCACGTCGACTGCACGGGTGCCGATGCGCAGGCTGATGCGGCCATCTTGAGGCAGGCGCTTTTCGGCGATGTCGAGGTCGGCCATGATCTTCAGGCGCGAGATCAGCGCCGCATGCAGCGCGCGATTGGGCTGCACCACTTCGCGCAGCGTGCCATCGATGCGAAAGCGGACCGACGAGGTGCGCTCATACGGCTCGATGTGGATGTCGCTGGCGCCGTCGCGCGCGGCCTGCGTCAATAGCGCGTTCAGCATGCGAATGATGGGCGCGTCGCCGGCGCTTTCCAGCAAGTCTTCGACGGCAGGCAGCTCCTGCATCATTCGCGACAAGTCGGCATCGCCTTGCACTTCGCTCACCACCGCGGCAGCGTTCGATTCGCCTTGCGCGTAGGCGGCGCTGATGCGTTGGGCCAACTGTCCGGGCGGCAACGCTTCGAAGGTCTTGATGGCGTACTTGCGCATCACCTCGCCGACAGCACTGCGCGGCGGCGCCTGCGGCATCCACAAGGTGTAAGCGCCGTCGTCGGCCTCTTCGAGCAGCAGTTGCTGGCCGCGAGCGAACGCGTAGGGCAGGGGGTAGCGCATCAGGAGGCCAATTAATCTCAGGGCAATTCGCGTGTGCTCGTCGGATCCGCGGTCGGCGGCAGGGCACCGCGCAAGGGGCTGGGTGCAACCGGCTTGAAGCTCTCGTTCACCAGGGGTGGAGGTATCAGACGGGTGCCTTCTATGCGGGTGTTGCCCAGCTTCGACGGTGGCAGTTCGGGAAGCAAAGGCGCCTCGCTTACGCCGCGCAGTGCCAAGTTGCTTTCGGGCTGAACGGCGATTTGCTGCGCACGGATCGCATCGTAGCGGTCGTAGGCAAAGGCTTCGCTGGCAGCGCCGTCGCGAATCACGACCGGGCGCAAAAAAATCATCAGGTTGGTCTTGTTGCGCGAGCGGGTTTCGCTCTTGAACAGGTTGCCGATGATCGGAATGTCGCCGGCCAGCGGCACTTTTTCGTTCGAGCGCGAGTAGTCGTCCTGCAGCAGGCCGCCCAACATGACGATGCTGCCGTCTTCGACCAGCACGTTGGATTCGATCGAACGTTTGTTGGTGGTCGGGCCATTGATGTCGGTGCGCGTGGCCGGATCGACGTTCGACACTTCCTGAAAGATCGCCAGCTTGACGGTGCCGTTCTCGTTGATCTGCGGCCGCACGCGCAAGGTCAGGCCGACGTCCTTTCGTTCGACCGTGGTGAACGGATTAATGGTCGACGTATTGCCGTTGGTGCTGGCGTATTGACCGGTCACAAAGGGCACGTTCTGGCCGATCACGATCTTGGCTTCTTCGTTATCGAGCGTCAGCAAATTGGGTGTCGACAGCGTGTTGCCCTCGCCATTGCTTTCGAGAAAGCGCGCCAGGAAACCAAGCACGTACTTTCCATTGATCTTGTGGCCGATGCCGAAGTTGATGCCGGTAGAAGGCCGCGTTGCCGCGTTCTTGGTGGCGATGCCTACGGCCAGGTCGATGATGTTTTGACCGCCCAGGCTCGAGTTGGTGCCGAGCACCCCGACGTTTTCTCCGCTGCCGCCCAACGCGCTCTGCCATTGCACGCCAAACTCCGCCGCCTTGGTGGCGCTCACTTCGATGATCAGGCTTTCAATCATGACCTGTGCGCGGCGACTGTCGAGCTTGTCGACGACCGCACGAATCTGTCGGTATTGCGGCTCGGCCGCTGTGATGATCAACGAATTGGTCGACGGATCGGCCTGGATCTGGCCGCCGGTCGACGGCTGGTTGGTGTTGTTGAGCGGCGTGTTGGCGGCCGACGTGCCGGCCTGGGTGGGCTGCACCTGCGACACCGGTTGAATGCCCGTAGCGTTGGGAAACGACGCACCCGCAGCACTGCCGCCGCGCGCTTCGGTCGACAGCGCAGCCCGCAGCGTGGCGGCTAACTTCACTGCGTCTGAGTTCTTGAGGTAGATGACGTAGATGTTGCCAGCTGCACCGTTGCCGCTGTCGATGGGCGCGCGGTCGAGCTTGTCGACCAGCGTGCGAACAAGCTGCGCGCGCGCCGGATTCGCGGCCCGCACGATGATGGCATTGCTGCGCGGTTCGGCCAGCAGCGTGGTGCGAAACGACGCGTCGACCGTGCCGGGCGCCGTACCTTGCGAGCCGGTGCCTTCAAGCAGTCGCGTGACCAGGGGCACCAGGTCGGTGGCGACCGAATGCTTGAGCGGAATGATGTCGACGTCTCCGGCGTTCGGCACGTCGAGTGCGGCCACGATGCGCGCCAGGCGGCGCATGTTCTCGGCATAGTCGGTGATGACCAGCGAGTTGTTGCCTGGGTTCACATTGATCGTGTTGTTGGGCGCGATGAGCGGGCGCAGCACCGGCAGCAGGTTGGCCGCCGACTCGTAGTTGAGCTTGAAGACTTGCGTGACGATCTGGTTGCCAGAGAGCGTCGAGGTGGCGCTGGTCGACGTTGTCACCGCGCTGCTTTGCAGTTTGGCGTCGGCTTCGGGAACGATCTTGTAGAGGCCGTCGGCCTGCACGATCGCAAAGCCCTGCAGTCGCAGTGCGGCAGCGAACTGGTTGAAGGCGGCGGCCGGCGAGATCGGCCGATCGGTTTGCAGATTGATGGTGCCCTTGACGCGCGGGTCGACCACCACGTCGCGGCCGGTGACGACGGCCAGTGTGCGCGCTACCGATTCGATTTCGGCGTTGTTGAAGTTGAGCGTGATCGGCTCGCCGCGGCGCGGGCCTGCGACGTCTTGAGCGAACGCGGATGGAATGCAAGCCGCTATCAAAATCTGTGCCGCGAGTGCGACCAGACCGATGCGAACGCCATGCGAAGACAAGTGCTTCATGGTCAACCCAAGGTGATGAGCGAACGCGCGCCGCTGCGCCGTCCGATGATGTTCAAAAGATTCGAAAGCGCGTCTTCGCGGCCGGCGGCGGCACTGGCCTCGCCGTCGAAGCGAAACGCCTTGCCGTTCCAGCGGCCGCTGCCGCTCAATTGCAGACTGCCTTCACGCGTGGTGAGCAGCAACGTCGGTGCCGGACCGCCGTCGAGCAGCAGCTGGTAGCTGCCCATCGGCCGCAGTGTCGAGAGGCTGGATGAAATGTCGGTGGCCGCCAGCGTGGCGCGGCCAGCCATCGCGAGTCGAGGGCCGTCCCAGCGCATCGACCAGGCGCGGGTCGACAGGTCGAGCACGCCTTCGGGCTTGAGCGTGTTCCAGGGCGCGCCGAAGCCGCTCAGAAGCGCCGCGGGCCAGCGCGACTGGCCGTCTTGCCAGTCGACCTGCACGCCGTTGGCATGCGGCGCGGCAATGAAGCGCAACGACTGTGCGGCGCAACAAGGAATGTCGAGCGCACCGGCGATGGCGTTCCAGCGCGGCCGCAGCGTCCACGCCAGCGTGCCTGGCAGCGAGATCGACTCCGCCCCGCCGCCACCGCTGGAGAACACCACGCCGGCCGTGCCGTTCCACACCGTGCCGCGTGGGTTGACCAGTTCGAGGCGCCCGTTGCTCCACTGCGCGAGGCTGGCGGCCAGCCAGCGGGCCGGTGCGAACAGCGCGAGAGCCATCGCAATGCCCAGCACCGTACCCAGGAGCGCCCAGCGCCAGCCGATGACGGCGGTCTCTGGCGCGAGGGTGGAGCGAGGGCGGGTGGCCATGGTGTTGGACGATGCGATCAAGGACGCAATCAGCGTGCCGGAAGGCTCATGACCAGGGTGCCGTCCCAGCGGACCCTGGCTGCTTCTGCAGCCGCGGCTGCAGAAGCAGCAGCGTTGGACGATCCGGTCTGGCCGAAAGCGCCCGGCGTGGCGCCACCGCCGCCGGGTGCGCGTGTCAGATGCGCTTCTCGCGGCACGGCGTGTGCGTTGCTGCGAGCCTGGCCAAACCATTGCGCCAGACCTTCGGCGGGCGCAGCGCGGACCTGCACGGTAACGCCTTCGTTGGCACCAGCAGTCTGCAGTTGTGCGTTGGCACCGAGGCTTTGGCGGACCGAAGTTTCGAGCGCACGCAACGCGTCGTCCCGGTTGGAACGGGGCTGCGACTGGAGCGCTCGCGCTTGCGTTTGCAAGGTCGTCATTTGCTGCAGTTGAGCGTCGAGCTGTGCGTGTTCCGCGGGCGCAGAGGCTAGCGTTCGCAGTGCCGGCGCCAGCGCCACCCACCAAAGCAGCGCCAGCGCGACGACCGTCGCCGCGATGATCACCAGCCGTTGCTCGCGCGGCGGAAGGTCTGGCCACCAGGCTTGCCAGCGTTCGTTGAGGGAATCGAACCACGTCATCGGGTCGCCTCCGCTTGCACCAGCAGCAAGTCGCCTTCGAGCCGGGCGCTGTAGCCTCGTGCCGAGAGCGTGGTCGCCAAGCTGTTTTCGTCGCTCGGCTGCAAGCCCAGGCCGCGCAGCCGGAGTTGTCCGGCGCTGTAGTCGATCGCCGTGGGCACGCGTCCCGGCGGCAGGCTGGCTGCCAGTGCTCCAAGCATTGGTTCGAGGTCGGCGCCGGCCACACCGCCGGTTGCCTGCTGCAGTGCGGAGACTTCGCGCGCCATTTGCAGCGGCGCATCGACCACCAGTTGCACCGAGGGAAAGGTTTGAGTCAGCACCGTGCGTACCGCGCTGCGCTTGGCATCCAGCGCGCTGCGTTCTTTCCAGGCCCAGGCATTGAGGCCGAAGAGCTGCGCCATCACAAGCACCACGGCGCCCCATCGGGCGGCTCGCCAGCGCGGTGCACGCAGAAGCGCCTGCGTGATCGATGCGAGCTTTTTGCTGGCGCGCGCGCGGCCGGTCGAGGCGAGGTCGAACTGCGCCAAGTCCCACGGCGAGTTGCTGGCCTGCATCCAGCGCTCGGCGGGCTTGACGATCGGCACGCGCCGATTGAAAAGGCCATCGGCCAACTCCGCGACGCCGGGTTCGGCCAGCAACGCGGCGCCCTCCGGCAACGGCCCGATCAACGCGAGGCTGGCGCTGTCGAGCGGCAGCACCGACACCCCCGCCGTATCGCAGACGGTGAGTTGCGCCGCGCCGGGCTCGCCGGTCGCAACCAGCATGGCTGCTGCGCCGACCGGCTGCGGGGTGAATTCAGGAATGATGCGGGCGATGCGCCGGTTGGCGGCTTCTAGCGCCTGCACCCAGCTGCGCAGCCAGATGCGGTTGCAGGCGGCGACCCAGACCGAGCCGCCCGCGCGCGCGCCGGGCTCTAGCGCGAAGTGGAGAAGCTCGGGCTCGTCGAGCAGCCGGTCTTCGAGCAGGCCGTTGAGCACCGAGCGCAGCCGTACAGCGCCACTCAGGCTGCCCGGTGGCAGGGTGAGCTGGTGCCACGACAACATCGAGGCCGGTACGCACAGCGTCACTTCATCGCTGGACGGCAGCAGCGCGGGGAGTGCACTGCCCTGAGCACGCAGCCGCCGCCCGTCGTTCGACCACGCCGCCCACGCCAGTTCAGCGCTGGCCGCGGCGGGTGACAGGGGGGCAACAACCAGTAACTGAGGCATGAATCGGCGTTTGAATCAGGGCGTCTATTGTAGGAGTTGACTGATGGATATCGCTACGAATTTGATAGCGCCGCCGGCAACCATGACGGGCGGTCCAGCTTTTTTTAACTGAGAAAGGTGACAGTGGCCGCAGTGTTCATGGTTTGCCGGCCACAGCCGTGGCGCCGGCGCCACGTTCGCGCCATACCAGCTTCACTTCGACGCCGTCTCGCTGGAGCAAGGAATGCTCTTCGACATAGGTGCGGTCGATTCGCAGACGCCCTTCGACTTCGAAAAACCGGGTGCCGACGTTGAATTCCGCGTCCTTGAGTTCTGCGGCAACCTGCGGAACCACAGTCCCTGCGTCCGCCACGGCTTTGAAAGGGTTCCGGGTACGCTGCGCGACCAGCCGCTTGGCGCCGGCCAAGTCGAGTGTGGGCACGCTGGCGAACAGCGCCTCGGCGGTGGCGGTATTGAGGTTGAGCGGCGTACCGACCGGCAGGATCGTCACATAGGGCGAAATCGCAGTCACGGTCGAGGGCGACAGGCCAAGCCATACGAGCTGGCCTGTGCGTTGCGGTAACAGCGGGCCGTTGGGATCGCTGGTGCCGGTTGCTCCTGTGGTGCTCGCGATGCCACCGCTCGCTGCGGTCGTTCCGGCGCTCCCCGTGCTGCCTGCGACGTTGGCCGTCGCAATGGTTGCCGTCGCGGCCGCGGCGCCTTGCGTCGTATTGGCACCGGCAGCCGTCGCCGAAACCGTGGCGGGCGCTGCACGTTGCAGGTTGGCGGTGAGCACCCCTACCTCTTGTGCCGGCAGTCCGAGCAGCTCGAACAGCTTTGAAAATGCCGCGACCGATGCCGGGACCGGCTTGCCGCCCGACACCAGGTTCATCACGTTGAGCTTCGATTGCGCATCGATGATTCGGCCCGACAAAAAGGCGTCGGGCAGCCCTTCGAGCGCATCGCTTGCAATGTTCTTGTCGTCTGCCAGAAAGCTCGAAAGCCGCGCTTCCTCCAGCGGCACCGCCCATGGTTCGGCGAGCGAGTCGGGGCCACCGGCACGCGCGTCTTCTCGCAGGATGAGGCGCGACCAGTCGAGCGCGCCGATCAGCACCCACGCCGCCTGCACCCGGCTGCGTTCGGCAGCTTCGACTTCGGTGGCGCGCCATTGCTGCCAAAGTGCGGCGGCGGCGAAAGTTGCGACCAGCGTCACGGTGAGCATCGCCGCCAGCAGCGCGGCCCCGCGTTGGCGAACCAGCGAGAACGACGCGTGGCGCGAGGCCGAAGTCGAACGGGTTCTCATGACTTGGGCACGTTCGCGGTCGGACGAACCCAGTCGCGCACCAGCTGGCCCGCCAGTGCCGGGCCGGGCGGCAAGTCCAGCACCAGCCGGACGCCGTCGGGCACCGGGTTCTCGGTGCCCAGCGCTTCGCTGGTCACTGCCGCGGTCCACAGGTTGGCGCGAAAGTAAGCGATCTGCCAGTTCTGCAATGGCATCAGCGCCACATCGGCACCACGGGCATCGCTGCCGCCGCCTTGTGCCCAACTGGCCGCGCGATCCCACGCCAACTGCCACTCCGTGCGCGTCACGAAGGGGGCGGATTGCCAACGACGCCAACGCTGGACGCCATCGGTGTCGCCGCGCACCGTCCATGCGACCACGTACACCACGGGCTGTGCCTGATCGGGGCCGCGCCGCGTCAGCCGCAGGGTGCGGCCGTCCCAGTCGATCGGATGCGTTTGCGACAGCGCGATCGTTGCGTCGAGATCGGCGCTCCATTGCGACAGCGTGGTCTGCAGTGTGAGCACGGCGTCACCGCGCGCGCGGTTTTGTTCGTGCGCGCGGCTCATGCCGTCGAGGCCGCGCCAGCTCATGATTGCGAGCAACGCCATCACCGCGATGGCGACCATCAGCTCGATGAGCGTGAAGCCTGTGGCGGAAGGTTTGCGCATCAGTACCTCCCGACCACGGTGGACACCCGAAGCACCGTGGCTTCGGTCGCGTCGCGCACCTGCACGTCGACGCGCCTGAAGTTGGGGTTGAGCGTTTGCGTGGTCGAGACCGTCATGCCGAAGCTGGTGTTGGCCTGGGTGCACACGGAGCCGGCCTCGCCGACGGGCGGCATCACGCGGGCAAGCCGTGCCTTGACGAGTTCGTTCTCTACGCAAAGCTGAGCCAGCAACACGTCGGATTGCCGTTGCGCGTTGCGAGTCAAGGCCATGGTGGCTTGCGTGCCCGCGGCCAGTGCGATGGCGACGATGGCGAGTGCGACGAGCACTTCGATCAGGGTGAAGCCGCGAGAGCTTCCGTTCGATCGACATGACCTCATGGCGCGCTCACCGAGAAGGGGCGTAGCCCGTCGGTCGCGATGCGCAGCGTGCGCGCCGGTGGACCATCGGCCGTCAACAAAAGCTGTTGCGCCGCAATGATCGGATCAGGCCCCAGCAACAAGGCGACCGCGGCGGTGCCATCGGTCGCGACCGGTTGCGCGTGCATGCCGGTGCTCATCCAGCTGGTCGGCAAGGCGCCCGGCGGCAACCCGTCGAACACAAATGCTTCGGGGCCATTGGGCGTCGGCCGGAAGCGCACTGCGGTGCCACTGGAACGTGACTGCGCGCGCGCCGATTCGAGCAAGGCCGCAAGCCGTTCGGCCTCGCGGTCAAGCGTGGCCTGGCCCGAATCCCGCAGCGCCAGACCGACACCGGCTGTCGCCAGCGCGATGATCGCGATGACGACGATGAGTTCGAGCAAGGTGAAGCCGGTCGCGCGCAGACCGGATCGCTGGCAGCCGACTTGGCCGCCAGCGCCGCCGTAGCCGCTGTGCAGGTTGCGGCTGTAGCGGCCGCAGCGACTATTGCCAACTGCCGATGTCGGCATTCTTGCCTTCGCCACCTGGCTGGCCGTCGGCGCCGAGCGAGAGCACATCGATTTCGCCCTTGATGCCCGGATTCATGTACTGGTAGGAGCGGCCCCACGGGTCGTTGGGCAGCTTCTCGACATACGGCTTCCAGTTGGGCGCGGCAGGCCCCGCCGTGGGCCTCACCAGCAGCGCCTGCAGCCCTTGTTCGGCCGTCGGGTAGCGCTGGTTGTCCAGGCGATACAGCTTGAGCGCCTGCATCAGGTTGTTGACATCGGTCTTGGCCGCCGTGACGCGCGCATCGTCGGCCCGCTCGATCACGTTCGGCACGATCAGCGCCGCCAGCACGCCGATGATGACCAGCACCACCATCAACTCGATCAGCGTGAATGCACGCTGCAAGAACTGCTGCCGACGGCGCTGCAGATGTCGCACGAGGGAACGGGGTGAGCGGGTCAAAAAGGTCATGAGCAATGATAATGCGGCCCCATGGCACTTCCCTACGCTCCCGCCCGTTGGCCCTCCGCGACCGCTACCGTGGTGTTGTGGGGGGTCGCTGCCGCAAGCATCGTTTTCTGGGGCCTGCGACTCACGGCACCGGCCGATGCAGCGCCGCCGCCAGCGGTCGGTGGGCTGGCCATTGTCGCGGTCGATTCGACGACCTTGTCGCGCTTTCTGGGCGGCGTGTCGACCGACCCGGTGGTTACCGCAACACCCGATGCGGCGAGCCGTTTTGCGCTGCTCGGCGTGGTGGCCGACACCGATGGTCAGGGCGTGGCGCTGATTGCGGTCGATGGCAAGCCGCCTCGCCCGTTCCGCGTCGGTGGCAGCGTGGGTGGGCGCTCAGCCGGAGGTTATGTGCTGCAGTCAGTCGGCCCGCGCGCGGCAACGTTAGGTGCAGCCGGTACCTCTGGGCCGGCCTTCACGCTGCAGATGCCTACGCGTCCGCTGGCCGTGCTGTTGCCGCCGCAAGTGCTCTCGTTGCCAGACGCGAACTGAGCGCTTCCGCGTCTGCTTTCAAGCCTTCAGGAACAGCCGATAGACCGGGTTGGCGGTTTCGTCGACATACGGATAACCGAGTGTTTCGAGAAATTCGCTAAAGGCGCCATGGTCGGCCGCCGGCACCTGCAGCCCGACCAGAATTCGGCCATAGTCGGCGCCCTGGTTGCGGTAATGAAACAGGCTGATGTTCCAGTTCGGCCGCATCAGGCTCAAGAACTTCAAGAGTGCGCCCGGCCGCTCCGGGAACACGAAGCGCAGCAATCGTTCTTCATGCGCGAGCCCTGTCCGGCCGCCGACCATGTGGCGAATGTGCTCCTTGGCCAACTCGTCGTGCGTGAGGTCGATCGTGCCGAACCCATGCGCGACGAAGGTGTCGGCAATCGTCTTCGATTCGCCACGCGTCGAGGTCGTGAGGCCGACGAACACATGCGCCTCACTGGCGTCGCTGATGCGGTAGTTGAACTCGGTGACGTTGCGTGATGCTCCCGGCACCTCGCCCACCAGTTCGCAGAAACGGCGAAAGCTGCCGCGCTCTTCAGGAATGGTGACGGCGAAAAGTGCTTCGCGTTCTTCGCCGACTTCGGCCCGTTCCGCGACGAAGCGCAACCGGTCGAAGTTCATGTTGGCGCCGCACAGGATCACTGCGTAGGTTTCGCCGCGCGTGCCGTGCGTTTCCACATACTGCTTGACGGCAGCCACGGCCAATGCGCCAGCTGGCTCGACGATGCTGCGCGTGTCGATGAACACGTCCTTGATGCCGGCGCACACGGCGTCGGTGTCGACCGTCATGAACTCGTCGACCAAGTCAGCAGCGATGCGAAAAGTCTCTTCACCGACCAGCTTGACGGCCGTGCCATCGGAGAACAAACCCACATCGACGAGCGTCACGCGTCGTTTGGCTGCGACCGATTGCATCATCGCGTCGGAGTCGCTCATTTGCACGCCGATGACCTTGATCTCGGGCCGAACGGCCTTGATGTAGTTGGCCACGCCGGAGATCAAGCCGCCGCCGCCGATGGCGACGAACACCGCATCGAGTCGACCCTGATGTTGGCGCAGGATTTCCATGGCGATGGTGCCCTGGCCGGCAATGACATCGGGGTCATCGAACGGATGGACGAAAGTCAGGCCCTGTGCCGTTTGCAGTTCGAGCGCATGCGCATAGGCGTCGGAGTAGCTGTCGCCGTGCAGATGCACTTCACCGCCCAGCGCGCGCACTGCGTTCACCTTGAGTTCGGGCGTGGTAACCGGCATCACCACCACCGCGCGTGCGCCGAGTTTTTGCGCCCCCAGCGCTACGCCTTGCGCATGGTTACCGGCCGAAGCGCAGATCACGCCGTTCGCCAACTGTTGGGCGCTCAGGTGCGCCATCTTGTTGTACGCACCGCGCAGCTTGAAGCTGAATACGGGTTGCTGGTCTTCGCGCTTGAGCAGAACCGTGTTGCCGAGACGAGCGCTCAACGCCTTGGCAGGTTCCAGCGCGGATTCGACCGCCACGTCGTACACGCGCGCCGTCAGGATCTTCTTCAGGTAGTCGGCGGGAGTGAGCGAGGTGGGCATGGGGCCGCGATCATAGTGCGCCCAAGAAAAAAGCCCCGGGTCTTGCGACTCGGGGCTAAATCCACCAATTGGAAGGGTGGAGGAGACAACCGGTGCGTCCTTGCGGAGGCGATGAAATAAAGTATATCGACAGTTTGTTGCATTGCAACAAGCGCCCGACGCTTTTCGCATACACAAACCAACTTGCAGTGTGATTTTTTTGCCTGCGACCCCGACCTTATGGAGCTACGACGATGGAATGCACAGTGAGCTGGACTGGAAATGCCGGCACGCAATCGGCAATGGGCTTTGTCGCAGAAACCGGCAGCGGCCACGTTTTGACAATGGACGGCGCAGTGGACG
This sequence comes from Variovorax sp. GrIS 2.14, assembly GCF_046115955.1. NCBI lineage: Bacteria > Pseudomonadati > Pseudomonadota > Betaproteobacteria > Burkholderiales > Comamonadaceae > Variovorax > Variovorax sp. GrIS 2.14. Next base: position 230,490 of record NZ_JBJXIA010000003.1, read on the forward strand.
AGACGAAACCTGAAAACGGTGGGCGCAATCAGGCGCCGCGTCCGATGGAAACGCTTCTGGCTGGCACCGGTGGTTGTACTGCGTATGACGTGGTACTGATCTTGAAGCGCGGGCGCCATAAGGTCGAGCGTTGCAGCGTCAAGCTGACCAGCACGCGGGCTGAGAAGGATCCCAAAGTGTTCACAACGATCCACATGCACTTCACCGTCGCCGGCAAAGGCATCCCGGCCTCTGCGGTCGAGCGTGCCATCGCGCTAAGCCACGACACTTATTGCTCTGCGACCATCATGCTTGGCAAGACGGCTGAGATCACGACCAGTTTCGACCTGATCGAGACTTGATCGGCCCAGACCTTCTCATATGCGATGCGCGACTGTCGTCATCACCCGTGATACGAGCTTCATCATTCCCTTGGCGGGCGCGGGCAGTTCCTTGGCGCCGGCGCTCCATGCCTCTGCTGCGTGGCGCGCTTCGTCCATCTTCATTTGCACGATCACTGCGCGCGATTCGCGATCAGCTGCCGGTAAACGGTCCAGGTGGCCATCGAGATGCGCCTCGACCTGCTTTTCCGTCTCTGCAACGAAGCCCAGACTCCAGCGATCGCCCAGGCGGCCCGCCAACAGGCCCAGCCCGAAAGCGCCCGCATACCAGAGCGGATTGAGCAGCGACGGGCGCGCGCCCAATGCCTCCAGCCGTTCGTGCGTCCAGGCCAGGTGGTCGGTCTCCTCGCGAGCGGCGTGCAGGAAGTGCTCGCGCAGGCTTTTGTCCTTGGTGACGGCGGCCTGTGCCGTATACAGCGCCTGAGCGCAGACCTCGCCGACATGGTTCACTCGCATCAGCGCGCCGGCTTCGCGCCGCTCGATGTCGGTCAGTGCAAGTGGAGCAGCATCTGTCGCTGTCGCTGTCGCTGTAGCCGACGGGATGGGTCGCGTCGCGTACGGCGCGGAAAAAAGGGTCCGAAGTGCTGCGTCGGCTGCAATTAAAAGAGGGTCAAGGGTCGAACTCATCACCTTATTTGAACCGAAGAGCAATCACCTCGCCGTTGTGCACTTTCTATTTCACATCACGGCATCGAGGAGGCTTTCAGTCCTTTGTTGCACCCGTGCAACGAAACGCGCGGGCCAGCTGACTTTTCGGGCGAATTGTTTTGCCCTGTCGCGGCTGCTCTGGTGCAATAGCGACAACTTCCCAAAAGGAGGTTGGCCCGGGGTCCGGTGGGAGCACAAAAGTGCACAAGCACAGTGAACCCTCCGCACCGGAGCCCTATGTTTAACCTTGGAGAAACTTGCAATGAAAAAATCTCTAGTTGCTTTGGCTGCCCTGGCTGTTGCCGGTATTGCCTCGGCTCAGTCGTCCGTCACGCTGTTCGGTGTGGTCGACGCTTCGGTCAGTCACTACTCGTCCAAAGCCGAGTTGGCCAACCCGTTCGCAGTGGCGCCTTTCGTCATTCCTACCGGCATCAAGCAAAGCCAGACCGTTCTGGGCAATTCCGGCTACAACTCCAGCCGGATCGGCTTCCGTGGTACGGAAGACCTCGGCGGCGGCTTGGCTGCCAGCTTCTGGCTCGAATCGAGCATGTCCAATGATGACGGTGCCAAGGCTCTGAGCAACTTCAACCGTCGTTCGACGGTGAGCTTGTCCGGTGGTTTCGGTGAAGTTCGTCTGGGTCGTGACTACACCGCCACGTTCTGGAACGACACCGTATTTGATCCGTTCGGCACCAACGGTGTCGGCAGCAGCGCAATCTTTGGCACGAACCTCCGTTTGTCCAGCCTGCGTGGTCCAGGTGCTGCCGCAGGCGGCTCCGGCAGCGACAACTACGTTCGTACCAGCAACTCTATCGGCTACTTCCTGCCGCCAAACCTTGGTGGTTTCTACGGCCAGTTGCAATATGCACTGCCGGAAACCGTCAAGAACAGCGGTCTCGATCAGTCGCAGAAGGGTCGCTACGTCGGCGGTCGTTTCGGCTACGCCAATGGACCTCTGGACGTGGCAGTTGCCTACGGCCAAAGCACGGCTGCCGACACTCCTTCGGTCGTGACTGGCCTCGTGGTCGGTAACAGCCAGCAGCGCAAGATCGACACCCTGAACCTTGGCGCTTCGTATGACTTCGGTCCTGCAAAGTTGTTCGCTGAACTGTCGCAAGCCAAGGACAAGAACAAGCTGGGCACCTCCGCTGCGCTCGCAGGTCTTCCTTACTTCGTGACCACGAGCCAGACCGACAAGTACAACGGTGCTTTGGTGGGTGTGACTGTTCCCGTCGGCGCAGGCCTGATTCGCGCTTCGTACTCGCGTGTCAAGTTCAGCAACGGTGCAACGCCTGTCGTCAACGTGCAAAACTTCTTCAGCACGTCGAACTTCGACTCTACGGCTAACCAGCTGGCGCTCGGCTACGTGCACAACCTGTCGAAGCGCACGGCTCTGTACGCTACGATCGCAAAGCTGAAGATCACCGACGGCCAAAACAGCGCAGTCCTCGGCGGCCAGTCCATTATTCAAAGCAATGGGACGAACCCAACCGGTGGCGTGGGCAATTCGCCAGCTGGCTACACCCAGCGCAGCTCGTTGGGCTACGACTTCGGCGTCCGCCATTCGTTCTAATTTGACGCTGGCCTAGCCAGTTCAAATTGAAAAACGATAAAAGCCACTCGACGCAAGTCGAGTGGCTTTTTTTATGTCTCTAGTCGTAGGCCGGCACAGCCCTTGCACGTCTATCCGCACGGCGCTTTGCCTTTCTCTCCGTCACTCTCGTTGATGCCTTACTGATGCTCGTTTTTATTCTGCGCCGTTTGTTCCAGGCTGTCATCGTCATGGTGGTCGTGGCTTTCGTGGCCTTCCTGCTGTTCCAGTACGTGGGTGACCCCGTGGTGTTCTTGCTCGGGCAAGACGCCAAGCCCGAGCAGATCCAGCAACTAAGAGTCGATCTCGGTTTCGACAAACCTTTCGCGGTGCAGTTCTGGCACTTCCTGATCAACGCGGCGCAAGGTGAATTCGGCCTCAGCCTGCGGCAGGGCGCCAAGGTGTCGCGGCTGATCGCTGAGCGCTTGCCTGCCACGCTGGAACTCTCACTGGTGGCTGCGGTGATGGCACTCGCCATCGGGCTGCCGATGGGCGTCTATGCGGCACTGCGTCGCGGCTCGTGGGGTAGCCAGACGCTGATGGCCTTGTCGTTGCTCGGTGTTTCGTTGCCGACCTTCTTGATCGGCATTTTGCTGATCCTCGTTTTCTCCGTTTGGCTCGGCTGGCTGCCGAGCTTCGGGCGCGGAGAAGTCACGCAGCTCGGCTGGTGGTCGACCGGTCTTTTCTCGCGCGATGGCTGGAGTCATCTGATATTGCCGGCGATCACGCTGGCGGTGTTCCAGCTCACGCTCATCATGCGGCTGGTGCGTGCCGAGATGCTCGAAGTGCTGCGCACCGACTACATCAAGTTCGCGAGAGCACGAGGCCTGTCCGATCGGGCCATTCACTTCGGCCACGCACTGCGCAACACGATGGTGCCGGTCATCACCATCACCGGTCTACAGCTGGGATCGCTGATTGCTTTCGCGATCATCACCGAGACGGTCTTCCAGTGGCCCGGCATGGGCCTGTTGTTCATCCAGGCCGTCACCTATGCCGACATTCCGGTCATGGCCGCGTACCTTTGCCTCATCGCACTCATCTTCGTCACGATCAATCTGATCGTCGACCTGATGTACTTCGCAGTCGATCCGCGGCTGCGCATCTCGACGCTCGGGGGCCACTGATGTCACGCCTGCAAGTTTCTGGGCGCGCCTTTGCCCACATCGCCAACTTCTATCCGGAGATCGCCGCCTTCCGACGCGACCTCCACGTGCATCCGGAACTCGGCTTCGAAGAGGTGTACACCGGCGCCCGCGTCCATGAGGCGCTCAAGGCTTGCGGTGTCGACGAGGTGCACACCGGCATCGGCAAGACCGGACTGGTCGCGGTAATCCGCGGTCGCTCGACCGCCAGCAAACGCATGATCGGTCTGCGTGCCGACATGGACGCGCTGCCCATGAAGGAAGACAACGATTTCGCGTGGCGTTCCGCCAAGTCGGGCCTGATGCATGGTTGCGGCCACGATGGCCACACCGCAATGCTCGTCGGTGCCGCCCGCTACCTTGCCGAGACGCGCAACTTCGACGGCACGGCCGTGCTCATCTTCCAGCCCGGAGAAGAAGGCTATGCCGGTGCGCGCGTGATGATTGAGGACGGCTTGTTAGACAGCTTCCCGGTGCAGTCGGTGTACGCCATGCACAACTGGCCGGCCATGCCGGTCGGCACCATTGGCATTAACAGCGGCGCCATGATGGCCGCGGCCGATCGCATCACCATCGAGGTCACCGGCAAGGGTGGTCACGGCGCCCATGCCTACTTCACGGTCGATCCCGTGCTGGTGTCGGCGCACATCATCACGGCCGTGCAGAGCATCGTTTCGCGCAATGTGCGGCCGATCGACTCGGCGGTCATCAGCATCTGCGCGGTGCAGGCCGGCGACCTGGGTGCGATGAGCGTGGTGCCCGGCAAGGCCGTGATGGTGGGCACCGTGCGCACCTTCAGTGCGCAGGTTCAGGCCATGGTGGAGCAGCGACTCGGGGAGTTGTGCTCGTCGGTGGCGGCCGGTTTCGGTGCCACCGCAAAGGTCACCTTTGAGCGTATCTACCCCGCGACGGTCAACACGGTGGCTGAAGCACTGTTCGCTGGCGACGTGGCGCAAAGCCTGGTCGGCGTCGCCAATGTGGAACGTCAGATGGAGCCCAGCATGGGCGCCGAAGACTTCTCCTTTATGCTGCAGAAGAAGCCGGGCGCGTACCTGCGTATCGGGCAAGACGCCAAGGGCGGTGCGTTTCTGCACAACAGCCGCTACGACTTCAACGACGAGATCTTGCCGCTCGGCGCCGCGCTTCATGCCGGCTTGGTCGAGCAGGGCATGCCACTTGCAGATGCAGTTCGCACGCAGGCACCTATCAAGGAAAGCGTGAACTCCGATGTGCACCAAAAAGCTGCATCATCGTCAGCTCACTGACTTGACCTCGCTCATCTCTTTCATCCGTTTCCCAAACCCGAGGAGTTTTCCCCCATGAGTTTCAAGCGAAATATGCTCGCAGCGGCAGCGCTGTTCACGCTGACCGCCACCAGTTTGCTGGCCAACGCGCAGACCATTCGCATCGCGAACCAGGGCGATGCACTGTCGCTCGATCCGCACTCGCTGAACGAATCGCTGCAACTGAGTACCGATGCCAATGTGTACGACACCCTGGTCGGCCGCAACAAAGATCTGACGGTGGCGCCGCTGCTCGCGACGAGCTGGAAGCAGACGTCGCCCACGGTCTGGCGCTTCGAACTGCGCAAGGGCGTCAAATTTCATGACGGCACACCGTTCACGGCCGACGACGTGCTGTTCAGCTTCGCGCGGGCGTCCGGCGAGGGCTCGGACATGAAGTCGAACACCACCGACATCAAGGAAGTGCGCAAGGATGGCGACTTTGCCGTCGAGATTGAAACCAAGGGCCCGTTCCCGATCCTCCCGGACGTCATCACCCAACTCATGATCATGAGCAAGAAGTGGTGCGAGGACAACAAGGCGACGACGCCTGTGGACCGCCGCAAGGGCATCGAGAACACCGCCTCGTTCAAGGCCAACGGCACCGGCCCGTACCGCGTGCGCGAACGCCAGCCGAACGTGCGCACGGTGTTCACCCGGAATCCGACCTACTGGGGAAAGATCGAAGGCAATGTGCAGGAGGTCATCTTCACGCCCATCTCGAATCCCGCCACACGGGTCGCCGCGTTGATTTCGGGTGAAATCGACGTGATGGAGCCGGTGCCAGTACAGGACGTGGCGCGCATCAACGCCAGCCCCAACGCCCGCGTCATTGCCGGCCCCGAGCTGCGCACGATTTTTCTCGGCATGGACCAGAAGCGCGACGAGTTGCTCTACTCGAGCGTCAAGGGCAAGAACCCGTTCAAGGACAAGCGCGTTCGCCAGGCTTTCTATCAAGCCATCGACATCAACGGCATCCAGCGCACGGTGATGCGCGGCGCTTCGCGCCCCACCGCGTTGATGGTCGGTCCCGGCATCAACGGCTGGACCGCCGAGCAAGACAAGCGCTTGCCTTACGACATCGAAGCCGCCAAGAAGCTGTTGGCGGACGCAGGCTATCCCAACGGTTTCGAAGTGACGATGAACTGTCCGAACGACCGCTATGTGAATGACGGCCAGATCTGCCAGAGCGTGGCCGCCAACCTGGCGCGCATCGGCGTCAAGGTCAACCTCGCGACCGAAACCAAGGGAACCTACTTCCCGAAGATCCTGCGCCGCGACACCAGCTTCTATCTGCTGGGCTGGACCCCGACCACGTACGACTCGCACAACGCGCTCACCGCGCTGATGGCTTGCCCGGACGACAAGACCGGCGCGGGCCAGTTCAACCTGGGTGCGTACTGCAACGCGAAGGTCGACGAGCTGACCAAGAAGATCCAGTCGGAGACCGACAAGCCAAAGCGCGACGCCATGATCAAGGAAGCCTTTGCGCTGCACACCGACGACGTCGGCCATCTGCCGCTGCACCAGCAAGCGCTGGCGTGGGGTGTCAGCAAGAAGGTCGAACTCACGCAGATGGCCGACAACTACATGCCCTTCAAGTGGATGAGCATCAAGCCGTAAACGTCGATTTCCGCATCGCTTAGACAGAAGACAAAAGCAGACATAGGTCGCGCCGGCCGCAGTGGCGGGCGCGATCTTTGCAGCACCTTGCATCGAATACTTGCATTGAATGTTGCCACTCTCCCCACAATGAAAAAAACCTTCGCACGCTGGTACGACAGCGATGTCGGCTACAGCTTCCGCCATTCGCCCGTTGCCATGGCAGCGGCTTTCGTCGCCTTTGTCTGCATTTTTTGCGCGACCTTCGCAGGCTGGATCGCGCCGCACAATCCCTACGACCTCGCCACGCTTCGCAGCGAAGACGCCTTCTTGCCGCCAGCGTGGGTCGAGGCCGGATCTCGCCGTTTCATTCTTGGCACCGACGACCAGGGCCGCGACATCCTGTCGACGCTCATGTACGGTGCTCGCATCTCGCTGGTGGTCGGCATCGCGTCGGTGTTGCTGTCGATGGTGGTGGGTGTCGCACTCGGGCTGCTCGCGGGCTTCCGCGGTGGCTGGATCGATACCTTTCTCATGCGGCTGTGCGATGTGATGCTCTCGTTCCCGACCATCCTCGTAGCGCTGCTCATCGCCGGGGTCGGCCGAGCACTCTTTCCCAACGCACAGAACACGGTCGCTTTCGGCGTGCTCATCCTTGCGATCTCGCTCACCAAGTGGGTCGACTACGCGCGCACCGTGCGCGGCTCTACCATGGTGGAGCGCAACAAGGAATACGTGCAGGCCGCGCGCGTAACCGGCGTCACGCCGCTGCGCATCATGCGCAAGCACGTGCTGCCCAACGTGATGGGCCCGGTCTTCGTGCTGGCGACCATCCAGGTCGCGACGGCCATCATCACCGAGGCCACGCTATCGTTTCTCGGGGTCGGCGTGCCGCCGACTTCACCGTCGCTCGGCACGCTCATCAGCATCGGCAACCAGTTCCTGTTTTCGGGCGAGTGGTGGCTGTCGGTGTTTCCCGGCGCTGCGCTGGTGCTCATCGTGCTGAGCGTCAACCTGGTGGGCGACTGGCTGCGCGATGCGCTGAATCCGAGGCTGCAATGAGAAGCGACACGGTAAAGCTGCTCGACGTCCAGCATCTGGTCGTCGAATTCCCCGGTCGGCGCGGCACGCTGCGCGCGCTGGACGACATCTCGTTCGACATCGCACCCGGAGAAATCCTCGGCGTGGTCGGTGAATCGGGTGCGGGCAAGTCGCTCACCGGCGCATCCATCATCGGCCTGCTCGAACCGCCGGGCCGTGTTGCCAGCGGGCAGATCATGCTCGAAGGCGAACGGATCGATCATCTCAACCACCAGCAGATGCGGCATATCCGCGGCAAGCGCATCGGCGCGATTTTTCAGGATCCGCTGACCTCGCTCAACCCGCTGTACACGGTCGGCCGACAGATCACGGAGACCATTCGCGCGCACTTGCCCGTGAACGAAAGCGAAGCGCGGCGCCGTGCCATCGCGCTGCTCGAAGACACCGGCATTCCGGCCGCGGCGCAGCGCATCGATCACTATCCGCATCAGTTTTCCGGCGGCATGCGGCAACGCGTCGTCATCGCCTTGGCCCTGGCCGCCGAGCCGACCCTGATCGTCGCCGACGAGCCGACCACTGCACTCGACGTGTCGATCCAGGCACAGATCATCCAGCTCCTGAAGCGCTTGTGCCGCGAGCGCGGTGCGGCGGTGATGCTCATCACGCACGACATGGGTGTGATCGCCGAAACATGCGATCGCGTGGCGGTGATGTACGCCGGCCGCATCGTGGAGATCGGCCCGGTGCACGAAGTGATTCACACGCCGGCGCATCCGTACACCGCAGGGCTGATGGCGTCGATCCCGGACATGGCGATCGAGCGCGAGCGCCTGAACCAGATCGACGGCGCAATGCCGCGGCTCAACGCAATTCCGAAAGGTTGCGCTTATCACCCACGCTGCCCGCGTGCCTTCGATCGTTGCACGCAGGAGCGGCCTGAACTGATTCCCGCTTGTGCCACGAGTGCGGCTTGCTGGCTGCACGACGCGCACGGTCACGATGTGCCCCACGGCAAAGAGGCGAAGGTATGAGCGCAGTGCTGCCTTTCACAACCACACCGGCGATCGCGCCGCCACCGCTCGTGCAGGTCGACGACCTCGCGCGCACCTTCGACGTCTCTGCGCCCTGGCTCAATCGCGTGATCGAGCGTCAGCCGCGACTGTTGCTGCACGCCGTCGATGGCGTGAGCTTCACGATTCCGCGCGGACAGACGATGGCGCTGGTCGGCGAATCGGGCTGCGGCAAGAGCACCGTGGCGCGGCTGATGGTCGGCCTCTATGGTCCGAGCCGCGGCAGCGTGCGCTTCGATGGGCAAGACGTGCACGCCACCTTTGCGTCGCCGAAAGGGCGTGCGCTGCGGCAACGCATCCAGATGATTTTTCAGGACCCGTACGCGAGCCTGAACCCGCGATGGACGGTCGAGGCGATCGTCGGCGAGCCGCTGCGCGAACACGGCCTCGTGACCGAAAAAGCAGTGCTGAAAGAACGCGTCGGCGAGTTGCTGCGATCGGTTGGGCTGAACCCGCTCGATGGCGTCAAATACCCGCATCAATTTTCAGGCGGCCAGCGACAGCGCATCTCGATCGCGCGTGCGCTCGCGACCGCGCCCGAGTTCCTGGTGTGCGACGAGCCGACGTCGGCACTCGACGTGAGCGTTCAGGCGCAAGTGCTCAACATCATGAAAGACCTGCAGCGCGAGCGCGGTCTGACCTATCTCTTCATCTCGCACAACCTCGCGGTGGTGCAGCATGTGAGCGATCAGGTGGGCGTGATGTACCTCGGTCGGCTGGTCGAGGTGTCGCCCAAGCGCACGCTGTTCGCGACGCCGCGCCACCCCTACACGCGCATGCTGCTGGACGCGATTCCGCAGATGCACGCGACCGGGCGCGACCGCACGCCGGTGCAGGGTGAGGTGCCCAATCCGCTTGCGCCGCCCTCAGGCTGTGCCTTCAATCCACGCTGCCCGTTTGCTAACGAACGCTGCCGCGTCGAGCGCCCGAAGCTGTTGGCCATCGACAGCGTGCAGGTCGCCTGCCACGCAGTTGAAGAAGGTCGCCTGTAAGCAGCCGATCACCGGACTGTGGCGACTCGTAGCGGATCGTTCCGACTGCTCAACAGAGCCGGGCGCTGCGCCAGGTTTCCTTCGGCAGCTTGCCGAAGCGCTCGCGGTACGAAGCCGAAAAGCGACTCAGGTGCGAGAAGCCGCAGCCGAGCGCGACGTCGGTCACGCTGTCTGCGCTGCGCCTCGCGAGCTGCGCGTGCGCCGCATCGAGCCGCAGATTGCGCAAGGCTTGCATCGGCGAAGCCTCGCGGTGCCGACGAAACATCAGGCTCAGCGTGCGCCGGCTCACACCGGCGGCATGGGCGATGTCGTCGAGCGACTGGCTTTCCGCGAGCCGGCTTTGCATGAACTCTTCGGCGCGACGCAGCGGCGGCAAGTCGATTCGCTGTGTCGATCGCCGTGCACCGTCGTGTTGTCGCCGCGCCGAGTTCGGGTGATGGCACAAGAGATAGCGAATGAGGTTGTCTTCGTAGTGCAGCAACCACTGCGGGTCGTAGGTCCCGCCGCCCATGACAGGCGCGGCTGCGGGCAGCAAGGCGACCAGTCCCGCCACGAGCCGCCGCCACTGCATGCCGATGGCATCGTCCAGCCGGAACGATGTCTCGAATTCGATGTTGCTGTCGTCGATCCGATCTCGACCGTCATCTGCTGCAAAGGCCTGGCGCGCGACCTCGTTCAGGTGCTTGCGCTCGATCTTCAGCATGAGCTGTTCGCAGCCGGCGTGCCACTTCACCTTGACAGGCCGATGCGCCGAAATCACCGCGCCCTGGCCGGCATGGATCTGCACCAGCTCGCTGCCCATGCGGACCTCGGCGCGTCCGCGCAATGGCATCTGCACGAGCACGAAGTCGTCGAGCGAGTCGGGTTCGATGTCGACTTCGCAGCCGTAACGCAGGATGCACAACGACATCGGCCCCAAACCGGCGCGGTAGAAAGCCGAGTCGACCGCGCCGCGGCCCCAGTGGCTGCGATGCGACTTCAGCTCGGCGCTGACGAGCGCATGCGTTTCGTCGGCATGACGCGATCGAAAAACCTCATGCCGATACAACGGCGACAGCTGCTGGCTGGACAAAGCGTTCATGGGCACTCCCTGGCCCGTAAGCGTAGACCTCAATGGTCATAGCAACAAGCGTGCCCTTGGCGTGTTCCTGAGGCCTACAGCTTGGCGGTGCAGAGCGGTGCGCCCGTGTCCACGTAGTTGGTCATGACGGTTCCGATCAGCTTGTTGGTGATGCGGCCAGTGGCGTCTTTGCTGATGACGCGAAGGTAGTAGTTCTGGATCGGGAAGTTGTTGGCGCCGTATTTGAAGTCACCGCGGATCGACTTGTACTTGGCGGCCTTGATCGCCTTGAGCATGGCGGGCTTGTCGTCTACCTTGCCGCCGACATCGCGCACCGCAGCGTCCATTGCCATCAGCACGTCGTAGGCTTGCGCAGCGTAGAGCGAAGGATTGCGGCCACCGTTTTGCGCGCGGTAGTCGGCGACGAAGCGGCGGTTGGCATCGTTGTCCAGGTCGTGCGCCCAATGCGAAGTGTTGAAGATGCCCAGCATCGGCTCACCGACGCCGCCGATCATGTCTTCGTCGGCGGCAAAGGCTGTCGACACCAGCGTGACATCTTTCGACAAGCCGGCAGCGACGAACTGTTTGACGAAAGCGATGCCCATCGCGCCGGGCAAGAAGTAGTAGAGCGAATCGGCCTTGGCGGCGCGAATCTGCGCGAGCTCCGGCGCGTAGTCGATCTGGCCGAGCTTGGTGAAGATCTCGTCGGCCACAGTCCCTTTGTAGGCGCGCTTGAAACCGTTGGCCGCATCCTTGCCGCCCGGGTAGTTGGGCGCGATCACGATGGTCTTCTTGAAGCCCTTGTCGGAGGCGAACTTGCCGGCCGACTCGTGGTACGCGTCGTTCTGGTACGAGGTGCCGAAGAAGTACGCATTGCACTGCGCGCCGGAGTAGGCGCTCGGACCCGTGTTGTTCGACAGGTACGGCACCTTGGCCGCGAACAGCACCGGGCCAACGGCCAGCGCGACTTGCGAACCGATCGGGCCGGTGAAGAGGTCGATCTTGTCGCGTTGCACCATGCGGTCGACCGCCTGCCGCGCAGAGTCGGGGTTACCGCCGGTGTCGGCTTCGACATAAGTGACCGGCACGCCTCCCAGCTTGCCGCCGAGCTGCTTCATCGCGACCGCGAAGCCGGTCTTGGAATCGGCGCCGAGCGCAGCGAAGGGCCCTGACAAGTCGAGCGCGAGGCCGATCTTGACGCCCTGTGCGCCGGCCGCTGTAGACAGCGTCGCAGCCAAGGCGAAAGTCAGGCAGGCAAGGCTGCGGGGAAACTGTGACAGAGCGGGCATGAAGATCCTCGAAGTAACTTGATGTACTCGCGAGTCTGGTGGCCGCCGGCCGCGCGGGCTATCCATTTCGGGCAATGCGGGGCATTCTCGAAGCGGACAGACGCGGTGCAAAACCATTCCCAGAATGCAGCTGTGTTCGTAGTTAGAAAGCGAGCCTCCCATGCAGAACCAAACCGACATTGCAGTCGAACGACAAGTCCAACAAGAAGTGCGCTTCTATCCAACGGCGCATGCCCAGAAAAACGCGGCGCCCCACACGCTCGTGCAGGTCGACCGCGTCCACAAAAGCGTCTACACCGACCCCGAAATTTTCGAGCTCGAGATGGACCGCGTTTTTGGCCAGGCCTGGCTCTACGTCGGTCACGAGAGCCAGGTGCCGAACACTGGCGACTACTTCACCACGCGGCTCGGGCGCGAGCCGGTCGTCATGCTGCGGCACTCCGACGGCGCGGTCCATGTGCTCTACAACCGCTGCCCGCACAAGGGCGCGAAGATCGTGCCGGACGGCAGCGGCAGTGCCGGAAAGTTCCTGCGTTGCCTGTACCACGGCTGGACTTTCAAGTGCGACGGCAGCCTGCTGGCGGTGCCTTTGCGCAGCGGCTACGAAGACACTGCGATGGACTTGAAAGACCGCGAGAACGGCGTGCGCAAGGTGGCGCGCGTGGCGACGTATCGCGGCTTCGTCTTTGCCAGCCTGGCCGCCGACGGGCCCGATCTGCCCGAATTTCTCGGCGGCGTGGCGACCTCTCTCGACAACTTTTGCGACCGGGCACCCGATGGCGAAGTCGAGGTGGCCGGCGGCGTGCAGCGCGTCATCCAGCGCAACAACTGGAAGATCTTTTTCGAGAACCTGCACGACACCATCCATGCGGTCGCCACGCACGAATCGTCGTGGCGCGCCGCCAAGGAAGAGTTCGAGTCGATGCCCGAGGGCACGCAAAAGCCTTTCGAGATCGTCATCGTCGACGGCAACGGCGAGCCGCTGGAGTTCTGGGAGAGGCTGGAGCTCAAGGGCTACGACGGCGGCCACGGCTACATGGAAGGCATCTTCACGCCGCCCAAAGATCCGGTGAGCCTGGCGTATGTCGCATCGCTCGAAGCCCGCCAGGGCGCGGCGCGTGCCGACGAGATCCTGCGGGTGAACCGACACAACACCATCGTCTATCCGAGCTGTTCGCCGCACACCTCGTTCCAGCAGATTCGCGTGATCCGGCCGCTGTCGGTCGACCGCACGCTGGTCGAGATCTTCACCTTCAGGTTGAAGGGCGCGCCGGATGCCACTTTCCGACGCGCGCTCAAGTACACCAACGTCATCAACTCGCCGTCGTCGACCGTGATGCCCGATGACCTGGAGGCTTACAACCGCGTGCAGGAAGGCCTGGGCTCCGACGGTGGCGACTGGGTCAGCCTGCACCGCGCGGCAGGACGCGAAGAGGCGTTGCCCGGTGGCCGTGCATCCAACGGCAACAGCGAGATGCCGATGCGCAACATGTTCCGCGCGTGGGCCGGCTACATGGCAACCGAGCCGACAAAGCACGGTCTGCTGAAAGATGCCGCATGAACTTTACAGACTGGCAAGAGCAGCAGCACATCACGCAGTTCCTGCACCACGAGGCGCGGCTGCTCGACGAGCACCGTTGGGCCGAATGGATGGACCTCTTCACGCCTGACGGCTTGTACTGGATGCCGCTGGTGCGCGGACAGACCGACCACCTCGACCACGCCTCGCTCTTTTGCGACGACGCCTTGCTGCGCTCGATGCGCGTGCGCCGGCTGTCGCAGGTGCGCGCCTATTCGCAGCAGCCCGCCACGCGCACCTCGCACGTCATCGGCAACATCGCGCTCGAATCGCGCGCGGCGGATGGCTGCATCGTCTACTCGACCTTTCATTTGCTCGAATGGCGCAAGGACGCGCAACGCGCTTTCGGCGGCAGCGTGCTGCACACCCTGCAACGCGAGGGCGACAGCTTTCGCATTCGCATGAAGCGCGTCGATCTGCTCAATTGCGAGGCGCCGCACGAAGCGCTCGAGGTGTTCATGTGAAGGCCGCCTTGCTCGCCATGCACTACCAGAACGACGTGCTCCATCCGGATGGCAAGGTGCGCGTCGGTGTCGCGGCGGACGACCCCAAGCGCACGCTGCTGATCGAAGCGGCGGCGCGCCTGATCGCCGGTGCCCGCGCCAACGGCGTGCCAGTGATCTCGGTTCGTATCGCGTTCTCGCCCGGTTATGCCGACTGCCTCACCAACTGCGCGCTGTTTCGCAACGTCGCAAAAAGCGGCGCGGTGCAGGAAGGCCAATGGGGCGCCGACTTCTTCGCGACGCTGGCGCCGAACGGCGGCGAAGCCATCGTCACGCACCAGCGCGACAACCCGTTCTGGGCCACGGATCTAGAAGCCGTGGTGCAGCGCACAGGGGCCACGCGGCTCTACATGGCGGGCATCGCGACCAACTACGTGGTCGAGCACGGCGCGCGCCATGCGAGCGATCTGGGTTACGACGTGGCCGTGGTCGGCGATGCGTGCAGCACCGCCAAGCCGCATCTGCATGCTGCGAGCCTTGAGACGCTGTCGTTGCTGGCCGACATCGTGACGGTCGATGAGGCAGTGGCACAATGGCAACGCACCGTGAGGCGGTGCAATGACGCATGACGGCCAGCTCGAAGGCAGATTGGCGATCGTCACCGGCGCGTCGGCCGGCATCGGTGCCGCCATCGCACGCGCCTTCGTTGATGCAGGCGCCTATGTGCTGGCGGCGGATATCGACGAAGCCCGCGGCCGCGCGTTGCATGCGGCGCTGGGCCCGCGTTGCCGCTTCGTGCATGGCGACATCGGCTCCGACGCGGTACTCGATGCGTTGATTCAATCGGCGCTCGACTTCGCCGGCCGCATCGACTTCGTCGTCAACAACGCCGTGTTCTACGGCGACCGTGGCGCCGAGGCGAGCCGCGCCGAATGGCTCCATGCGCTCGACATCAATCTCGTATCTGGCGCGTTGCTGGTCCACAAGGCCAGCGCCGAGCTGGCGAAGCAAGGCGGTGCGGTCATCAACATGGGCAGCGTCGGCGGCAAGTTCGGTACGACCGGTCGTGCTCTCTATCCGGCAGCCAAGGCGGCCATCCTGCAGCTCACCCGCAACCAGGCCGCGACGCTGGCGCCACAGCGCGTGCGCGTCAACTCGGTGTCGCCGGGCTGGACGTGGTCGGACGCGCTGTCGCGCATGGCCGGTGGCGACAGGGCGCGGGCCGACGCCATGGCCGCGCCCCTGCACCCGCTCGGCCGTGCCGGCGACGCCGACGATGTGGCGCAGGTGGTGCTTTTCCTTTGTTCGGATGCAGCGCGCTTCGTCACCGGTGCCGACATACCGGTAGACGGCGGTTTTTCGATGCTCGGCCCGGACCAGGGCCGTTCGGCACGCGACTGGTTCGAACGCGGTACCTGAGTCGACAAGCCCGAAAACGCTTACTGCTCTTCGCCCCAGGCAAAGCCGTCGCGGGCGATCATCGCGCTCGATGCGCTCGGCCCCCAAGTGCCCGCGGCGTATGGGCGCGGTGCGCCGTCGGCACCCCAACTGTCGATCAGCGGTTCGACCCAGCGCCACGCTTCTTCCTGCTCGTCGCTGCGCACGAAAAGATTCAGCCGGCCGGCGATCACGTCGAGCAGCAGGCGCTCATACGCGCCCACGCGTTCTGCGCCGAATCGCTTGTCGAAGTCGAGGTCGAGCTGCACCGGCGCCAGCGGCACCATGTCGCTGCGCACGCCGCCCTTGATGGTGACGCGCTGGTCTTGCGCCTGGGCGAGCAGATGCAGTTCGAGTCCGTCTTTCGGTTGCAGGTTGATGACCAGCTTGTTCGCGACACCGACCGGCGTGCGAAAGATCGCATGCGGAGCTGGCCGAAAGTTCATCTCGATGCGAGCGTCTCGCGAGCCCAGCCGCTTGCCGGTGCGAATGTAGATCGGCACGCCGGCCCAGCGCCAGTTCTCGATCTCGGTGCGCAGCGCCACGAAGGTTTCGGTGCGGCTGTCGGGCGGCACGCCGGCTTCTTCCTTGTAGCCCGGCACGCGTTCACCGTAGGCCGTGCCCGCGGTGTACTGCCCGCGAATCGCATGCAGGCCCAGCGTCTCGGGCGTCCAGCGCTTCAGCGAGCGCAACACCTTCAGCTTTTCGTCGCGAATGGCATCGGCGTGCGCGTTGATCGGTGGCTCCATGCCGATGGCGCACACCAGCTGCAGCGCATGGTTCTGCACCATGTCGCGCAAGGCGCCGGTCTGGTCATAGAAGGCCCCGCGCTTCTCGACGCCCAGGTCCTCCGCGATGGTGATCTGGATGTTGGCGATGTGCTCGCGGCGCCAGATCGGCTCGAACAGCGAGTTGCCGAAGCGCAGCGCGAACAGGTTTTGCACCGACGGTTTGCCGAGGTAGTGATCGATGCGGAACACCTGGTTCTCGTGCAGCACCTTGCGCACGGCCGCGTTGATCGCCTGGTTCGATGCGAGGTCGTGGCCCAGCGGCTTCTCGAGCACCACGCGGGTTTGCGGACCGTTGAGGCCGGCCGCGGCGATCTGCTCGACCACCTGCGTGAAGAGCGAAGGCGCGGTTGCGACGTACATCACCACGGTTTCGGCGTTGCGCGTTTTGAGCAGGTCGGCGAGCTGTGCGTAGTCGGAGGGCTTGGACAGGTCCATGCGCTGGAACGTCAGCATCTCGGAAAACTTTTTGAACTCCTCTTCGCTCGGCCGCTTGGCGCCTTCGACGGCTTTGAAGCGCGAGCGGATCAGTTCACGATAGGCGTCTTCTGTGAGGTCTTCGCGCGAGACGCCGATGATGCGGCCCTCGGCCGGAAGGCTGCCATGTCGGAATGCCTGGAACAGCGCCGGCATCAGCTTGCGCCATGCCAGGTCGCCGGTGCCGCCGAACAAAACGAGATCGAAACTCATGGGGGTGACTTGTGTGGGTGGTGGAGAAGGGTGGCACGGGTGACCATGCATCACTTTAATGGTAGTTGTACCGATGCTGAAAACGCGCTGACTTTGATAGGCTGACCCGTGGCCCGAGTGGGCCATTTTGTTTGCGGTGCAGGATCAACGTCGGGCGTAAGGTCACATGAAAAAACTTCTTGGTACGGTGGTATTGCTCGTTGCGTCTGGTGCGGCGTCGGCCCAGCAAGTCAACGTGATCTGCTCGGTGCAGGCCGATTGGTGCAACATGATCGCCACGGTCTACGCAAAGACCACTGGCGTCAGGATCAACCTGGCGCTCAAGGGCTCGGGCGAGGCACTGGCCCAACTCGTCGCGGAAAAGGACAACCCGAAGACGGATGTCTGGTTCGGCGGCACCGGCGACCCGCACCTGCAGGCGGCTGAATCGGGCCTCACGCTCGAATACAAATCGCCGTCGTTGCCGCAGCTTTATCCGTGGGCGCAGCAGCAGGCGCAACAGTCGGGCTACAAGACCGTCGGCATCTACTCCGGACCGCTCGGCTTCGGCTACAACACCGAGCTGCTGAAGAAGAAAAAGCTGGCTGCACCGACCAGCTGGGCCGACTTGCTCAAGCCCGAATACAAGGGTGACATCCAGGTCGCCAACCCGGCATCGAGCGGCACGGCCTACACGATGATCGCCACGCTGGTGCAACTTATGGGCGAAGACAAAGCCTTCGATTATCTCAAGGCGCTGCACAAGAACGTCAGCCAGTACACCCGCTCGGGCACCGGCCCGATCAAGGCGGTGGCACGCGGTGAAACGGCGGTGTCGATCAGCTTCGTGCACGACGCGCCGCAAGAAAAGATGCAGGGCTTTCCGGTCGAGACCGCCACGCCGAGCGAAGGCACCGGCGCCGAGATCGGCTCGATGAGCATCGTCAAGGGTGCACGCAATCTGGAGCAGGCCAAGAAGTTCTACGAGTGGGCGCTGACGCCGCAGGCGCAGACCTTCGGCGCTGCCGCCAAGCAGTACCAGTTGCCATCGAACAGGGCGACGCCGGTCGATGCCAACGTGCCCGACTTCAAGAAGATCAAGCTCATCAATTACGACTACAAGAAGTACGGTGAGAGCGCGGAGCGTCGCCGGCTGATCGCGCGTTGGGAAAAAGACGTCAACTCGCTTCCGCATTGATTGACGGCTCGAGTACGCACCCAGTCAAGCGCGATGAAGCGTGATGTGAAGGGCAAGCGCAACGCCGCGATCTGGCTCTGTCTCGCGGCGGGATTTTTCGGCTACGTGGTCCTGCCGTGGTACGCCATTCAGGACACCAGCTGGTACGAAGCATTGCCCCGAATCTTCAGCGGCGACGAGGCTGCCAACGGTGTGTTGCAGGCGGCAACGCACGGGCGGGTCTGGTTGTTCGCGGGCGTCGTCGGGCTTGCGCTGTGCACCATCGGTGCGCTGCTGCCAGCCGGCCGTGCGCAGGGCCGCTGGCTGCTCGTCGGCGGGCTCGTCGGCGCGGTTGGCATTTCGCTCGCCGGCTTCCTGATCGGTGCCCGGGGCTGGAGCGCGGGCTGGCTCAACAGCGCTTTCGGCGAGCTCGCGGTCAATCAGTTCGGCATCGGTGCCGGCGGCTTCGTGGCGTTGCTCGCGCTCATCCTGCTGTGCGCCTTCGGGCTGGCGCGGCTCGGCTTCTTCAAGGGCGATCTGTTCGTCTCGGGAGCGGTCATCGGCTGCGGCGTGCTGATGGCGCTCTTCATCGCCTATCCGGTGAGCAAGGCGCTGGCCGGCGCCTTCTTCGACGAAGACGGCCATGCGTCGCTGTCGGCCTTCGTCGGCCGTGTCTTCATGGAGCGTATCTGGGGCCTGAGTTGTCTGGCCGGCGGGCTGCGCTGCGGCGTCGCATGGAACACACTGGCGCTGGCGCTGGTCACCGCCGTTGGCACCACCTTTCTAGGCACGTCGATGGCGCTGATGGCCGAGCGCGGGCACAGGCGCTGGCAAAGCCCGTTGCGCGTGCTCGCGGTGTTGCCGATCATCACGCCGCCGTTCGTCGTCGGGCTCGGGCTCATCCTGTTGTTCGGCCGCGCCGGGGTCGTCAACCAGTTGCTGGAAAGCGGGTTCGGCATCGAGCCGTCACGCTGGTTCTACGGGCTCAAGGGCCTGATCATCGCGCAGCTCTTTGCCTTCACGCCCATCGCTTTCATGATCATGCGCGGCGTGGTGCAGGGCATCGCGCCGAGCCTCGAAGAAGCCGCGCAAATGTTGCGCGCCGACCGGCGTCGCACCTTCTTCACCATCACGCTGCCGTTACTGAAGCCGGGGCTTGCCAATGCGTTTTTGGTCGGCTTCATCGAGAGCATGGCCGACTTCGGCAATCCGGTGGTGGTGGGTGGCGATTTCTCGGTGCTGGCGACCGATGTGTTCTTCGCCATCGTCGGCGCGCAGAACGATCCGGGGCGGGCGGCTTCTCTGGCCTGGATCCTCACCTTCTTCGCGCTCGGCGTTTTCGCGCTGCAGCGCGGCCTGCTCGGCAAACAAAACTTCACCACGGTCAGCGGCAAGGGCGATGCCGGTATCGCGATGCCGCTGCCCGATGGGGTGCGGCGCACGATCTACGCCATCGCCTTTCCTTGGATCGTGTTCACGTTGGTGGTCTATCTGTTCGCTTTTGCCGGGGGCTTCGTGCAGACCTGGGGCCGCGACTACAGCCCGACGCTCGCCCACTTCAAGACGGCGTTCTCGCTCGAGTGGGGGCAGTTCGGACTGGTGTGGGCCGGGACCGCGTGGAACTCACTCTTCACCACGCTCAAGCTGGCCGGCATTTCGGCACCGATCACCGCATCGCTCGGCTTGCTGATCGCCTGGCTCCTGGCGCGCAACGAGTTCAAGGGGCAGGGGTTGTTCGAGTTCGCGGCATTGCTGGCATTTGCGATACCGGGCACGGTGCTGGGTGTGAGCTACATCCTGGCTTTCAACGTGCCGCCGCTGGAGCTCACCGGCACCGGACTCATCATCGTGCTGTGCTTCATGTTTCGCAATTTGCCGGTCGGCGTGCGCGCCGGCACCGCGGCTTTCAAGCAGCTCGACCGCTCGCTGGACGAGGCCTCGCTGATGCTGCGCGCATCGACTTCGCAAACGCTCTTCAAGATCGTGCTGCCGCTGTTGAAGCCCGCGCTGGTGGCTGCGCTGGTCTACAGCTTCGTGCGGGCGATGACGACGGTGAGTGCCGTGATTTTTCTCGTCACGGCCGAGAACGAACTGGCGACGACCTACATCATCGGCCGCGTCGGCAATGGCGACTACGGCGTTGCGCTCGCGTACTGCACGGTGCTGATCGTGCTGATGTCGGCGGTCATCGCGCTGATCCATTGGGCGGTCGGCGAGCGCAGGCTGGGGCGGCGCGGCGCCGATGGGGCAAGCACGGGGGCGGACACGAAGACCGTGGCCGCACCCGCGTTGCCGGCACACTGAACACGAGGCAGTCATGACGACCCACGGCATCGAATTTCGCAACGTCTCCAAGCGCTACGGCAGCGACGCCAACGCGCCACTCGCGGTCAAAGGGATCAGCTTCGAGGTGCCGCAAGGCACGCTGACCACCATCCTGGGTCCGTCGGGCTGCGGCAAGACGACCACGCTGCGCATGATCGCGGGTCTCGAATCGCCGACCTCGGGCTCGATCTTCATGGGTGGCCGCGACGTCACGACGCTCGGGCCGGCCGAGCGCAACGTCAGCATGATGTTCCAGAGCTACGCGCTCTTTCCGCACATGGACGTGATCCAGAACGTCGCCTACGGTTTGCGCATGAGCGGCGTCAAGAAAGACGAGGCGACGTCGCGTGCGCGCGAGGCCTTGCGCGGTGTCGGACTTGTCGGCTTCGACACGCGTTTGCCCAGCGAGTTGTCCGGCGGACAGCAGCAACGCGTGGCGCTGGCGCGCGCGCTGGTGCTGGAGCCCGCGGTGCTGTTGTTCGACGAGCCGTTGTCGAACCTCGACGCCCGCCTGCGCCGCGAGATGCGCGAAGAGATCCGCACGCTGCAGCAACGGCTGAAGCTGACGGTCGCCTATGTCACGCACGACCAGAGCGAGGCGCTGGCGGTGAGCGACCAGATCATCGTGATGGACGAAGGCGTCATCGCGCAACGCGGCACGCCCGAGCAGCTCTACGGCAAGCCTGAAAGCGAATTCGTCGCCGGCTTCATGGACGAGGCGATGGTGTTCCCGGCCATGGCGCAGCCCGATGGCGTGGTCACGCTCGGCCCGCTCACGCTGGGGTCGCGTTATGGCAATGTTGCGCCGGGCGTGGTCAAGGTGGCCGTGCGGCCGGAGGCTTGGCTCCTCGGCTCGGCCGTCGGCATCGAGGCGACGCTGCGCAAGGCGACCTACCTCGGCAGCTTCTACGAGTACGTCTTCGACACGGCGCTCGGTGCGGTGTTCGTGGTGTCTTACGACCTCGCGCGTCCGTTGGCTGCCGGCGTAAAGACAACGTTGTCGCTTGGCAACCATGGCGTTTCGGTGGTGCCCGCGGCGGCTTGAGAGCGCCGGGTGGCTCCTGCGGTCCAATGGCGGCATGAATATCGTTTTCGATCTGGGCGCCGTGCTGTTGACCTGGGAGCCCGTGGTGCTGGTGCAGGCGCACCTCGGCGCCCATGCACCGACCGCCGAGGGCGCACACGCGCTGGCGCGCGACATGTTTCACCATGAAGACTGGCTCGGCTTCGACCGCGGCACCCATCCGCTAGATGTTGCGATCGGTCTGATGGCGACGCGCCTGGGCCTGCCGGCCGACAAGCTCGACGCGTTGCTGGCCCCGATGGGCGAGCGGCTGGCGCCGATCGCGGTCACGGTCGAACTGCTCAAAGGGCTGCGCCAGCGCCGTGATGCCGGCGAAGCCCTGAAGCTGTATTACCTGTCGAACATGCCGGTGCCGTATGCGCGCGCGCTGGAGCGGCGGATGTCGTTCCTGCAGTGGTTCGACGGCGGCATTTTTTCAGGTGATGTCAAGCTGCTCAAGCCGCAGCGCGAGATCTACGCGTTGCTGGCAGATCGTTTTGTGCTGAAGCCCCAGATGACCGTGTTCATCGACGATTCCAGGGCGAATGTGGACGCAGCACGTGCGTTCGGTTGGCACGCCGTGCATTGCGAGTCGCCGACTGCGCTCCCTGAACAGTTGGCCCGTCAGATGACTGCGTTGTCGGGGACCACAGGGGACCGCTGCCACGACGTCAATCGTCGGATCTGAGGCGACCGTCAGGGAGTTGTGGTGGTGACTGCGCGCTTCTGTGGCAACGTCGACCGGCTGCCCGACGTCGGCGTGAAAGCCGCCGACCCCACCGGCTCGCCAGTTCGCACCACCTTGTCGACATCGAACCCCAGAGTCCGTGCGTATTCGAGTTCGGCGGCAAGCGTTGCCTCGTCGACCCGCGGCGCGCGCGACAGCACCCAGAGGTAGTCGCGATCCGGCGTGCCGACCAGCGCGACCTGGTAGTCGCGGTCGAGCTTCAGGATCCAGTAGTCGCCCCAAACTGCCGGCAGCCAACTTAGCCAAGCGGGTGCAAAGCGCACTTTCAACCTGCCTGCGCCGGGCTGGCCGATCACTGGAACGACGTGTGCAGAGCCCACCGCTTCGTCGAAACTACCGTCGGCCAGCATGCAGCGGTTGCGCACCTCGAATGTGCCGTCGGCCAGCTGCGTGTAGTCGGCCGACACCGGGCCGGTGCACTTCTTTTCGAACCGGTTGGGCAGCCTGGCCTGTTCGTGCCAGACGCCCGAGTAGCGCTTGAGGTCGACAGGTGCCACGACTTGCAGCGGTGCCCGCATCAACGGCGCGCCGTCTGCCGGGCCGCCCATGGCTTGAGCGCGTGCAGTTCGTGCGCTGGTCAACGCGATCAGCGTCAGGAACCCGCCCACGCAGAAGGCGGCCGCAAGGGTTCCGATGGACACGTTGCGGGAATGGTCTTCGGATCCCAAACGGGTTCGAGAAGCTGACGACGGGAGCGGCTCGCGGCTGCGGCGAAAGGACATTGAATCCTCCTGATGTAACGGTTTCCAGATACTGAACCGCACACGCTCGAGGCGGTGTCGGTGACGAACCACGGGGACTGTCGGCATCGGCGCTATCTGCCGGTGACTTTGAATCCCGCAGGCTGCATCAAAACATGCAGGCCGCTCATCCCGGTACAAGCATTCGTCAACATCGCGCAGGATAATGTTTCGATGAACCAACTCGACGCCCTTCGCCAATGGACCACCGTGGTCGCCGACACCGGTGACTTTCGGCAATTCGTGCAGTACAAACCGCAGGACGCGACGACCAATCCGTCGCTCATCCTGAAGGCCGTGCAAAAGCCGGACTACCGACCGCTGCTCGACGAAGCGGTTTCCAAATTCAAGGGCAAGCCGATCGACGAGGTGATCGATCGGCTTCTGGTGCGCTTCGGCACCGAGATCCTGTCGATCATTCCGGGCCGCGTTTCGACCGAAGTCGATGCACGACTCAGTTTCGATACCGCTGCGACGGTGGCACGGGCCGACCGCATCGTGGCGCTGTATCGCGCAGAAGGCATCGACGTCGAAAAGCGCGTGCTCATCAAGGTTGCGTCGACGTGGGAAGGCATCGAGGCCGCCCGGCAGCTCCAGCTGAAGGGCATCAACTGCAACCTCACGCTGCTGTTCTCGTACGCGCAAGCGGTGGCGTGCGGCGCGGCCAAGGTCAAGCTGATCTCGCCCTTCGTCGGGCGCATCTACGACTGGTACAAAAAGACAGGTGGCGCCAAGTGGGAGGAGGCCGCCAACGCGGGCGCCAACGACCCGGGCGTGAAGTCGGTCCAGCAGATTTTCGATTACTACAAGAGCCAGGGCATCAAGACCGAAGTGATGGGTGCGAGCTTTCGCAACGTTGGCCAGATCGCCGCGCTGGCGGGCTGCGACCTGTTGACCATCAGCCCCGAGCTTCTGGGCGAACTGGCGGCGAGCGAAGCGCCGTTGCCGCATGCACTCGATGCGTCGGCTGCGGCCAAGCTCGATATCCAGCCGGCTTCCTACGACGAGCCAGGGTTCCGCTTTGCGATGAACGAGGATGCGATGGCCACCGAGAAACTGGCCGAGGGTATTCGTGCCTTCGCCGCCGATGCGATCAAGCTTGAAAAGTTGATGGAGGCCAAGTGAGCGCCGCAGGCGTGCCCCTGGCATCTGGCTACTTGCGGGCCGACAACGCGCCGACCTGGGCCGCGTTGCAGGCGCACTTCGAAGCGTCCGGCAAGTCGCTCGATTTGCGCGAAGCTTTTGCATCGGACCCGCAGCGCGTCGCCTCGCTGAGCCAGTCGGCGCCTCATGTCTTCGCCGACATGTCGAAGAACCTGACCGATGCGGCAACTGAAAAGTTGTTGCTGGCGCTGGCACGCGAATGCGGCCTCGAAGCGCACCGAGACGCGATGTTCGCCGGTGACCACATCAACACCACCGAAGACCGCGCCGTGCTGCACACGCTGCTGCGCGCGCCGGCCACCAAAGGCATGACCGGCAAGCTGGCCGAGGTGCACGCTACGCTCGATGCGATGCTGGCATACGCCGAAAAGGTACGCGCCGATCACACGATCACCGACGTGGTCAACATCGGTATCGGTGGCTCCGATCTCGGCCCGCAGATGGCGGTGCTGGCCATGGCCGAGTACGTTGCGCCGGGCAAGCGTTTTCACTTCGTCTCGAACGTCGACGGCCACGAACTGGCCGGCGTGCTCAAGGGTCTGGCCCCGGAACACACGCTGTTCCTGATCGCGTCGAAGACCTTCACCACCGCCGAGACGATGACCAACGCACAGTCGGCCAAGCGCTGGTTCGAGCAGGCCGGCGGCGTCGACATCGCGCAGCATTTCGCGGCGCTCACGACCAATGTCGAAGCGGCCAAAGCCTTCGGCATCGACACCACTTTCGGCTTTTGGGATTGGGTCGGCGGGCGCTACTCGTTGTGGTCCGCCATCGGGTTGCCGATCGCGCTGGCCATCGGTGCCGACGGCTTTCGTGCGCTGCTGGCCGGCGCACACGCGATGGACGAGCACTTTCGCACCGCGCCGCTGGCGCAGAACTTGCCGGTGCGGCTCGGGCTGCTCGATGTCTGGTATCGCAACTTCCATCGCTTCACCACGCGCAGCATCGCGCCGTATCACAGCGCGTTGAAGCGCTTGCCGGCGTACCTGCAGCAGCTCGAGATGGAGAGCAACGGCAAGCAGGTCGACCTCGACGGCAAGCTGCTGCCTTTCGGTACGTCGCCGGTGTTGTGGGGCGAGCCGGGCACCAACGGGCAGCACGCGTACTTTCAAATGTTGCACCAGGGCACCGACGTGACGCCGCTCGAGTTCATCGGCGTGCGCGATGCATCGCACGATCTCGATGGGCATCACCCGAAGCTGCTGGCCAACTGCATCGCGCAGGCGCAGGCGCTGATGGTCGGCAAGCAGGACGCTGGCGGCCACAAGAACTTTCCGGGCAATCGGCCCAGCACTTTCTTCGTGTTCGAGAAGCTCACGCCGGAAACGCTCGGCGCGTTCCTGGCGATGTACGAGCATCGCGTGTTCACCAGCGGCGCGCTGTGGGGCATCAACAGCTTCGACCAGTGGGGCGTGGAACTCGGCAAGGTGCTGGCGCGGGATATCGAGCCGCGGCTGGCTTCGGGGGACACGTCCGGGCTCGACGCTTCGACGGCCGGTTTGCTGGAGCGCCTGCGTCCGCCAGCTTAAGTGGCTTGCACGGCCACTCCGCCTTTTTGATCCTTTTGGGGTTTTCCCATGGGACTACAAAGAGGAGTTAGCCGAATGAATATCCCGGAATCTGTTCGCACGTGCTTCACCAAGTTTGCCGATTTCACGGGTCGTGCTTCGCGATCCGAGTATTGGTGGTTCGTCCTCGTGTATCTGATCGCCTTGTTTGTCGGCGCGCTGATTCACCGCTTCGTGCAGGGCTTGGTGGTGCTGGTGTTCATCGTCCCGATCATTGCAGTCGGCGCGCGCCGACTCCACGACATCGGCAAGACCGGCTGGCTGATGCTGCTCGGGTTGATTCCGCTCGTCAATTTCGTCCTCCTGTATTTCACGGTGCAGCCGTCGCAGCCTGAGACCAACCAGTGGGGCGCTCCGCCCACCACGGTACCGGTCGTTTAGGCGCTCGAAACTTGCATCCTCCAAAGGCCGCCTTGCGCGGCCTTTTTCACGTCGCCAGGGTCAAACTACATCCTGTATTGCTCGAATCAGGGAATCCACTAGCCAATCAATGCATGAAAGTACCGGATGTGGCGATCGAAGTACCAAAGCCGCAATCCGCAATCTACAGAATCCTTCCCACAGCGATCGGTGGTCGCTGATCACAACAGGAGACTATTCATGAAGCGTTTTGCCAAAGCGGGCCTCGTCCTCGCACTCACCGCTGCCGGGTTCGCCCATGCCGCCACGGAATTGGTCATTGCCACCGTGAACAACGGCCACATGATCGAAATGCAGAAGCTCACGCCGTTCTTTGAGAAGGCAAACCCCGACATCAAACTCAAGTGGGTGACGCTCGAAGAAGGCACCCTGCGCCAGCGCGTGACCACCGACATCGCCACCAAGGGCGGCCAGTTCGACGTGATGACCATCGGCCTCTATGAAACACCGATCTGGTCGAAGAAGGGCTGGCTCAAGCCCATCGCCACCGACGCGGCATACGACGTCGACGACCTGCTGCCCGCGATTCGCAGCGGCCTCTCGACCGACGGCAAGCTGTATGCCGCACCGTTCTACGGCGAGAGCTCGATGCTGATGTACCGCAAGGACCTGGCAGACAAGCTCGGCATCAAGATCTCCGACAACCCAACGTGGACCGAAGTCAGGGCGTTCGCCGACAAGGCCAACGACCCGAAGGCGGGTGTGTACGGCATGTGCCTGCGCGGCAAGCCGGGTTGGGGCGACAACATGGCCTTCCTGACCACGCTGGTGAACACCAACGGTGGCCAGTGGTTCGACATGAAATGGAAGCCGCAGATCGACACCAAGCCATGGCATGACGCCGTCACTTTCTACGTCGACATGATGAAGAAAGACGGCCCTCCTGGCGCGTCGGCCAACAGTTTCAACGAGAACCTGGCGCTGTTCAACGAAGGCAAGTGCGCTGCATGGGTCGACGCGACCATCGCGGCATCCTTCATCAGCGACCCGAAGCAGTCGAAGGTGGCCGACAAGGTCGCCTTCGCGCAGGCACCGACCGCCACGACGCCCAAGGGCGCCAACTGGCTCTGGTCGTGGAACCTCGCCATCCCCGCCAGCTCGAGCAAGGATGAAGCTGCGCAGAAGTTCATCAAGTGGGCAACGTCGAAGGACTACATCAACCTGGTCGCCAAGGAAACGGGCTGGGCTTCGGTGCCAACCGGCACGCGCAAGTCGACCTATGCCAACCCTGAATTCCAGAAGGTGGCCAAGTTCGCAGAAGCCGAGAAGAAGGCCATCGACACCGCCAACCTGACCGACAGCACGCTGCCGAAGTCACCGTACGTCGGTGTGCAGTACGCGGCGATTCCGGAGTTCCAGGCGATCGGCGTGGCTGTGGGCCAGCAGATGAGCGCGGCACTGTCGGGCAAGGTCACTGTCGACCAGGCGTTGAAGACATCGCAGACCGCGGCCGAGCGTGAGATGAAAAAGGGCGGCTACTACAAGTAGTCCGTTTTCATCCCCTCTCCTCGCGGGGAGAGGGCCAGGGTGAGGGGGCATCGGCGTATCCACATCAACAGTGGTCTATGTCGCTCTCCCTCACCCCAACCCTCTCCCGCAACGGGAGAGGGGGCAATCGCCAGCGAGGAATACAAAAATGAAAAGAATACTGCCGCGCGCCCTCATGGCGCCCGCCGTGCTCACGCTCTTCCTCTGGATGATCGTGCCGCTGTTGATGACGTTGTACTTCTCGTTCGTCAACTACAACCTCATGCAGCCGGGCGAGCGCACCTTCGCCGGCATCGAGAACTTTCACTACTTCGTGACCGACCCCGACTTCTGGCCGGCGGTGTGGAACACGCTGATGCTGATCGGCAGCGTGATCATCATCACGGTGGTGGGCGGGGTGCTGCTGGCCTTGCTGGTCAACGAACCGTTTCCGGGCCGCGGCATCGTGCGCGTGCTGCTCATCTCGCCGTTTTTCGTCATGCCCGCGGTCAACGCGCTGCTGTGGAAGCACATGATGATGAACCCGATCTACGGGGTCCTGGCCGACCTGTGGCGCTTCTTCGGTGCGACGCCGGTCGACTGGCTGACGGACGTGCCGCTGTTCTCGATCATCATCATGGTGGCATGGCAATGGCTGCCTTTTGCCTGCCTGATTTTCATCACATCGCTGCAGTCGCTCGACCGTGAACAGATGGAAGCCGCGCGCATGGACGGCGCGACCGGGCCGCAGCGATTCTTCTATCTGACCATCCCGCATCTCGGCCGCCCGATGGCGGTGGTGATCATGATCGAGATGATCTTTCTGCTCAGCATCTTTGCCGAGATCGCCATCACCACCAACGGCGGTCCGGGCAACGAGAGCACCAACATGACCTACCTGATCTTCAAGCAGTCGCTGATGAATTTCGACGTGGGTGTGGCCTCCGCCGGTGCGCTGTTCGCGGTGGTGTTCGCCAACATCGTGGCCGTGTTTTTGATTCGCATCATCGGCAAGAACCTGGACTGAGAGGCAAGCATGCAAGTCACCAAACCCCCCAGCAATTTTCTGCCGCTGACGCTGCGTACCGTTGGTGCGTGGGCCGTCACGCTGATCCTGTTCTTTCCGCTCGGCTGGCTGTTCCTCACCGCCTTCAAGACGGAATTGCAGGCGATCCATGTGCCGCCGCTCTTCGTCTTCGAGCCGACGATGGACAACTTCACCGAGGTGCAGCGTCGCAGCGACTACCTGCTGTACGCGCGCAACTCGCTCATCACCAGCCTGGGCTCGACCATCATCGGCCTGCTCATCGCGGCGCCCGCCGCATATTCGATGGCGTTCTTTCGCACCAAGCGAACACGCGACATCCTGATGTGGATGCTGTCGACCAAGATGATGCCGGCGGTCGGCGCGCTGGTGCCGATCTATGTCATGGCGCAGACGGTCGGCATGCTCGACTCGCTGACGGCGCTGACCATCGTCTTCACGCTGTCTAACCTGCCGATCATGGTGTGGATGCTCTACACCAGCTACAAGGACATCCCGCCGGAGATCCTCGAAGCGGCGCGCATGGACGGCGCCAGTCTCTGGAAAGAGTTCCGCCACGTGGTGCTGCCGCTGTCGGTCGGCGGCCTCGCATCGACCGGCCTGCTGTGTCTGGTGCTGAGCTGGAACGAGGCTTTCTGGGCGCTCAACCTCACGTCCGCCAAAGCCGGCACGCTGGCCACGCTGATCGCTTCGTACTCGAGCCCCGAAGGTTTGTTCTGGGCCAAGCTGTCGGCCGCTTCGCTGATGGCCATCGCGCCCATCGTGGTCTTCGGCTGGTTCAGCCAAAAACAACTCGTCCAAGGCCTGACCTTTGGCGCAGTGAAGTAATCAAGGAGACGAATCAATGGCCTACCTCGAACTCAAAAGTATCAAGAAAAGCTTCGGCGACGCGCACATCATCAAGGGCGTCGATCTCGAAATTGCCAAGGGCGAATTCATCGTCTTCGTAGGACCTTCGGGCTGCGGCAAGTCGACCTTGCTGCGGCTCATTGCCGGGCTCGAACCCATCACCAGCGGCAACCTGCTGCTCGACGGCAAGGACATCACCTACACCGCATCGGGCAAGCGGGACCTGGCGATGGTGTTCCAGAGCTACGCGCTCTATCCGCACATGAGCGTGTACGACAACATGTCGTTCGCGCTCAAGCTGGCCGGCGTGTCCAAGGCCGAGATCAAGACCAAGGTCGAGCACGCGGCCAACACGCTCAATCTCACGCAGTATCTCGACCGCACGCCCAAGGACTTGTCGGGCGGCCAACGCCAGCGCGTCGCCATCGGCCGCGCCATCGTGCGGGCTCCCAAGGTGTTCCTGTTCGACGAGCCGCTGTCCAACCTCGACGCCGCATTGCGCGGCAACACGCGCGTCGAGATCCACAAGCTGCACGTGGCGCTCGGCGCGACCACGATCTACGTCACGCACGACCAGGTCGAGGCGATGACGCTGGCCGACCGCGTGGTGGTGCTGCGCGACGGGCTGATCGAACAGGTCGGCTCGCCGCTCGACCTGTACGACCGGCCGGCCAACCAGTTCGTCGCGCAGTTCATCGGCATGCCGTCGATGAACATGGTGGCGGCCGCCGCGATCCCGAGCTTCTCGTCGCAGACTGGTGGACGTTTGCCGCAGGACGGTTTCCTCGGCGTGCGCCCCGAAGGCTTGCGTGTGCACCCGGGCCGCGGCGCGGCACCGGGCGGCGTGTCCGGCCGCGTCGATTTGATCGAAGCACTCGGTGCCGACACTTTGATTCACGTCGACGTGGGTGGCGTACCGCTGATCGCTCGCCAGAACGAACGCACGCCGCTGCGCGTGGGCGACGAGGTCGGCGTCGAGCTCGATCCGTCGGTGCTGCATCTGTTCAACAAAGAAGGCCGAACGGTTGCCGCATGAGGCACCAAACGCAAAGGACATCGTGACCACCAGTGAACCCGATCGGGTAATTCTTCATCTCGGGCTCGGCTCGTTTCATCGGGCGCATCAGGCTGTGTACCTGCAACGCCTCATAGAGGCCGGCGACACGCGATGGTCGATCACCGGCGCCAACCTGCGCGGCGACATGGCCCCGGTGCTCGATGCACTGCAGGCGCAGGGCGGCAGCTACACGCTGGAGACGGTGTCGCCCGCGGGCGAGTATCGCTACGAGCGCATCGAATCGATTCGCAAGGTGTTGCCGTGGGAGCCGACGCTCGCTGCGGTGATCGCCTGCGGCGCTGCACCGGCCACGCGCATCGTCTCTTTCACGGTGACCGAAGCCGGCTACTACCTGGACCCGAAGGACAAGCTCGACCTGTCGTTCACCGACTTGTCGGGCGATGTCGAGCGGGCACGCAAGGGCGAAGCGGGGCAAACCATCTACGGCGCGCTCTGCGCCATCCTGCGGGCGCGCAAGGCCGCCAATGCAGGGCCTGTCACGCTGCTCAACTGCGACAACCTGCGGCATAACGGCGAGCGCTTTCGGGCTGGCCTGCTGGAATTCATCGGCATGACCGGCGACGACGCGTTGCTGCAATGGGTGCGAACGAACACGACTTCGCCCAACGCGATGGTCGACCGCATCACGCCGCGCCCGCCGCCAGAGTTGCGCGACCGGGTGAAAGCGGCGACCGGCTGGGACGACGCCGTGCCGGTCACCGGAGAGAGCTTTATCCAGTGGGTGGTCGAAGACGACTTCATTGCGGAGCGGCCCGACTGGGGTCGCGTCGGCGTGCAACTGGTCGATTCGGTGGCGCCGTATGAAGAGGCCAAGATCCGCATCCTCAACGCGACGCACAGCTGCATCGCCTGGGCCGGCACGCTCATCGGGCTCGACTTCATCCACGAAGGCACGCACGACGTGGCGATCCGCAAGATGGCATTCGACTACGTGACCGACGACGTGATTCCGTGCCTGAGTTCGCCGACGTCGCCGGGGCCGATCGATCTGCCGGCGTACCGCGATGTGGTGCTCGACCGCTTCGGCAACCCTGCCATCCGCGACACCAACCAGCGCGTCGCGATGGACGGCTTCTCGAAGATACCCGGCTTCATCGCGCCGACGGTGCGTGAGCGGCTGGCGGCGAGCGAATCGATCGACAGCGTGGCCATGTTGCCGGCGCTGTTCCTCGCTTTCTTGCAGCGTTGGCATCGCGGCGTGCTGCCGTACGAGTACCACGACCAGAGCATGGATGTGGCGGCAGCGCATGCTCTGTGCGACGCGGTCGACCCGGTCGAGACGATGTGTGCCGATGTAGCGCTGTGGGGCTCTGCGGCGAGCGACGCGCGGCTGGTGGATGCGGTGCGCGGTGCCAGCGAAAAAGTGACGCGCTTCGTCGAAGGCGTACCGGCATGACCGCAGTCACAAGCGCCATCGACGCCATCGCTTCGACGGCTGCCACGACCGCCGCGAGGAGCGGCAGCTTCGCAGGCCGTCATATCGTTTTAACGGGCGCAGGCGGCGGCATCGGCCTCGCAGTGGCGCAAGCGTTCGCGGCCGAAGGCGCTCTCTGCAGCGTGGTCGACCGATCGCCGACCGCCTCCGACGAGGCCGCCGCATTGCAGCAGTCGCATCCGGCTCAGGTCCACTACATCGGCGCCGACGTGACCGACTCACGTGCCATCGCCGATATGCTGGCCTCCGCCACGCAGCGCTTCGGCCCGGTGCACACGCTCTTCAACAATGCGGCGCTGTTCGACTTGGCACCGCTGCTCGACAGCGACGAGGCCTCGTTCGACCGCCTGTTCGCAGTCAACGTCAGAGGCATGTTCTTCGTCATGCAGGCCGTGCTCCGGCAGATGGTCGAGAGTCGCACGCCGGGCGCGTCGATCATCAACCTGGCCTCGCAAGCCGGGCGCCGTGGTGAGGCACTGGTGTCGCACTACTGCGCCACCAAGGCAGCCGTCATCAGCTACACGCAGAGCGCGGCGCTGGCGATGGCACCACACGGCATTCGCGTCAACGCGATTTCGCCGGGCGTGGTCGACACGCCGATGTGGGCGCATGTCGACAGCCTGTTCGCCAAGGCGGAAGGCCTGCCGCTGGGTGAAAAGAAGCGGCGCGTCGGGCTCGAAGTGCCGCTCGGTCGCATGGGCAAGCCGGGTGACATCGCCGGGGCTGCGCTGTTCCTGGCGGGCGAATCGGCGAGCTACATCACGGCGCAAACCTTGAATGTCGACGGTGGTAACGTCATGAGCTGAACGGTTTTCCCGTTCTGCTTTTCAGATTCATGACTGATCGATGACCGCCGCCCGCCAACGCCATTTGCCTCGCCACCGCGAGCCGGAGATGGAGCGCGACTTCACGCGCTCACCGGCGCTCGGCTACGAGGCGCCTGACGAAAGCGGTTTGGTGCGCTGCCTGGCGCACGGCTTTCCGAGCCCGCTGGTGCGATGGCATTTTCATGAAGAGTACGAGCTGCATCTGATCACCGAGACGTCGGGCAAGGCCTTCGTGGGCGACTGGATCGGACCATTCCAGCCCGGCCATCTGGTGCTGTGCGGGCCCAAGCTGCCGCACAACTGGATCTCGCTCGATGCGCCGGAAGGTGGTGCCGCCGGCCGCGATCGCGTCATCCAGTTCCGGCACGAGCCGATCGAACGTGCGGCGGTTGAAATTCCTGAATTGCGCGAGGTCATGCACCTGCTCGATCGTGCGCGCAACGGCATCGAATTTTTCGGCATGTCGGAGCGTGCGCGGCTGCATTGGGATCACATCAAGGCGTCGCGCGGCGTGCGGCGCTTTGGCGTGTTCTGCGACTTCATGGCCGACCTGTCGCAGTGCACCGACTACCGGCTGCTGTCCAGCGTGCAGATGCAGGGCGTCGAAGGCGATGCAGAGGTCGACCAGATCAACGGCATCGTCAACCGGATCACCGCCAACCTCGCCGAGCCGATTGCGATGTCGGACGTGGCTGCGGAACTGGGCATGAGCGAGAGCAAGTTCAGCCGTTTCTTCAGGCGCTCGACCGGCAACAGCTTCACCGATTTCGTGAACCGCGTGCGCATCAACAGCGCCTGCCACCTGCTGATGCAGACCGACCACTACGTGACCGACATCTGTTACCAAGTCGGCTTTAACAACGTGGCCAACTTCAACCGGCGCTTTCTGGAAATCAAGGGCATGACGCCCAGCGAATTCCGGCGGCAGGCCGATCACCGCTTCGGCGGATCGACGGTGCCGTTGAATGCTCTGGCACCACCGAGTCTTCAGGCGCCCACGCCCACCAGCACCGGCGTCGCGCGGTAGCGGTCCGGAAACACCTTCCTCAGGTTCTCGATTTTCGGTAGGTCGTTGAAGACGATGTACGGCTGATTCGGATTGCGCGTCAGGTAGTCCTGGTGATAGCCCTCCGCCGGAAAGAAGGCTTTTTGCGTTTCGATGGTCGTGGCGATCGGACCGCCGAAAGTCTTGGCCGCGTCGAGTTGGGCGATGTAGGCCTTGGCGATGCGCGCCTGCTCGGGCGATTGCGCGAACACGGTCGAGCGGTATTGCGTACCCCGGTCCGGCCCCTGGCGATTGAGTTCGGTCGGGTTGTGCGCCACCGAAAAGTAGATCTGCAGGATGCGGCCGTAGCTGATCTGCTTGGGGTCGTAGGTGATGCGAACGGCTTCGGCATGGCCGGTGCTGCCCGAGCCGATCGACTCGTACCTGGCCGTCTTCTCGTCCCCGCCGGCATAGCCCGACACCGCGCTCGTCACGCCCTTGACGTGCTGGAACACTCCCTGCACGCCCCAGAAACAGCCGCCGGCGACGACGGCCGTTTCGGGGGCGGTAGTGGACGCCGCGGCGGCACTCGCCGCATCGTCGGCTGGTGCCGGAATGACGACGGCATTCTCGGCAGCGAACGAAGGCACTGCCTTCCAGAGTGCTGCGCCACCGAGCAATGCCACCGCGGAAAGCAGCGTGCGGCGTGCCAGCACCGAGCGTGTTGCCGATGCGGATGTGGCGGCGGAGACGGCGGAGACGATTGCTCTGGCCTGGTGGTTCGATTGTTTGTTGTTCATACGGGTTTCGCGTCCTTTCGTGCTTCTTCCAGCAGTTGCTGAATAACCTGTTCCGACTTTTCGTATTCGCCTTCACCGAAGTGGTGAAAGCGGATGCGGCCTTTGGCATCGACGAAGTAATGCGCCGGCCAATAATTGTTGTTGAAGGCGCGCCAGATGGCAAAGCTGTTGTCGATCGCAACCGGGAAAGTCACGTCGAGCTCGCTCACCGCGCGCTTCACATTGTTGATGTTTTTCTCGAATGCGAACTCGGGTGCATGCACGCCGACCACAACGAGCCCTTGGTCTTTGTACTTGCGATTCCATTCGCGCACATAGGGCAGGGCGTTGCGGCAGTTGATGCAGCCGAAAGTCCAGAAGTCGACCAGCACCACCTTGCCGCGCAATTGCTCGGCCGTGAGCGGTGGCGAGTTGAGCCATTCAACGGCGCCCGAGAAGCCCGGTAACGCGCCTTCGTCAGGCAGCGAGAGCGGGGCGAAGCGCGGCACGGCGGGCGCCTGCACCTTGATGAAGGCAGCGCGGTCGTTTGCAGTGGGGGGACGGGCAGCATCCGATGTCTGGTCGAGCGCCGCGTGCGGCCGCAGGCGCTCCAGCAAGCCACGCTCGATCGACGCACCGCCGCTGCCCGACGAGAGCTGCGCGAGCACACCGGTGTCGAGGCCGAGCGACACCGCTGCAACGCCGGCCAGCACCGCGACGCCCAGGCCTTTGCGCAACCATTCGCCAGCGCCGATCGTCCGTTTCAGCAAGGCGAACATGCTGCCACCGAGCAGCAATGCGGCGGCAAGCGACGTCATGGCGCCGGCTGCGTAAGCCAGCAACAAAAGCGAGGTGTGAACGGTGGGCCCTTGCAGCGCCGCACCGGTGAGGATGAGGCCGAGCACCGGTCCGGCGCAAGGTGCCCACAAGAGGCCCGTCGCCACGCCGAGCAGCAGCGAGGGCACGACGGGGCTGCGTACGCCGCCGTCAGATGCGACGCGCTGGCTTTGGCTGCGCGTCGCCGAATTCAATAGTCCGGAGCCGAGCGCGACCAGCGGCCGCGTGACGCGCTCCGCAAGGCGAGGCGCGATCAGCATCACACCCATGACCCCGAGCAGCACGATGGCCGCCATGCGTCCGTATTCATTGGCCTCGACGGCCCAAGCGCCGGCTACCGCACCGAGCGACGCGACGCCTGCGAAAGTCAGCGCCATTCCGACTAGCAGCGGCAACCCGCTCTTGACGAAAGGCTGGTCGACCCGCGCGAAGACGAAGGGCACTACGGGCAGGATGCAGGGCGCCAGGATGGTCAGCGCTCCGCCCAGATAGGACAGGATGAAATAGATCATGGGATCCTCAGGTTGGCGAAGCGCTGTCGGGAAAGGCTGGAACGCTTACTTCTTCATCTCATCCTTGCCCATCGAGTCTTTCTTCATGCCGTCTTTGGCCATGCCGTCCTTCGCCA
The DNA here is from genome assembly GCF_046115955.1 of Variovorax sp. GrIS 2.14. Lineage (NCBI taxonomy): Bacteria > Pseudomonadati > Pseudomonadota > Betaproteobacteria > Burkholderiales > Comamonadaceae > Variovorax > Variovorax sp. GrIS 2.14. The sequence goes on from NZ_JBJXIA010000003.1 coordinate 266,642, forward strand.
TCGAATCCTTCTTCATGCCGTCCTTTGACATCGAGTCCTTCGTCATGCCGTCCTTGGCCATGGAGTCTTTGCTCATCGAGCCCTTGGCCATGCCGTCGTCCTTTTTCATTTCGTCGGCGGCAAAGGCCGAGACGGAACCGATGGCCATGCAGGTGGCGATGAGTGCTGCGGAGAATTTGTTCATTTAAGTTGTCCTTCGAGTGAGTGGTTTGAAAAATAAAGAAGATAAAAATGGCGCGGTTCGAAATGAACTCGGCCTTGCGTTTCAGTAGCGCTGAGCCCTTCCGGGGGCTCAACTGCCGCCGAACCAGTTGTAGCCCTGGTCTTCCCAATAGCCGCCAGGGTAGGTGTTGGTAACGAAAATCGCCTTGATGTGTTTTGGGTTTTTGTAGCCCAACTTGGTGGGCATCCGCAGCTTCATCGGGAAGCCGTATTTGGGGGGCAGCGGTTGGCCGTCGTAGGTCAACGTGAGCAGCGTCTGCGGATGCAGCGCGGTCGGCATGTCGATGCTGGTGTAGTAGTCGTCGGCGCACTTGAAGCCGACGTACTTGGCGCTCGTGTCGGCGCCGATGCGCTTAAGGAAATCGGCGAAGTGCACGCCGCCCCACTTGCCGATCGCGCTCCAGCCTTCGACGCAGATGTGCCGCGTAATCTGGTCTTGCTGCTGCATGGCGCGCAGTGCGGGCAGCGTCCACTGGCGCTTGTCGGCGACCATGCCGGTGACCTCGAGCTTGTAGCTGGCCTCGTCGACTTCGCGGATCTCGTCTTCGCCGTAGTAGGCGTTGAAGGGAAACGGCCGCGTGATCATCGAGTCCGGATAGGTCGGCGCCAGTTGCGTCGGGTCGAAGATGAGGCCTTGCACCCTGTCGTTGAAGCGCGAGATGGTGGTGAGCGCAGCGTCGACGCCGGCGTTGTCGGTGATGCTGCAGCCTGTGAGCAGCGACAGGCCGCCGAGCGTGAGCGTGCGTTGCAAAAAGGCGCGGCGCGCAGGCTGCTCGATGCGGCGGCCGATGAGCTTGCGGGCTTCGGCGAGGGCAGCGTCGGCATCGACGTTGTGCAGGGCTGGGCGTTTGAGAATGTTCATGCGGCTTCTCCGTTGCTTGCTTGATCTGCGGCGCTCGCGACGTCGCGTACTCCGGCACGGCCGCTCAGCATCGTGAGCAAGGTCTTCGGTACCAGCGCGACCATCACCAGATGCACCGCGACAAAGCCCACCAGCAACGCCATCGCGACGAAGTGAATGCGGCGGGCAAAGTCATAGCCGCCCAGCAGATCGCGCAACACCGCGAATTGCACCGACTTCCAGAGCACCAGGCCCGACAGCACCAGCACGGTGATGTCGAGCATCACGAAGAGGTAGGCGAAACGCTGCACGCTGTTGTAGTGGCACGGGTCGGCGTGCGACAGCTTGCCGTGCAGCGCGGCAAGCCCATCGCGCACGATGCCGCCGACCGACAGTGGAAAGAACTTGCGGAACAGCCGACGGCTCACGATGTTGAGCGAGAGGTAGACGAGGCCGTTGGCGGCCAGCAACCACATCGCCGCAAAGTGCCACTGCAAAGCGCCGCCGAGCCAACCGCCGAGCGTGATCGCGCCGGGAATCTCGAAAGGAAAGAACGGCGCCGCGTTGTAGATGCGCCAGCCGCTGGTCACCAGCATCAGCACGGCCAGCGCATTGAGCCAATGCGTGATGCGCATCCAGACCGGATGAATCGGCTTGAACTTCGGGGTGACTGAATCGCTTTGCATGGCTGGCATTCTTGGCCGTACCCGGTGGCCGATTCATCACGAAGAGTTCAATGAATCGTGATAACTCCCGCGGCCATATCGCGGGACAATCCGGCGACATGGAAACTGCCAAACGCGTGCTGATCGTCGAGGACGATGCCCACATCGCCGAGCTGCTGCGCATGCATCTGCACGACGAGGGCTATGCCGTGACGCACGCCGCCGACGGCCATGCCGGCATCCGCGAACTGGAGCGCGGCAGCTGGGACGCATTGATCCTCGATCTGATGCTGCCCGGCGTCGACGGCCTGGAGATCTGCCGCCGCGCCCGCGCCATGACGCGCTACACGCCGATCATCATCACCAGTGCGCGGTCCAGCGAAGTGCATCGCATCCTCGGCCTGGAGCTGGGCGCCGACGACTACCTCGCCAAGCCTTTCTCGGTGCTGGAGCTGGTGGCGCGGGTGCGGGCGCTGTTGCGGCGCACCGAGGCGCTGGCGCGCAATGCACGCATGGAGTCGGGACGGGTCGATCTCGGCAACCTCGGCATCGACCCGGTGGCGCGCGAGGTGCAGGTCGACGGCAAGCCGATCGAGCTCACGCCACGCGAGTTCGATCTGCTCTATTTCTTCGCGCGCCACCCCGGTCGCGTGTTCTCGCGGCTCGATCTGCTGAACAAGGTGTGGGGCTACCAGCACGATGGCTACGAGCACACCGTCAACACGCACATCAACCGGCTGCGCATGAAGGTCGAGGCCGACCCCGCGGCGCCGCGGCGCATCCTGACCGTGTGGGGCCGCGGCTACAAGCTGGCGGCGGATGTCGAGGAGGCCGCCGCATGACGCGCTCGACGCCCTCCATGTGGTCGATACCGTCGAGCCTGTCGACGCGTCTGTCGATCGTCTTTGCGGTGCTGCTGCTGGCGTGCTTCGGCGTGTCGGCCTGGCTGCAGATGGCGGGCAGCGAACGACACGAGCAGGAAGTGACGCAGCGCCTGTCGATCGGCCTGGCCGCGCACATCGCCGGCAATGCCGAGCTGATGAAGCGCGACGGCCTCAACCCGCCGGCCGTGCACGAGCTGTTCGACCAGCTGATGGCGGTCAACCCGAGCGTCGAGGTCTATTTGCTGGACGCCGAGGGGCGCATCGTCGGACAAGCCGCGCCGCCGGGGCATCTGAAGCACGACCGCGTCGACCTCGGCCCGGTAAAGCGCTTGCTGGCGGGCGCCGCATTGCCGATTCTGGGCGACGACCCACGCGGCGGACTGGAAGGACAGGATGTGTCTGGGGCACAAGGCGTGCAACCCTTGCGGGGCGGCCGCAAAGTCTTCAGCGCGGCACCGTTGAAGGTCGATGGCCGCGATGCAGGCTATGTGTACGTCGTGCTGTCCGGCGAAGACCGCGAAGCCCTGGTCGCGAACCTGGGCGCCGGCAACGTGCTGCGAACGACGCTGTGGTCGATGGCATGGGTCGCTTTGCTCGGCCTCATCGCGGGGCTGGTCGCCTTCCGGCTCATCACGCGGCCGTTGCGCCAGCTGACCGACGCCGTGCAACGCTTCGAGCGCGATGGCGTCGCAGCCATCGATCCTGCAACGCCGGCCTTCGCACAGGTCGCACGCGGCGACGACGAGATCGCCACGCTCGGCAAGGCCTTTCAGAAGATGACGCTGCGCATCGCCGAGCAATGGCGCGAACTCACCGCGCTGGACCAGCAGCGCCGCGAACTCTTCGCCAACATCTCGCACGACCTCCGCACGCCCCTGACCTCGCTGCACGGCTATCTCGAAACCCTGCTGATGAAGGCCGACACGCTGGCGCTGGCCGATCGGCGCCGCTATCTCGAGATCGCGCTCGGCCAAAGCCGCAAGGTCGGCCGCCTGGCGCAGGAATTGTTCGAACTGGCGCGGCTCGAGTCCGGCATGGTCAAGCCCGACAAGGAGAGCTTCGCGCTGGCCGATCTGGTGCAGGACGTGTTCCAGAAGTTCGAGCTCGCCGCCGAAGCACGCCGTCAGCGCCTGGTGCCGCAGATCGCGTCCGGCCTGCCGGTGGTCACAGCCGATCTGGGAATGATCGAACGCGTGCTGACCAACCTGCTCGACAACGCGATCCGCCACACGCCAGAGGGCGGCGAGATCGTCGTGCAATTGCGGCCCGCCGAAGCGGGGGAGGATGGTGTGGCCGGCGTACAGGTCGAGATCAGCGACACCGGCCCCGGTATCCCCAAAGAGCTGCAGCCCGTCCTCTTCATCCGCCCTGCCTTCTCGTCGTCCGGCGGCCGCAGTGGCGGCCTCGGCCTGATGATCGTCCGCCGCATCCTGCAACTGCACGGCAGCGAAATCCGCCTGCTCCCCCAACCCGGCAAAGGCGCGGTCTTCGCCTTTCAGCTCAGCTAAAAAACGAACGAAAAAAGGCCCGCACGAAGCGGGCCTTTTAGTTGGTGAGGTGCCGCAGCGGACACGAAGTGCCGCCAGCCTCGGGGGGGATCACATGCCCATGCCGCCCATGCCGCCCATGCCACCCATGTCAGGCATGCCGCCGGCGCCGGCTTCGTCCTTCGGTGCATCGGCGACCATGGCTTCGGTCGTCAACAGCAGCGAAGAAACCGAAGCTGCGTTTTGCAGTGCAGTGCGGGTGACCTTCGTCGGGTCCAGGATGCCCAGTTCGAGCATGTCGCCGTACGTGTCGTTTTGTGCGTTGAAGCCGAAGTTGCCCTTGCCGGCCAACACAGCATTCACGACCACGCTGGCTTCGCCGCCGGCGTTGTTGACGATTTCGCGCAGGGGCGCTTCGACGGCCTTCAACACCAGCTTGATGCCGGCGTCCTGGTCGGCGTTGTCGCCCTTGATCTTGTCGCCGACAGCTTGCTTGGCGCGCAGCAGAGCCACGCCGCCGCCAGCCACGATGCCTTCTTCGACTGCAGCGCGGGTGGCGTGCAGTGCGTCTTCGACGCGGGCCTTCTTTTCCTTCATTTCGACTTCGGTGGCAGCGCCGACCTTGATCACTGCAACACCGCCGGCCAGCTTGGCCACGCGCTCTTGCAACTTTTCACGGTCGTAGTCGCTGGTCGCTTCTTCGATCTGAACGCGAACTTGCTTCACGCGAGCTTCGATGTCTGCAGCAGCGCCGGCACCGTCGATCAGGATGGTGTTTTCCTTGCCGACTTCGATGCGGGCAGCCGAGCCGAGGTCGGCCAGGGTCACCTTTTCGAGCGTCAGGCCGACTTCTTCAGCGATGACCTTGCCGCCCGTCAGGATGGCGATGTCTTCGAGCATGGCCTTGCGGCGATCGCCGAAGCCAGGTGCCTTGACAGCCACGACTTTCAGGATGCCGCGGATCGTGTTCACGACCAGAGTAGCCAGGGCTTCGCCTTCGACTTCTTCGGCAATGATCAACAGCGGACGGCCCGACTTCGCGACTTGTTCCAGCGTAGGGAGCAGGTCACGGATGTTGCTGATCTTCTTGTCGTAGAGCAGAACGAACGGGTTTTCCAGAATCGCGGATTGCTTTTCAGGGTTGTTGATGAAGTAAGGCGACAGGTAGCCGCGGTCGAACTGCATGCCCTCGACGACGTCGAGTTCGCTGTCCAGGCTCTTGCCGTCTTCGACGGTGATGACGCCTTCTTTGCCGACCTTGTCCATCGCGTCAGCGATGAGCTTGCCGATGGTTTCGTCGCTGTTGGCCGAGATCGAGCCGACTTGTGCGATTTCTTTGGACGTGGTGGTGGGCTTCGATGCCTTCTTCAGCTCGGCGACCAGGGCCGTGACAGCCTTGTCGATGCCGCGCTTCAGGTCCATCGGGTTCATGCCGGCCGCGACCAGCTTGAAGCCTTCGCGAACGATGGCTTGAGCCAGAACCGTAGCGGTCGTGGTGCCGTCACCCGCGTTGTCCGAAGTCTTGGAAGCCACTTCCTTCACGAGCTGGGCGCCCATGTTCTGGAGCTTGTCCTTGAGTTCGATTTCCTTGGCGACGGACACGCCGTCCTTGGTCACCGTGGGGGCGCCGAACGAACGCTCGAGCACGACATTGCGGCCCTTGGGGCCCAGGGTCACTTTGACTGCGTTGGCCAGGATGTTGACACCCTCGACCATGCGCGCGCGGGCTTCACCGCCGAAGACTACGTCTTTTGCTGCCATGTTTATTTACTCCGATGAGATGGGGTTGATTACTTCTCGACGACTGCGAACAGGTCGTCTTCCTTCATGACAAGCAGCTCGTCGCCATCGACCTTGACGGTCTGGCCGCTGTACTTGCCGAACAGAACGCGGTCGCCGACCTTGACGCTCATGGCGAGCAGTTCGCCCTTGTCGGTCTTCTTGCCCGGGCCAACGGCCAGCACTTCACCCTGATCGGGCTTTTCGGCAGCGTTGTCGGGGATCACGATGCCCGAGGCAGTCTTGGTTTCGCTTTCAATGCGCTTGACGATCACACGATCGGCCAAAGGACGAAGTTTCATAGCATCTCCTGAATAGAAACGGGTTTGGTTTGAGGGTGCCGGACCGAACGGCTGGCTGCCCAATCGACTGGAGGTGAGCGCTGTTGGCACTCGTCCTCAGCGAGTGCTAATGATAAGGGCATTCGTTCGGGTTTCAAGGGCGGATGTAAGCCGATGTAGGCGGCTTCTGGCGTGGGCTCGCGCTGTTGACCACGCCATAGTTGTGCGTCGCCTGCACGAAAGTCGTGCGTCATCGAACAATAGACAGGAGACGACAAATGGACTTCGAAGGCATTTATTGCTTCGACACGGCCTCGGTGCGCTTTGCGTTCTATCCGGACGGCGACGACGGCGCCCGTATCCTGGGGCTGGTTTCAGAACAGACTTTACGGGACGTTTGCGGTGCTCGTGATGGCAGCAGCGAAAGCTTGCTCGCAACTTGCCGCAGTCACTTCAGCCTGATCCGGGACAAGGCGATCGAACTGTATTTCGCCGATCCCTCACGCGCAGTGGTGCTGACGACGGGCGACTTCGCTCGCCCGGCAATCCCGGCAATGCAGGCGTCGATGGTTTCATCACAAGCAGCCGGCGCTGCAGCCGGGGCCTGAACAAACAGCGCGCGCCGCATACGCGCTTCTCTCTGACACGCGAAGGCGCCCGGTGCCCTTCGCGGCGCTCGCCTTTGACCCAACAATGGCCTTGAACTTGCGGTCGTTGTCGTCGATTCTCGGCCATCGATCATCGATTGAACGCAGCGAAAGTGTCCCTCGTGATTCCAGAAATCCGATCTCTCCATACCCAACCCGTCGATTCCCAGCCCTCTGGTACCCAGTCTCGCCAGGCTCAGGACGCCTATCTCTTTCGCGAGGGCACCCACGCTCGGCTCTACGATCTGTTGGGCTGCCATGTGAATCCCCAAGGCGGCGCGTCGTTCGCGGTCTGGGCGCCCAACGCTGAGTCCGTCTCGGTTATCGGCGACTGGAACTACTGGTCCGGCGATGCCGATCCGCTGCAACTGCGCGACGACGGCACCGGCATCTGGCAAGGCTCGGTAGCAGACGCGCAGCCGGGCCAGACATACAAGTACCGCATTCGCTCGCGCTTCAACGGCTATGTCGTCGACAAGGCCGATCCGGTCGCGTTCTATGCAGAGCACGCGCCCGCTACCGCATCACGCATCTGGTCGATGGACTACGAATGGAACGACGACGCGTGGATGACATCGCGCGGCGCTCGCAATGCGCTTGACGCGCCGATGTCGACGTATGAGTTGCACCTGGGCTCATGGCGCCGCCACGATGGCGAGTTCCTCGGTTACCGCGAAATCGCGCATCAGCTCGCTGAATACATGTTGAAGATGGGCTTCACCCATGTGGAATTGATGCCGGTCACCGAACACCCGTTCTATGGTTCATGGGGCTACCAGACCACCGGCTACTTCGCGCCGACCTCGCGCTTCGGTACGCCGCAAGACTTCATGTACATGGTCGACCATCTGCACCAGAAAAACATCGGTGTGCTGCTCGACTGGGTGCCTTCGCACTTTCCGACCGACGAGCACGGGCTGCAGTATTTCGACGGCACGCATCTGTTCGAACATGCGGATCCGCGCCAGGGCTTTCACCCGGAGTGGAGTTCGAGCATCTTCAACTACGGGCGCAACGAGGTACGCAGCTTTCTGACGTCGTCCGGCCTGTTCTGGCTCGACAAGTACCACCTCGATGGATTGCGCGTGGACGCGGTCGCGTCGATGCTCTACCTCGACTATGCGCGGAAAGACGGGGAGTGGATTCCCAACAAGTTTGGTGGTCGCGAGAACCTCGAGGCCATCGAGTTCTTGCAAACCCTGAACCGCGCGGTGTACCGCGAATTCCCCGATACGGTGACCATCGCGGAGGAGTCGACTGCCTGGCCCAACGTCTCGCGCCCCACCGACATGGACGGCCTCGGCTTCGGCATGAAGTGGAACATGGGGTGGATGCACGACGACCTGGCCTACATGAAGGAAGACCCGGTCTACCGCAAGTACCACCACGGCCAGATGACGTTTTCGCTGGTGTATGCCTTCAATGAAAACTTCGTGCTGCCGCTCTCGCACGACGAGGTGGTCTATGGCAAGGGCTCGCTCATCAACAAGATGCCGGGCGACCCTTGGCAGCAGTTCGCCAATCTGCGCGCGCTGTTCGGGTTCATGTGGGGACACCCTGGCAAGAAGCTGCTTTTCATGGGCGGTGAATTCGGCCAGCGCCGCGAATGGACGCACGACGGTGAGCTCGAATGGTGGTCGACGTCGCTAGAGGGGCATTCCGGCCTGCAACATTTCGTGGCCGAGCTCAACCGGGTGTACCGTGGCACGCCTGCGCTGTATCAACTCGACTTCAGCGCCAACGGTTTCGAGTGGATCGCGGCCGACGATGCGGATGCCAGCGTGTTCGCCTTCTTGCGCAAGGCGCACGATGGCACTGCTCCGGTGCTGGTGGTGAGCAACATGACGCCACTGCCCCGGACCAACTATCTGCTCGGCGTGCCGTTGGGTGGGGAGTGGCGCGAAGTGATCAACAGCGATGCCGGTGAATTCGGCGGCGCAGGATGGGGCAACCTGGGTCGTGTCGAGTCGTCGCCGGTGCGCTCCCATGGCCGGCCGCATTCTGTTTGCCTGACCTTGCCACCCCTTTCGACCCTTATTTTCCAATACGTGCCCCATGCAAAAAAAGCCAGCACCGCCCACTGAGGTCGCCGCAGTTTCCAAGGTCGCCAAAGCGGCGCAGTCGACACCCGCAACCCATCTTTCCTTGCCCTCAGACAGCGGCGGCGAGGGCCGCGTCCGTGCGGTCATCGATGCTGTGTTGCCCGCCGTCGATGCCGGCCGCTTCGCCATCAAGTGCGTTGCGGGCGACACGGTGAAGATCACCGCGCATTGCTTCACCGACGGGCACGACGTGGTGCGCGCGATGCTGCGCTGGAGCGCGGATGCCGGTGATGGTGCGCGTGATTGGCACGAGGTACCGATGAAGGCGCTGGTGAACGATGTGTGGGAGGCCAGCTTCGCGCCGCCGTCGATAGGGCGCTTCGTCTACACGGTGGCGGCCTGGGTCGACCCGTTCGAATCGTGGCATCACGAGATGACGCGTCGCATCGAGCCCGAAGACATCCGCATCGCGTCGCAGGTCGGCGCGATGGACATCATCGCCGCAGCGGCGCGGGCGCAGGTTGCGGACCGCGACACGCTCTTGCGCTGGGCCAAGGCGCTGCAGACCGCGGCGCTCGACGCTGACCACAATGCAAACGCACTCAAGGCCCTGGCGCTCGACGAAACGCTGGGCGAGTTGGCCGGCCGCTATCCGGACCGTCGCTTCGAGACGCACTACGTCGCCGAGCTGCCGCTCTTCGCGGACCGCAAACGCGCCCGCTTCAGCAGCTGGTACGAGCTGTTTCCGCGCTCTGCCTCGCCGGAGCCCGGTCGCCACGGTACCTTCAAGGATGTCGAGGCGCGGCTGCCAGCCATCGCCGAGGTGGGTTTCGATGTCTTGTACTTCCCGCCGATCCATCCGATCGGGCGCACGCAACGCAAGGGCAAGAACAACGCTCTCGTCGCGGGTAAAGACGATGTCGGCAGCCCGTGGGCCATCGGTGCCGCGGAAGGCGGTCACAAGTCAATCCTGGCGGAACTGGGCACGCCGGACGAATTCCGGCAACTGGTGCAGAAGGCCGCCGGCCTCGGCATGGACATCGCGCTCGACATCGCCTTTCAATGCGCCCCCGACCATCCGTATGTGCAGTCGCATCCGGCGTGGTTTCGCTGGCGTCCGGACGGCACGGTGCAGTACGCCGAGAACCCACCCAAGAAGTACCAGGACATCTACCCGTTCAACTTCGAGAGCGACGACTGGCGCGCGATGTGGGCCGAGTTGAAGAGCGTGTTCGATCACTGGATCGGCGAGGGCGTGAAGATCTTTCGCGTCGACAACCCGCACACCAAGGCGTTTCCGTTTTGGGAGTGGGCCATCGGCGAGGTCAAGAAGGAACATCCTGAAGTACTGTTCCTTGCCGAGGCTTTCACGCGGCCCAAGGTCATGCATCGACTGGCCAAGCTGGGCTTCTCGCAGTCGTACACCTACTTCACCTGGCGCAACAGCAAGCAGGAGCTGACCGAGTACTTCACCGAACTGTCGACGGGCCCGGGCAGCGACTATTTCCGCCCCAACGTGTGGCCCAACACGCCCGACATCCTGCACGAGCAATTGCAGGGCGGCGAGGCGTCGCTCTACATGATGCGGCTGGTGCTGGCGGCCACGTTGTCTGCCAACTACGGCATCTACGGACCGGCCTACGAACTGCGCGACCACTTGCCCCGCAATTCTGGAAGCGAGGAATACCTCGACTCCGAGAAGTACCAGTTGCGTACCTGGAACCACGACGATGCGCAGAGCCTCGCGCCCTTCATTGCGCGGGTGAACCGCATCCGGCATGACAACCCAGCCCTTCAAGCCGACCGCAGTCTGCGCTTCTTGCCGGTCGAAAACGATCAGCTCATCGCCTATGCCAAAGAGTCCGAAGACGGGAGCAATGTGATCGTGACCGTGGTCAACCTCGACCGTTACAACGTGCAGTCGGGCTGGATCGGTCTGGACGCTGCGTCGATTGGCGTGGAGCCCGGCGAGTCGTTCCAGATGCACGACCTGCTGAGCAACCAGCGCTTCATCTGGCAGGGTGAATTTCACTTCGTCCAGCTCGACCCGCACGCAGTTCCCGCACATATTTTCGTGGTCCGTCGGCGCAGTCGCACCGAGCGTGATTTCGACTATTTTCTCTAGACTCCAAAAGCCTCGACGCCCATGAACGCACCCGTGCCCGCCCTTGCCCTCGAGACACCGGAGATCGACATCAGCGACGATCCGCAGTGGTATCGCGATGCCGTGATTTACCAGCTCAACGTCAAGGCGTTTTTCGACACCAACGACGACGGCGTCGGCGACTTCAAGGGCGTGACGGCCAAGCTCGACTACGTAAAGGATCTGGGCGTCAACACGATCTGGCTGATGCCTTTCTATCCGTCGCCGCTGCGGGACGACGGCTACGACATTGCCGGATACGACGATGTGCATCCACAGTACGGCACGCTGGCCGACTTCCGCGAAATGATGGCCGAGGCGCACAAGCGCGGCTTGCGCGTCATCACCGAACTGGTCATCAACCACACCTCGGACCAGCACCCGTGGTTTCAGGCAGCACGCAATGCGCCGCCCGGCTCGCCCGAGCGGAACTTCTACGTGTGGAGCGACACCGACCAGATCTACCAGGGCACGCGGATCATCTTCACCGACACGGAGAAGTCGAACTGGACGTGGGACCCGGTTGCCAAGCAGTTCTTTTGGCATCGCTTTTTCAGTCATCAGCCCGACCTGAATTTCGACAACCCGGCGGTGATGGAGGCGGTGCTGAAGACCATGCGCTTCTGGCTCGACCTGGGTGTCGACGGGTTCCGGCTCGACGCCATTCCCTACCTGATCGAGCGTGACGGCACGAGCAACGAAAACCTGCCTGAGACGCACGCGGTCATCAAGCAGTTGCGCGCCGCCATCGATGCCGAATACAAGAACCGCTTCTTGCTGGCCGAGGCCAACATGTGGCCTGAAGACGTGCGCGAATATTTCGGCGACGGCGACGAATGCCACATGGCGTACCACTTCCCGTTGATGCCGCGCATGTACATGGCGATCGCGCAGGAAGACCGCCACCCGATCGTCGAAATCATGCAGCAGACGCCGGAGATTCCGGATGGCTGCCAGTGGGCTATCTTCTTGCGCAACCACGACGAGCTCACGCTCGAAATGGTGACCAGCAAAGAGCGAGACTACATGTACACGATGTACGCCGCCGACATGCGCGCGCGCATCAACCTGGGCATTCGGCGCCGCCTCGCGCCACTGATGGAAAACGACATCGATCGCGTCAAGCTCATGAACGGCATGTTGCTGTCGATGCCGGGCTCGCCGATCATTTATTACGGCGATGAAATCGGCATGGGCGACAACGTGTTCGTCGGCGACCGCAACGGCGTGCGCACCCCGATGCAATGGAGCCCCGACCGCAATGCCGGTTTCTCGCGTGCCGACCCGCAGCGCTTGTATCTGCAGCCGATCATGGACGCGATGTACGGCTACGAGGCGCTCAACGTCGAGGCGCAGGCGCGCGACAGCAGCTCGCTGCTCAACTGGACCAAGCGCATGCTGGCTGTGCGCAAGACCAGCTTCGCCTTCGGCCGCGGCAAGCGTATTTTTCTGAAGCCGGGCAACCGCAAAATCCTCGCGTACCTGAGCATCCATGAAGACGAAACGCTGTTGCACGTGTTCAATCTGTCGCGCGCTGCGCAGCCGGTCGAACTCGATCTTTCGGCCTATAAAACGCGCGTGCCGGTCGAAATGCTCGGCCGCACCTCGTTCCCGCCCATCGGCGAGCTGCCTTACATGCTCACGCTGCCGTCGTTCGGCTTCTACTGGTTCCGTCTGGCGAGCGATGCCGCGATGCCGAGCTGGCACCAGGAAGAGGTGGCGCTGCAAGACCGGCCGACGCTCGTGCTGTTCGACGGCTGGACCAGCTTTTTCCGGGAGCGCGTGATGCCGTGGCGCATGGGCATGGCTGACCGCATGCGCGTGCAGTTCGAGACCGACACGCTGCCGCGTCACATCGAAATCCAGCGCTGGTATGCAACCAAAGCTACCGCCGTGTCGCGCGCCAGGCTGGCCGACTACGCTGTCTGGGAGATGCCTGGCTCCAGCTGGATGCTGCCCATCCTGAAGCTCGACGGACCACCGGACGACGACACTTATTTCATGCCGCTTGCGCTGGCATGGGAAGACACCGAAGAAGAGCGCGTGACGCGGCTCACGCCGGCCGCACTCGCCAAGATCCGGCAGCAGGCCAACGTCGGGGTCATGGCCGATGCGTTCTACGACGAGCCATTCTGTCGCGCTTTGGTGCAGGCGATCGAGGTCGGCAAGGAACTGACCACCGTCGGCGGCAAGATGAAATTCAGCGCTACCGCCGCCTTCAAGGCTGCCAACATCGACGTGCGCGAGATGCCGGTGTCGCGCCCGAGTGCGATGAGCAGCAATACCGTCGTCACGCTGGACGACACCCTCTTCCTGAAGGGCTATCGCCGGCTGCGCGAGGGTGTGAACCCCGAGCTCGAGATGGGTCGTTTCCTGACCGATGTCGTGCACTACCCAAACTGCGTTCCCGTGCTCGGCGCACTTGAATACTTTGGCACCGATGGCCGCGTGATGACGCTGGCGCTGGTGCAGTCGCATGTGCAGAACCAGGGCGACGGCTGGGACTACACGCTCGGCTATCTCGAACGCTATCTGGAAGAGTTGCGTACCGCGGGCGCTGCAGCCGGCGAGGAGCTATCGACGGTCAAGGCGCATGGTGGTTTCCTGGCACTGGCTGCGATGCTGGGCAAGCGCACGGCTGAGCTGCACCTGGCATTGGCCACGCGCACCGGCGATGCAGCCTTCGATCCCGAGCCGCTGGCGGCGGCGGACGTGGCCGGCTATCGCGACCGCGCCGTCGCCGAATCGAACAGCACCCAGGCCTTGATGCGCGAACGCATCGGGCAGCTGCCGGCATCGGTTCAGGTCTATGCGCAGGCATTCCTGTCGAGCGGCGCGGCCCTGCAGACACAGCTCGCTGCAGCGCACGGTGCCTCGCAGGTCGGCGGTATCAAGACGCGCTACCACGGCGACTACCACCTGGGGCAGGTGCTGGTCACGGCCAACGACTTCGTCATCATCGATTTCGAGGGCGAGCCGGCCCGCACCTTCCAGGAGCGGCGCGCCAAGGGCTCGCCACTGCGCGACGTGGCCGGCATGCTGCGGTCGTTCAACTACGCACGTTGGTCGGCACTGCGCCGCATCGCGCAGACCGCTGAAGAGCTGGAGCGGCTCGAGCCCGACGCCAAGGCCTGGGAATCCGCAACGCGCGATGCCTTTTTGCAAGCGTATACGGCGACCCTGTCCGGTAAGGGCGCGGCAGCGATCGATATCGAATTGCTGCGTCTGTTCGAAATCGAAAAGGCGCTGTACGAGCTGCGCTACGAACTCAACAATCGCATCGACTGGGCTCAGGTTCCGCTGCAAGGCGTGCTGGCACTGATCGACTCGAACGCCGCGCGCTGAGGCGCGTTCGTTCCTTCACTGGAGACACATCATGGAAAGCTTCGGCATCCAACTCGAACCCTTGCGCGCCGTACTGTTTCAGGTCGGTGCCTTCATCCCGCGACTGTTGATCGCCATCGTGGTGATCATCGGTGGCTGGCTGATCGCCAAGGTGGTGCGGCTGGTCGTCACCAAGGCATTGCGCGCCATCAACTTCAACGTGCTCACGGAGCGCGCGGGGCTCGACAACTTTTTGCGGCAGGGCGGCGTGGCGAGCGACACCACTGCCATCTTCGGCATCCTGGCGTACTGGCTTGTCATCCTCGCGGCGCTGCTGATCGCCTTCAACGGCCTGGGCCTGACCTACATCACCGACTTGTTGGGGCGCGTGGTCTGGTTCGTGCCCAACGTGTTCGTCGCGCTGCTGGTGCTGGCCTTCGGCTCGTACTTCGCCAAGTTCGTCGGCGACACCGTGCTGGCCTATTGCCGCAACATCAAGCTGCAGGACGCGGCCTTCGTCGCCAAGCTCGCGCAGTACGCCATCATGGTTTTCGTGGTGCTCATCGCGCTTGACCAGGTCAGGGTCGGCGGCGACATCGTGCGGCAAAGTTTCCTGGTGATTCTGGGCGGCATCGTTTTTGCATTGGCACTGGCCTTTGGCCTCGGCGGCAAGGACTGGGCGGCCGAACGCATCGAGCAGTGGTGGCCGCGTGACAAGAAAAACATCAAGGACTCCGTGGACGACAAGCTCCGATGAAGACCACTGAACTGGTCAGCGCATGAAGCGCAGACACGCCATGCCTTTCGGCGCGACGGTGTTGGCCGAGGGCGGAGTTTCGTTTCGCCTGTGGGCGCCGTCGATGACACCTGTGGTGCTGCAGCGTGAGCCGCAGGCCGGTCATACAGAGGCGCCGGTCGAGCATCCGATGCTTCTGGGAACCGATGGGTTTCACTCGGTCACCGTGCCCGAGGCGAGTGCCGGCGACCTCTACCGCTTCCGCATGCCCGATGGATTGCGCGCGCCCGATCCGGCATCGCGTTACAACCCGAACGATGTGCACGGCGCCAGCCAGGTCATCGACACGGGGGCCTATGAATGGCGCGACGAAGCTTGGCGCGGCCGCCCGTGGTCGGAAGCGGTGATCTACGAACTGCATATCGGCACGTTCACGCCCAAAGGCACTTTCACGGCCGCCACTGCGCGACTTGCGGCACTCGCCGAACTGGGCGTGACGACGATCGAGGTGATGCCGCTCGCCGACTTCCCCGGCCTGCGCAACTGGGGCTACGACGGCGTGCTGCAGTACGCGCCCGATGCGACCTACGGCACACCCGACGAGCTCAAGGCGTTCGTCGACGCAGCCCACGGGTTCGGCCTGATGGTCTTGATCGACGTGGTCTACAACCACTTCGGGCCTGAAGGCAATTACCTGCATGCGTACTGCCCGCAGTTCTTCAATCCTGCGCACCAGACGCCGTGGGGTTCGGCCATCAATTACGACGGCGAAGCATCGCGCACGGTACGCGACTTCTTCGTGCACAACGCGTTGTACTGGGTCGAGGAATATCACTTCGACGGTCTGCGCATGGACGCCATCCACGCCATCCGCGACGACTCGCCACAGCACATCATTCGCGAAGTGACAGAGACCTTGCGCGCCGGTCCGGGGCGCACGCGGCACATCCACGTGGTGCTCGAAAACGAACTCAACGAAGCGTCGTTTCTGGAGCGTGACGACGATGGCCATCCGCGCGACGGCACGGCCCAGTGGAACGACGACCTACACCACGCGGCCCACGTGCTGACCACTGGTGAAACCGATGGCTACTACGGTGACTACGCCGACGTACCGGTCGCGCAATTCGGCCGCGCGCTGGCGGAAGGCTTCGTCTACCAGGGCCAGCCTTCGCCCTACCGCGAAGGCGAGACGCGGGGCGAGTCGTCGATGCATTTGCCGTCGGCGGCCTTCGTATCGTTCTTGCAGACGCACGACCAGATCGGCAACCGCGCTTTCGGCGAGCGCATTCATGCACTCGGCGACGAGGTCTTGCTGCACGCCGCTTATGCGTGCGTGCTGTTGTCGCCGCATGCACCGATGCTCTTCATGGGCGAGGAGTACGCAGCGTCGACGCCGTTCCAATACTTCTGCGATTTCGGGCCTGAGCTCGCCGAGGCCGTGTCGAATGGTCGGCGCGAGGAGTTCGGCCGCTTCGCGACCTTCTCGACCGATGAAGCCCGCGCGCGCATTCCCGATCCGAACGCCGAGTCGACGTTCCTCGCGTCGAAGCTGCGATGGGACGAGCGCGAGATCGAACCGCATGCGCGGTGGCTGCGCTTCATCGGTGAGTTGCTGGCCGTGCGACAGCGTGCGGTGGTGCCGCATCTGACGGGCCTGCGCGGTGCCGGCACCTTTTCGTGCGATGGAGATGGTGGGATTCTTCGAGTCGTCTGGCAGCTCGACGGCGAGCTTGCGGCGGCCACCACGCTCTATGTGCTGGCCAACTTCGGCCGCGACAGCGCTGACGGCATCGTCATGCCGCGCGGCCACATGATCTACAGGTCGGACGCAGAACCGACCGGCGACGCCACCTTGCGCCTCGCGCGCGGTGGCGTTTTAGTCACCCTCGAGGAGCCTTCGAATGTCTAGTCCCCGCGCGCACAGCGACATCGAGGCCGTGCAGCGCCTCTGCGCGCACTTCGGTATCTCGACCGACTATCACGACGTGTGGGGCAACCACCATCGCGTCGCGCGAGAGCATCTCGTGGGCTTGCTCGCGGAGTTCGATGTGGTGCTCGACGACACGCTCGATGCGACAGCGGCACTCGATGCAGCTCAACGTGGCGACTGGTCCGAGACGCTCCCGCCGGTGCTGGCCATGCAGGCGGGCGCCGCCGAATGGTCCATCGCGCTGCGCCTGCCGGCGACCGCGCACCACGTGCGCTGGCGGCTCGAAGAGGAGGGCGGCGCAGTGCACGGCGGCGAGATCGATGCGCGCGCGTTGCCCGATACCGCCTATGCGGAGCTCGATGGCATCGGCTGGTACGAACGTCGGCTGACGATGACGCTGCGTCTGCCCGCGGGCTATCACCGTTTCAGCATCGAGGGCGCCACCGCGCCGCATGGCGGAGCCGTCGCAGGCACTTCGACTGGCAAGCCGGGCGAGCCCTATGTTCACGCCACGACACTCGTCATCAGCGCGCCCGAACACTGTCATCGGCCGGTCGCACTGCAAGGCGAGGGTCGCATCTGGGGGCCAGCGGTGCAGCTCTATTCGCTGCGCTCCCAGCACAACTGGGGCATCGGTGACTTCGGCGATCTGGCGCAACTGGTCGGCATCATGGCCGAGCGCGGCGCCGACATCATCGGCCTGAGCCCGCTGCATGCGCTGTTCTCGCACAACCCCGCGCATGCCAGCCCGTACAGCCCGTCGTCGCGGCAGCAGATCAACGTGCTGTACATCGACGTGCAGGCGGCCGATGAGTTCAACGCGTGCGATCCGGCGCGGCGCCTGGTGCGCTCGGCCAGTTTCCAGTCACGCCTGGCCGACCTGCGAGCGACATCTCTGGTCGACTATCCCGGCGTGGCTGCCGCCAAGTTCGAAGTGCTCGAACTCCTGTTCGCGCACTTCCGCGCGCAGCATGTGTCGGCCGACGGCCAGAGCGCTTCGACCGATTCGCGCAGCACGCGTGGCGAAGCTTTCTTCGCCTTTGTCGAAGAGCGAGGCGAGGCCTTGCGTCGGCATGCGCTGTTCGAGGCGTTGCAAGCGCACTTTCACCTGATCGACGACTCGATCTGGGGCTGGCCGGTGTGGCCCGATGCCTACCGCGACCCGGCTTCGCCCGAGGTCGCCGCATTCGCCTCGGAGCATGCCGATCGCGTGCTGTTCCATCTCTACCTGCAATGGGTCGCCGTCGAGCAACTGGTGCGGGTGAACTCGCGTTGCAAGGCGCTCGGACTCGGCATCGGCCTCTTCCTGGATCTTGCTGTGTCTGTCGATCGCGGTGGCTCCGATGTGTGGGGCGAGCCGTCGGCTTTCGGTGCTGGCGCCAGCGTCGGCGCGCCGCCGGACGAGTTCAATCCGAACGGCCAGAGCTGGGGCTTGCCGCCCTTGCGGCCAGACCATCTGCGCGCCAGCGGCTACCGCATCTTCATCGAGACCTTGCGCGCCAACATGCGCGGTGCGGGCGCCTTGCGTATCGACCACGTGATGGGGCTGATGCGCCTGTTTTGGGTGCCCCAAGGACGCACCGCACGCGATGGCGCTTATGTGCACTACGCGCTGCACGAGATGATGGCGATCGTCGCGCTCGAGAGCCAACGCAACCATTGCATGGTGGTGGGCGAAGACCTCGGCACCGTGGCCGACGAGATGCGCGCAGCGCTGTCCCGGTCCGAAGTGCATTCGTATCGCCTCTTGTACTTCGAGCGCTGGCCCAACGGCGACTTCAAAGCGCCTGCCGAGTACCCGCGTCATGCGCTGGTCGCCGTCAGCACGCACGACCTGGCCACGCTGGCCGGCTGGTGGTCGAGCCACGACCTGCGCCTGCGCTGGCAACTCGGCTTGTTCCCCGATGAGCAAACCTTCGAAAAGCAATTGCTCGATCGTGCGCAGGAGCGCGTGCGCCTGCTGCTGGCGGTGCAGCATGCCGGGCTGCTGACGGGCGAGCAGGTGGCCGAGGCGACCGGCAGCCAGACCTTGCCTTCGCTCGCGGTGCAGGCCGTGCACCTGTACCTGGCGATGGCGCCCTCGGCGCTGATGCTGGTCCAGCTCGAAGACGCTCTGGGTTCGGTCGAGCAGGCCAACCTGCCCGGCACGACCGACCAGCAGCCGAACTGGCGTCGCAAGCTGCCGATCGATCTCGATGCCGTCGGTGCCGATGGCGATGCGCGCAAGCTGTTCGACGCGATGGCCCAGGTGCGACCGCGTGCAGCCGTGGCGGGTTCCGCGATGGCCGCGGGCTTGCAGACACGCGTGCCGCGCGCCACTTACCGGCTCCAGTTCCACAAGGATTTCGGCTTCGACGATGCGGTCCGCATCCTTCCGTATCTCGCGCAGCTCGGCGTGAGCCATGTGTACTGCTCGCCGATCCAGCGGGCACGCGCCGGCAGCATGCACGGCTACGACGTGGTGGCGCACGACGAAATCAACCCGGAGATCGGCGGTGCCGAAGGCTTCGCGCGATTCATCGGTGCCCTGCGGCAGCACGGGCTCGGGCAATTGCTCGACATGGTGCCAAACCACATGGGCGTGCTGGGCGCCGACAACGCATGGTGGCTCGACGTGCTCGAGAACGGCCAGGCGTCGCACTTCGCGCAACACTTCGACATCGACTGGCAACCGCTCAACATCGAGCTCACCGGCAAGGTGCTGCTGCCTGTGCTGGGCGGCCACTACGGCGAGGTGCTGCAGAACGGCGAGATCGCGCTGCGCTTCGACGCTGCCGAGGGCAGCCTGGCGCTCAACTATTTCGAGCATCGATTTCCGCTGGCGCCCGAGAGCTATACCGACGTGTTGCTGGCTGCATCGCGACACGTCGAAGACGCCGATGTCGCAGCGGGTGCCGCGAGCATCGCGTCGGCCTTTGGCCATCTGCCGGGTCGCAATGAAACCGAGCCGCAGGCGCGCGCCGAGCGTGCGCGCGACAAGGAGCTGCTGAAGGCGCGCCTGGCGCGTCTGTGCACCAGGTCACCAGCGCTGACCGAAGCCATCGCAGCGTCGGTCGACACGGTGAACAGCGATGACACTCGCGATCGGTTGCACGCGTTGATCGAAGCGCAGGCCTATCGTCTGGCTTACTGGCGCGTTGCGGCGGACGAGATCAACTACCGCCGCTTCTTCGACATCAACGATCTGGCCGCGTTGCGCATGGAGCGCGACGAGGTGTTCGAGGACACGCAATCATTCGCTCTCGACCTGGCTGCAGCCGGCGTGGTGGACGGGCTGCGTATCGACCATCCCGATGGTCTGTACGACCCGGCCCGCTACTTCCTGCAATTGCAGCAAGGCTATGCGCGGAGGGCGCGCCTGACGTTGCCCGATGTCGATGTGCAGGGTCGACCGGCGCGCCCGCTCTATGTCGTCGCAGAGAAGATCGCGGCGGCCAACGAAGAGGTGCCGGAGAGCTGGCATGTGCACGGCACCACGGGCTACCGCTTTGCCAACGTCGCCAACGGCGTGCTGGTCGATGCCGCGGCGGGGCCTGAGGTCGAACGCATCTGGCGCGACTTCAGCGGTGTCGATGCGTGCTTCGAGGCGCTCTCGCATGTCGGCAAGCGCGACGTGATTCGCACCGCGCTGGCGTCCGAACTCAACGTGCTCGCGACAGAGTTGGTGCGCCTCGCGCGCGCCGATCGCAGCACGCGCGACTACACGCTCAACGCGCTACGCCGCGCACTCGCCGAGGTCGCGGTGTGCCTGCCGGTGTACCGCACGTACTTCGTGCACAGCGCTTCGGAGCAAGACCAGCACTTCATCGCGCGCGCGGTGGAAGAGGCGCGGCGGCAGAGCCAGGACTCGGACTTGTCGGTGTTCGACTTCGTGCACCAGAGCCTGCTGGGCGAAGCCGTGCCGCTGGCATCGGCTGATTTGCAAGGGCGCGTGCACCACTTCGCGCGGCGCTTCCAGCAGTTCAGCGCACCGGTGTCGGCCAAGGGGGTCGAAGACACGGCCTTCTACCGTTACTTTCCGCTGAGTTCGCTGAACGAAGTGGGCGGCGAGCCGGGCACCTTCGGCATGACGGTGACCGAGTTTCACAGCGCCAGTGCCGACCGCGCGCTGCGCTGGCCGCACACCATGCTGGCGACGTCCACGCACGACAACAAGCGCTCCGAAGACGTGCGCAACCGCATCGACGTTCTTTCAGAAATGCCGGCTGCGTGGCAGGCCGCGATGACGCGATGGTCGGAGATGAACCAGCGCGTGCGCGACCGGCTTGAAGCCGAAGGCGCGCCGAGCGATTCACCTTCGCGTGCCGACGAATACCTGCTCTACCAAACCCTGCTCGGCACGCTACCGCCCGATGGATTCGACGATGAAACGCTCGCGCCGTATGCCGAGCGCATCGTGCAATACCTGTTGAAGGCGGCGCGCGAATCGAAATCGCACACGCGGTGGACCGCCCCCAACGAGGCCTACGAAGCGGCGCTCGAAGGCTTCGTACGCGGGCTGCTGTCCGGCGTGCAGGGCAACGTGTTCCTGCGCGATTTGCAGGCTTTTGGCGATACCGTGGCCTGGCTCGGCGCGTGGAACAGCATCACGCTGATGTTGCTCAAGTACGGCTCGCCGGGCGTTCCCGATCTGTACCAGGGCAACGAGTTGATGGACCTGAGCCTGGTCGATCCGGACAACCGCCGACCGGTCGACTACGACTGCCGACAACGCTGGCTGCAACAGCTCGATGACTTGCCGCAAGGGCGGGGTCTGGCCGATGAAGTGGGCTCGCTGGCACGCGCACCGCACGATGGAAGGGCCAAGCTGTGGGTGGTGCGGCGCCTCCTGGCATTGCGTCGCGACAAGTCTGCTTTGTTCCGCGACGGCGGGTATGCCGCGCTCGGCATCGACGGCCCGAAGTCCGAGCATGCATTGGCGTTCGAGCGGCGGCTCGACGACGATGTGCTCATCGTCGCGGCGGTGCGCCGATTCGCAGGGCTCACTGCGACGACCGGGCCGGAGAACGGCGTACCTGCATTGCCGGGTGGCGAGGTCTGGCAGGGCACGGTGCTTCGTCCGCCGAATGCGCCCGAAGGCAGCGCGTGGGAAAACTTGTTGACCGGCGAACGCCTGGTCGTCGAGCAAGGTGCGCTGCAGCTCTCATCGTTGTTCGGCAAGTTCCCCGGCGCGGCGCTCGTGCCGTGGTCGGATCGTTCGGCCTGAAGCGTCGATGCTTCAGGAGATGCCGGGCGTCACAGCAAGTCGCTCGGTACGAACCAGGAGAAGAACAGCAGCTTGAGCCGCACGATCATGCTGGCCTCGGGCTCGTCGTCGAAGACATCGTCGGTGCCGTCCGTGCTGAACCACTGAACCTGGTCGGTGCCGGGCTTCAACTTGAGTCTGTACACGCCCTGGGCTTCATCGATCTGAAACGCTTCGATGAGCTGGTGCGCCAGCTCGAAGCTTTGCACCCGAACGCCTAACTCGGTGTTGAGGCGGGCCGAACGCGGATCGAAATTCATCGAGCCGACCAGCACCGATTCGCGATCGATCAGCGCGAGCTTTGCGTGCAAGCGGCCTCGCGATTGTGCGAACGTCTTGCGCAAGTTGAGGCTGCGCTTGATCTGCACCGAGCTCACTTCGTACAGCTCGACGCCGAGCTTGACCATCGCGACCCGGTAGTTGTTGTAGTTGATGTTGACCAGTGGCTCGTCGGTGTCGGCAAGCGAATTGGTCCCCACTGTCATGTTGACGCCGCGCCCGCGCAGCCGCCGCATCTGATCGAGGCCGGCATCGCCAGGAATGAAGTACGGCGAGATCACCACGATGTCGGATTTGGCGGTGTCGAAGAGCGTGTGCGTGCGGTCGGCCAGCGTCTGCGGCGAGCTGAAGCGGCCGGTGATGGAACTGCCGCTGCCTTCATCGAGCGCCTTCAATGGACTGTCGGCGGCCGCGGTCGCGCTGGCACGGATGAGTTCGATGCGGCCTTGCGCCAAGGCGGCGCCGATGGGCGCATCGCCGAACATGTCGGCGTCGGGCACGGGCTCCGGTTCTGGTGCCGAAGTCGGCGCAGTCAGCACGTCGAAGTTGGCGCGCAGCTGTTCTCGTGAGGCGTGTGGCACGACGATGCGCGCCAACGAATAGACCACCTCGCTGTTCCAGTAGGTGTCGAAGAGCGCCGACAGTTCGGTCACGACCGACCCGGCCATCATCAGGTCGAGGTCGATGAAGTTGTCGCCGGCACCGCGCAGGAAGTATTCGTCGGCGAGATTGCGACCGCCCGCGATCGCCATCGCGCCGTCGGCCACGAAGAGCTTGTTGTGCATGCGGTGGTTGAGTCGCCGGAACTCGCTGGCAAAGCTGATCCAGCGCGTCGCCATGCTCTCGCGGCCGGAGGCGAACGGGTTGAACAGGCGCACTTCGACATTCGGGTAAGACGCCAGGCCGAGGAGCATCGGATCGAGGCCGCCCGTGTAGAAATCGTCCAGCAGCAAGCGCACCCGCACACCGCGCAAGGCGGCGTTGCGCAGTTCTCGCAAGATCAATTTGCCGGTCTTGTCGTTGCCGAGCAGGTAGTACTGCAGGTCGAGCGACGACTGTGCGCGGCGGATGAGCTGCAGCCGCGCATCGAGGGCGAACTCGGGTTGCGGCAGGGCACGAATGCCCGACAGCGCGGTGCTCCCGTCGGGAGGCTCGGCACGGTAGGGCGCGGTGAGGCGCCCCAGTTCGGTCGTGGTCGATGCCGCGATTGCATGCACCGGTGGCGCGGTCGAAGGTGCGGGCAAACCGGCACAGGCGTTGAGCAGCAGCACGGCCAGGGCGAATGACCAGCGCCAGAGGGACGAGCCGCAGTGAAAGACGATGCGCATGCAGTTCCGGCGGTTGAAGACAATCAAGACGATGAGGGGGTCGGGATCGCAGTGGCCCGGGAACCGGAGCATATGCGGGTGTAGACACCTGCAGCAAAATCGATCCGATGAAACGACACATCCTGAAGGTCGCCGCTTTCCAGTCGATCGCTGCGCTGTTGGCGCAAGGGCTCGTGAGTGTGCCTGCCGGTGCCCAGACTGCGACGGATACGGCGCCCACGCTGCCCACGTTGCCCGCAATCACCGTGTCGACGCCCCGTGGCGCTGCCTCGCCTTTCGATGTCGCCGGCTCCGTCGACCGGGTCGAAGGCAGCGATCTGCGCAACGACAAGCTGCAGGTCAACCTCTCTGAAAGTCTGGGCGCGGTGCCCGGCCTGCTGGTGCAGAACCGCCAGAACTATGCGCAAGACCTGCAGTTGTCCATACGCGGCTTCGGTGCCCGATCGACCTTCGGCGTGCGTGGGGTGCGCATCTACGTCGACGGCGTTCCGGCCACGTTGCCGGACGGGCAAGGCCAGACGTCGAACATCGATATCGGCTCGGTCGATCGCGTCGAGGTGCTGCGCGGACCTTTCTCGGCGCTCTACGGCAACTCGTCGGGCGGCGTGATGCAGGTGTTCACCGAAAACGGAGCGGGACCACCCAAGCTCAGCTATTCGTTTGCCGCTGGCGCCTACGGTGCGTTGCGCCAAAGCACGATGGTCAGCGGCTCGTCCGGCGCCGTCGATTACTTGCTAAGCGGCAGCCACTTCAGCATCGATGGTTACCGCGCGCACAGCGCCGCGCAACGCGACATCGTCAACGGCAAGCTGGGCATCGCGCTGGACAACGGCGACAAGCTCACGCTGGTGGTCAACAGCGTCCACTTGAAGGCGCAAGACGCACTCGGCCTCACGGCGGACCAGTACGCGATGGCGCCCCGCAGCGCGCCACTCGCGGTGCAATACGACACGCGCAAGACGGTCGATCAGACCCAGGCCGGCCTGACCTACGAGCGGCGCATCGACGCGTCGCAAACGTTGCGTCTGATGGTCTACACGGGCGAGCGAAAGACGACGCAGTTTCAGGCGATCCCGCCATCGGCTCAATTGAATCCGCTGCAGTCGGGCGGCGTGATCAATCTGGCACGCGACTACGGCGGCATCGACTTGCGCTGGTCTGCCAAGCTGCAACTGGCTGACCGTCCCTTCGACATCGTCGCGGGCCTGGCGTACGACAGCCTGCGCGAATGGCGTACGGGCTATGAAAACTACATCGGTCGCATCACGGCGCCCATCCTCGGCGTGCAGGGCCGGCTGCGTAGAAACGAGCGCAACACGGTGTGGAACCTGGACCCCTACGCGCAGGCGACGTGGCAGTTCGCCGAGCGCTGGACGCTCGAAGCCGGCGTGCGACGCAGTGCGGTGCACTTCGATTCGCAAGACCGCTACATCATCGGCGCCAACGGCAATGACAGCGGCAGCGCCCGGTACGAAAAGACCTTGCCTGTCGTGTCACTGCGCTACGAGGTGACACCGGATGTGGCGGTGTACACCTCGGCCGGTCGCGGTTTCGAGACGCCGACGCTCAACGAGCTGTCGTACCGCGCTGGCGGCGCCAGCGGACTCAACTTCGCGTTGCAGCCGGCCGTCAACGACAGCGTGGAAGTGGGGGTCAAGGCCAAGGTCGGCGGTGGGTTGCTGACCGCCGCGTTGTTCCGCACCGGCACGCGCGACGAAATCGTCACCAACACCAACATCGGCGGTCGCGCCACCTTTCAGAACGCGGGGCGTACCCGTCGCGATGGGTTCGAATTGGGGTGGCAACACGAGACCGCGAACTATTGGCGCACGCAGCTCGCCTACACCTTGCTCGACGCGCGTTACCGGGATCAGTTCTGCTCGCCGTCACCTTGTGCCGCGAACAACACCGTGGCGGCCGGCAATCGAATACCTGGCATCGCGAGGCAGTCGGTCTTCGCGTCGTTCGGCTGGGCGCCTCCGGAGGGCTGGCATGCCGGTGCGGAGCTGCGGGCACTGAGCCGCATCCAGGCCAACGATGTCAACAACGCGCGCGCGCCAGGCTACATGCTGGCCGCACTCGAAGCGGGCTATGCGAAGCGGCTCGAGCATTGGGAGTTGAACGCCTTCGCGCGGGTCGACAACCTGTTCAACCGACGCTATGTCGGCTCGGTCATCGTGAACGAAGGCAATGCGCGCTACTACGAGCCGGCGCCCGGCCGCAACTGGACGGTGGGCGCGGGCGCTTCCTATCGCTTCTGAGGGGATGCACGCCGGCTTTCAAAGCCGGCAATGGGCTGCGAGTTGCAGGGACAAGGCGGCTGAGGGTCCCGCACACCAGCGCCACAGGCTAGGCTGCAAAGCAAGTTCGCATTCCAGAGCCGTCAATGACCGCCGTGACTTACCGAGCCTGACGTTCCAACTTTTTAAAGACCTTCTATGCCAGACGACGAACGCTGTTGCGGAACCGGTACCTGCATCATCGATGCGCGGGGCCACTGCTGGTGCGGCCAACAATGGGACGGAGAAAAAATGTGCCGTCCCAGCCAGCTCGGAGCACCCTCTGGCACGCCCGAAGCGCCGCAAAAGCAGCTGGGCACCCAAGCAGAATCCCCTTGACCGCAACTGTCCCTCGGGGCCCGACCCGTTGGGCCCAGGTGCTTGGCTACGGCGGCTTGATGCCGTTCGCCGGGCTCGCGTTTGCGGTCTGGCTGCTGGAGCCGACCGACCGTGCCCGCAGCCTTTCAGCTCTGGTGGCCTACGGCGCTTCCATCCTCGGTTTTTTGGGTGCCGTCCACTGGGGCCTTGTCATGCGCGATGCGTCGGGTGGTCGGTCGACCGGTTCGCTCGTGTGGGGCGTGACACCCGCTCTGGTCGCCTGGATCGCGTTGCTGATTGACCCGGCAACGGGTCTCTGGGTGGTCGTCGCCGGACTTTGGGCATGTTTTGCGGTGGACCGCGTGACGTACCCCGATTTCGGAGTTCGCGGCTGGTTGCCGATGCGTCTGGTGCTGACTGTGGTCGCGAGTCTTTGCTGCGCTGCGGGGGCGATCAGGGTGATGCAATGAATGCGCCGCAACAGATTGCGCTGCGACCGAACATCACGACCGGGTGCCGACCTGCCGCGACAGGGTCTACGTGATGCCGAGCCCTGATGCCGCCATGACAGGCCTCAGCGATGCAGATATCTCGCGCATCGTTGAAATGGCCTGGGAAGATCGCACCGCATTCGAGGCGATCGCGCTGCAGTTCGGTCTGAACGACTCGGCGGTCGTCGCCCTCATGAGGCGTCAATTGAAGCCCGCCTCGTTCAGGACCTGGCGCAAACGAATGGCCGGCCGGGTGACCAAACATGCGGCGCTGCGCAGCGCCGAAGTGCTGCGCCACCGCGCGACCCACACCCGGCAGTAGCGAGCGTCGCCCGCCTTACAGGCCAGCGGCTGCCCGCAGCTTGGGCGCGATGCTGGTGTTTTCCCAGGTGAACTCGGGCTCTTCGCGGCCGAAGTGGCCGTAGGCGGCAGTCTTCTGGTAAATCGGGCGGAGCAGGTCGAGCATCTGGATGATCCCCTTGGGACGCAGGTCGAAATGCTCGCGCACCAGGGCGGCGATCTTCTCGTCGGAGATCAGGCCAGTGCCTTCGGTGTAGACCGTGATGTTCATCGGCTCGGCCACGCCGATCGCATAGGCCACCTGGATCTGGCACTGCCGCGCGATGCCGGCGGCCACGATGTTCTTGGCCACGTAACGTGCAGCGTAGGCGGCCGAGCGGTCGACCTTCGACGGGTCCTTGCCCGAGAACGCGCCACCGCCGTGCGGGCAGGCGCCGCCGTAGGTGTCGACGATGATCTTTCGCCCTGTGAGGCCGCAATCGCCTTGCGGACCGCCGATGACAAAGCGGCCGGTCGGGTTGATCAGGTAGCGGGTGTTCTTCAGCCATTCCTTCGGTAGCACCGGTTTGATGATCTCTTCGATGATGGCTTCGGTGAACGAGGCCTTCATCTTGGTTTGCGTCTCGCTCTGGTCAGGATGGTGCTGGGTGGAAAGCACCACGGTGTCGATACTGTGCGGCTTGCCATCGAGGTAGCGCATGGTCACCTGGCTCTTGGCATCGGGGCGCAGGAAAGGCAGACGGCCGTCCTTGCGCAATTGCGCCTGGCGTTCCACGAGGCGATGTGCGTAGTAGATGGGCGCGGGCATTAGCTCGGGCGTCTCGTCGCAGGCGTAGCCGAACATCAGGCCCTGATCGCCGGCGCCGGTGTTCAGGTGGTCGTCCGATGCGTGGTCGACGCCTTGCGCGATGTCGTTGGACTGCTTGTCGTAGCAGACCATCACGGCGCAACCCTTGTAGTCGATGCCGTACTCGGTGTTGTCGTAGCCGATGCGCTTGATGGTGTCGCGCGCCACCTGGATGTAGTCGACGTGCGCGTTGGTGGTGATCTCGCCGGCGAGCACCACCAGGCCGGTGTTGGTCAGCGTTTCGGCAGCCACCCGGCTGCGCGGGTCCTGCTCGAAAATCGCATCGAGGATCGCGTCAGAAATCTGGTCGGCAACCTTGTCGGGGTGGCCTTCGGAGACGGATTCGGAAGTGAAGAGAAAGTCATTCGCCATTTTTTGAAACTCCATCAAAGTTGAAAAGGCGCGTTGCCGATTCCTTTGGGATCTCTGGCGAACGCTTTAGCAGAATGCCGATATGGCAATGCACAATCGCCCGGCGCTTGTGCGTGTCGCCCTGCAAGTAGTTCCATTAACTCAGCGACAATTTGCATTCTATTCGAGCTGCGCCGGGTGCGCATCGCCTGTGAATTCCATGTGCCGATGCGCATGCTTCGTGTTTCAAAACCCCCCTCGTTTTCGATGATCACTCTGTTCCGCCTGCTCGCCCGCGTGCCGCTGCCATGGATGCATCGGATCGGCGCGGGGCTGGGCTGGCTGGTGTATGCGTGCTCTCCGACTTACCGCGGACGCATGAAGGCCAATGCCGAGGCGGCGGGTTTCACGCGTGCGCAATACCGGCCGGCCATCGGCGCGGCCGGCAAGATGGTCGCGGAGCTACCGTGGCTCTGGCTGCGACCACCCGGCGTCAGTGTGCTGACGCGTGTGCGCTGGTTCAATGAAGACGTGTTCGAGCAGGCACTCGCCACGGGGCGCGGCGTCATTCTCGCGACGCCCCATGTCGGCAGCTGGGAGATGATCGGTCAGGCCATCGCGGAGCGCTTCGCACCGGAGCACGGGCCGCTCACCGTGCTGTACCGCCCGGCGCGCAAGGCCTGGCTTGCGGACCTCACCGCAGGGTCGCGCGACCGGCCCGGCCTGAAGGCGCTGCCCACCACGCTGGCCGGCGTGCGCGGCCTGATGCGCGTGATGCGCAGCGGCGGCTACACCGGTCTGTTGCCCGACCAGGTCCCACCGCAAGGGCAGGGCGTGTGGGCGCCGTTCTTCGGCCGGCCGGCCTACACCATGACCTTGCTGGCCCGCCTTGCGCAGCAGACCGGCGCGCAGGTCCTCATGACCTGGTGCGAACGGCTGCCCGATGCGCGTTTTGTGATCCACTTCGAGGCAGTCGATGCGCCCGCGCTGCACGACGCCGGCGCGACACCCGAGGCCGCCGCCACCGCAATGAATGAGACCTTGATGCGACTGATCGAACGACTGCCCGGACAGTACCTTTGGGGCTATGGCCGCTACAAGCGACCGAGGGACGAAGCGTGAGCCTGGGTGCCAAGCTCGGCATCGGCTTCATGCGCATGCTGGCGCACGTGCCGCTGCCATTGATTCGCGGTTTCGGTGCCGCCATGGGCGTCTTGCTTCACACCGTCGCGCGACCGCGGCGGCACGTGGTCGACGTCAACCTGAAGCTCTGCTTTCCGGACTGGACGCCGCAACGCCGCCGCCGCGTGGCGCGCGAAACCTTCGTGCATGTGGCACAGGCCTGGCTCGATCGCAGCTGGCTGTGGCATGCGCCGCTCGCAGTGGTCCAGGCGCGGTTGAATCTGCACGGCGCCTTGAGCGAGCTCGAAGGCGAGGCGCCGACCATCGTGTTCGCGCCGCACTTCTGTGGGCTCGATGCGGGCGGCACGGCGCTGTCGATCGGCGTTCCGCGCCCATGGACCTCGATCTTCACGCCGCAGCGCAATCCGCTTATCAACGACTGGCTGGAAGTGGGCCGCACGCGCTTTCATCGCGAGGTGCGGGTGTTCGATCGCACCTCGGGCGTGAAGCCGATCGTGAGCGGCTTGCGCAAGGGCGGTTTGTTGTACCTGCTGCCCGACATGAATTTTGGGCCGCAGGAGTCGATCTTCGTGCCGTTTTACGGGGTGCCGGCGGCCACTGTGCCGTCGCTGTCGCGCTTCGCCCGGCTGGGTCGCGCGAAGATCGTGCCGGTGCTCTCGCGGATGACGAAGACCGGCTACGACATCGAAGTGCTCCCATCGTGGCAGAACTTTCCGACCGACGATGTGGAGGCCGATACCGCCTTGATGAACAAGCGTCTCGAAGGCTACATAGACACCATGCCGTCGCAGTATTACTGGGTACACCGGCGTTTCAAGACGCGGCCTGACGGCGAGCCCGCGGTCTATTGACCGCTGGGTGGCCGGCTATCGATTCAGGAAAGTCTCGATCTCCCGTGCCACCAGCGCGGGCTGCTCGTGGACGATCCAGTGGGTCGCGTTCGGCACCTTCTTGACCGTCAGATTCGGCACGTAGTCTTCAAGCCCATCGAGCAGGCCCGGCAGCAGCGCGGCATCGTCGAGCGCCCAGAAGACGAAGGTCGGCACATCCACGGTGAAGCGCTCGCGCGGGAGCACGGGAATGCTGTCGATCCACCCCCCTGCCGCATCAGGCAAAGGCGGCTTCAT
This sequence comes from Variovorax sp. GrIS 2.14, assembly GCF_046115955.1. Lineage (NCBI taxonomy): Bacteria > Pseudomonadati > Pseudomonadota > Betaproteobacteria > Burkholderiales > Comamonadaceae > Variovorax > Variovorax sp. GrIS 2.14. The sequence goes on from NZ_JBJXIA010000003.1 coordinate 297,334, forward strand.
CGGTGTCACGCGGTACAGGTTGCAAGCACCGGTCAGTCCGGCGCTCCACACCTCGCGGTACTGGTCCTTGACCGCTTCGGTGAGCCAGCCGAAGCCGTCCGGGCCTGCCTTCATCAAAGTGAAGAACGGCCACATGCGCTTGAAGTCGTCGGCTGCCAGCAAAACCTCGGCATCGGGCCGCGACAGGAAGTGCATGTAGCCACTGGCCTTCTGCTGCGCCGGGTTGTCACGCAACTCCCGCATGAAGGTGCCGGGATGCGGCGAATTGATGATGACCAGCTTGCCGACCTGCGCCGGAAAGGCGTTGCCGTAACCCCATGCGAACGCGCCGCCCCAGTCGTGAGCGACCAGCGCGGCCATGCTGCCGTCGGCGCTTTCGGTGGCGACAAGTTGCTGGATGTCCTGGATCAATAGATGCGCCTTGTAGCTGGCCACGTCGGTCGGTGCGCTGGACTTTTCGAAGCCACGCAGATTGGGCGCGACACAGCGATAACCACCGTGCGCATCGCTCGAAAAATACGCGAGCAACTCGTCCCAGATGAACGCTGCCTCCGGAAAGCCGTGCAGAAATACCATCAAGGGCCGTCCCGGCTTGCCGGCGGCCCGGCAGCTCAGCGTGGTGCCGTTGGGCAAGGTGCGTTGAAAGGTCTCGATCATCAGTTCGTCTCCTGTTGTTTTGACTCAGTCTGGATCGGCAGGCGCCTCTTTCGCCGCCGGCTCGGGCACTTCAGGATGGGCCCAACGCCAGATCAACTCGGCCGCCTCGCCGACGCCCTGTTTTTTCAGGGCGGAGAACAGTTTGACCTCGCCGCCGCCGCTCTGCAGTCGCGCAATCGACAGCGCCTTGGCGCCTTCGGAGCGGGTCAGCTTGTCGGACTTGGTGAGCAGCACGAGAAACTTCAGCCCCTCCGCCACGCGGGGACGAATCACGTCGAGCAGGATCTCGTCGAGCTCGGTCAGGCCATGTCGCGGGTCGCACATCAACACGACGCCGCGCAGCGTTTCGCGCGTCATGAGGTAGTTGCCCATCACGCGTTGCCATCGCAGCTTGGCTTCTTTGGGCACGGCTGCGTAGCCGTAGCCGGGCAAGTCGGCCAGCACGGCATCGTCGACCTTTTGCTTGCCGAGGCCGAAGAGGTTGATGTGCTGGGTGCGGCCCGGCGTCTTCGAGGCGAAGGCCAGCCGCGTTTGCTGCGTCAGCGTGTTGATGGCAGTGGACTTGCCCGCGTTGGAGCGCCCGACGAAAGCGAATTCCGGGAGGTCGAGCGGCGGTAAGTGTTCCAGTTGCGGTGCACTGGTCAAGAAATGGGCGGTGTGCAGCCAGCCGAGCGCGATGCGTTCGCGTTCTGCTGTAGCGGGGTCCGGGCCGGGCCGGGTGTGGGCCGGCTTCGGCAAAGGGGTGGTCATCTGTTGGCTTTCGGAACGGGGCGCCATTGTAGAATCGCGCGGTTTTGCGCCATAAATTCGAGCCCCCGATATGAAGTTTGTTGCCCATTTTCTGCTTGCAGCCCTCATGGGCATCGCCGTCAGTCCGAGCTTCGCTGCAGACGAGCCCGCAGCCGCGCCGGCCAAGCCAGCCAAGCCGGATCTGGTCAAAGGCGAGGCGGCGTTCGCTGCCAAGGCCTGCGCTTCGTGCCATAACGCGGACGGTAACTCGGCGGTGCCGGCCAACCCCAAGCTGGCGCAACAACACCCGGAGTATTTGTACAAGCAGTTGGTCGAGTTCAAGGCCGGCAAGCGCAAGAACGCGGTCATGCAGGGAATGGCCGCCACGTTGAGCGACGGTGAAATGCGCGACATCTCGTGGTTCATGGGCTCCACAAAAATGAAGCCAGGTTTCGCTAAAGACAAGGCCACGGTCGCACTTGGAGAAAAGATCTATCGCGGCGGCATCGCCGATCGCCAGATCCCAGCTTGTGCCGGTTGCCACAGTCCCGATGGCGCGGGTATTCCCGCACAGTACCCGCGGCTCGGAGGCCAGCACGCCGACTACATCGCGACCGAACTCACCATGTTTCGCGATAACGTCCGCACGAACAGTATCCAGATGACGGGTGTCGCTGCCAAGCTCAACGACCGCGAGATCAAGGCTGTGTCTGATTACATCGCCGGATTGCGCTGAACTCGCCCCCAGGTTGGCTCACTGCGTGTAGCCGCCCACCCCCTACCGGGGGCAGCACCAGCGGCCCGGCTAAGCCGGTTCCGCGGTGCTTCACGAACAGAAGCGCATGAAACGCAGCATTCGTTTTTTTGAACTAACCGCCAATAAATCAGACCAACAGGCGGGCTTATCCAGGGGGATGGCCCGCTTTTTTGCTTTCATGTCCATCTCCACCCACGGTCTTCGTGTTCGTCGCGGCCCGCAATCGCTTCGCGCGGCGGTGGAACTGTTTTCGTCGATGCGGTTCGCGATCTCTTTGCTGACCATCATCTGCATCGCATCGATCATCGGCACGGTGCTGAAGCAGCACGAACCGATCGGCAATTACATCAACCAGTTCGGCCCGTTTTGGTCCGAGCTTTTTCATGCCGCCAAGCTCGATTCGATTTACGGCGCTTGGTGGTTTTTACTGATCCTGCTTTTTCTGGTGATCAGCACGTCGTTGTGCATCGGGCGCAACACGCCGCGTATCGCGGCCGACCTCAAGACTTTCAAGGAAGACATCCGCGCGCAGAGCCTGAAGGCTTTCGGCCAGCGCGCCGAAACGGTGCTGGCTGAAACGCCGGAGGCCGCGGCCAATCGCATCGGGCAGTTGCTCGCGGGCGGCGGCTGGAAGGTGAAGCTGCAGCGGCGGGACTTGTCGGCGAGCGCCGCCAACGGCTCGCCGGATGCTTCAGGCTGGATGGTCGCTGCGCGCGCCGGCGGCGCCCACAAGCTAGGCTACATCGCGGCCCACAGCGCCATCGTCTTGATATGCCTTGGCGGCCTGCTCGATGGCGACCTCGTGGTGCGTGCGCAGACCTGGTTCAACGGCAAGAGCGTGTTCACCGGCGGCGGCATGATCGCCGACGTCGCGCCAGAGCATCGCCTGTCTGCCAGCAATCCGACCTTTCGCGGCAACATCCTGGTGCCCGAGGGCGGCCGATCGAGTGTCGCGATCCTGAACCAGTCCGACGGTGTATTGCTGCAGGAGCTGCCGTTCTCGATCGAACTCAAGAAGTTCATCGTCGACTACTACTCGACCGGCATGCCCAAGCTCTTTGCCAGCGAAGTGGTGCTGCACGACCGCGAAACCGGCAAGGAGACGCCGGCGCGCATCGAAGTGAACCACCCGGCGAGCTACAAGGGCGTCGAGATCTACCAGTCGAGCTTCGACGATGGCGGATCGAGCGTGAAGCTCAAGGCGGTGCCGATGGCGGCCGCCGCCAAGCCTTTCGAGGTCGAAGGCGTGATCGGCGGGCCGTCCGTCGACATCACCAACGGGGCCGACAAGCTCACGCTCGAGTTTGCCGCGCTGCGGGTTATCAACGTCGAGAACTTTGCCGACCCGCAGGCCAACGGCGCGGTCGACGTGCGCAAGGTCGACCTTCGGCACGATTTCGAGTCGCGCCTGGGTGCCGCGAACAAAACCGACAAGCCCAAGACGCTGCGCAACATCGGCCCGAGCATCGGCTACAAGCTGCGCGACGCAGCGGGGCAGGCACGCGAGTACCAGAACTACATGATCCCGGTCGACACGGGCGACGGCCAGCCGGTGTTCTTGCTCGGCATGCGCGAACGGCCCGAAGATCAGTTCCGTTACCTGCGCGTGCCGGCCGACGATCAAGGCTCGATGGATGGCTTCGTGCGCATGCGAAGCGCGCTGGCCGACCCGGCCCTGCGGGCCCGCGCCATCGATCGCTACATCGCGCGCGCCGCCGATCCGAAGCGGCCAGAACTCGGCGAGCAGCTGCGTACCTCGGCGACGCGCGCGCTGGCCTTGTTCTCCGGCGCTGAACGAGCACGCTCCGACGCGGTGAGCGCCGGCGGCTGGCAGGCCATCGCCGAGTTCATGGAGGTCAATGTGCCGAAGGCCGAGCGCGAGCGGGCCGGCGCGGTGCTGGTACGCATCCTGAACGACGTGCTGTTCGAGGTGCTCAACCTGAGCCGCGAAACGGCGGGCCTCGCTGCCTTGCCGCCCGATGACAAGTCGCAGGCTTTCCTGACGCAATCGGTGCTGGCGATAAGCGACGCGCACTTCTATCCGGCGCCGGTCGCGATGATGATGACGGACTTCAAGCAGGTGCAGGCGAGCGTGTTCCAGGTGGCGCGCGCGCCGGGCAAGAGCGTGGTCTATCTCGGCTGCCTGTTGCTCATCACCGGCATTTTTGCGATGCTGTACGTACGCGAGCGTCGGCTCTGGATCTGGCTTTCGCCGAAACGCGCCGAGGGTGACGTGGTGTCGGGCACCGACGCATCGATGGCCTTTTCGGTGAACCGCAAAACGCTCGACAGCGACCGTGAGTTCGAGCATCTGAAGCACAAGTTGCTGGCCTTCTCGAAGCAGAATCCGGTTTCTCCAGTTTCCCCAGACTCCCCCCAGACTCCCTGACAACGCGGGTATCCAGGACAAAGCGCATGAACACGACGACCCTCACTCTCAACGACAGCTGGCGGTCGCGCCGCGACACCTTCGATTGGGTGTTTGCCACGCTGGTGCTGGCCGGCGGGCTCTTCGCGTTCACGCGCTACGGCGCCTCGATGGACTATTACGAAAAGCCCATCCTGCTGGCCGCGATGGTCGCCGGCGTGTCGCTCGGCTGGTTCTGGCGGCCGCTGCGGGTGTTGGCCCTGGTCGTCGCCTTCGCGTCGCTGCTGGCGATCAGCTCGTACCAGGGTGACCTCGGGCGTGCCGATTCGGTGTTCTGGCTCAAGTACTTCCTGTCGAGCCAGTCGGCCATCCTGTGGATGAGCGTGCTGTTCTTCATGAGCACGACCTTTTACTGGCTCGGCTTGTTCGGGGGACGTCAAGGCAACGCATTCGAACTCATCGGCTCTCGCATTGCCTGGGCCGGCGTCACCATGGCGCTGATCGGCACCATGGTTCGCTGGTACGAGAGCCACCTGCTCGGCCCCGACATCGGCCACATCCCTGTCAGCAACCTGTACGAAGTCTTTGTGCTCTTCAGCTGGCTGACGACCAGCTTCTATCTCTACTTCGAATCGACCTACAAGACTCGCTCGATGGGCGCCTTCGTGATGCTGGTGGTCAGTGCGGCGGTCGGCTTTTTACTCTGGTACACGCTGGTCAAAGGCGCACATGAGATCCAGCCGCTGGTGCCGGCGCTGCAAAGCTGGTGGATGAAGTTGCACGTGCCCGCCAACTTCATCGGCTACGGCACTTTCTCGCTGGCCGCGATGGTCGCTTTTGCCTACCTCATCAAGGAACAGGCGCAAGAAAAACGCTGGTACAAGCTCACGCCCATCTGGCTGCTGGGTGTGGCGCTCTGCTTCGTGCCGGTGGCGTTTCGCCAGCGTGTGCAGGAAGCCGGCGGCAGTTACTGGGTGGTGTATGCGGGCATCTCGGCGCTGATCGCCGCCGGCATTTTGCTGGGTCGCAGGCGCATCGCCGCACGGTTGCCGTCGAACGAGGTGCTGGACGATGTCATGTACAAGTCCATCACCGTGGGCTTCGCCTTCTTCACGATCGCGACGGTGCTCGGCGCGCTGTGGGCGGCGGACGCCTGGGGCGGCTACTGGAGTTGGGACCCGAAGGAAACCTGGGCGCTGATCGTCTGGCTCAACTACGCGGCCTGGCTGCACATGCGGCTCGTCAAGGGTTTGCGCGGCACGGTGGCGGCCTGGTGGGCGCTGGGTGGCCTGGCGGTGACCACCTTCGCGTTCCTGGGCGTCAACATGTTCCTGAGCGGGTTGCACAGCTACGGGACGTTGTAGGGTCGATTCAGCGTCCATCGAATCCGGGCAAGCGACTTGCGCGTAACCAAAGCAGGGTCGCGCACGAACTAACTTTGCAACAACGATTCCGCGAAAGGTTTCCATGTCGATCGGTTCACGTCAAGATGGCTTCATTCACTCGTCTTCCAGCGAGATCACCCCACGCAGCATCTACGAGGGCCGGCGCGACCTCTTGAAGCTGATGGCTGGCGGCGCCGCTGGTGCGGCACTGGCCGGTTGGGCTTCGCGCGAAGCGATGGCGGAAACATCCGGTCCCGGCAAGCTTGCCAAACTGCCCGGCGGAAAATCTGCCGTGGCGGGGGCGATGTCGACCGAAAAGGTGAGCGACTACAAAGACGCCACCACGTACAACAATTACTACGAGTTCGGTACCGACAAGGCCGATCCTGCAAAGAACGCCGGCACGCTCAAGACCCATCCGTGGACGGTGGAGGTCGAAGGCCTGGTCAAAAAGCCGGGCAAGTACGGCATCGAAGACCTCATCAAGATGAGCGCGCAGGAAGAGCGCATCTACCGCCTGCGCTGCGTCGAAGGCTGGTCGATGGTGATCCCATGGGTTGGCTACTCGCTCGCCGAACTCATCAAGAAGGTCGAGCCGCAAAGCAATGCGAAGTACGTTGAGTTCGTGACGCTAAATGACCCGAAGACGATGCCATTCGTCGGCTCGCGCATTCTCGATTGGCCATACGCCGAAGGGCTGCGAATGGACGAGGCAATGCACCCCCTTACGCTGCTGGCCTTCGGCATGTATGGGGAAGTGCTGCCGAACCAGAACGGTGCGCCGGTGCGCATCGTCGTGCCATGGAAGTACGGCTTCAAGTCGGCCAAGTCGATCGTCAAGATCCGCTTTGTCGAAAAAGAGCCGAGCACTGCCTGGAATAAGTCGGCAGCAAACGAATACGGCTTCTATTCGAACGTGAATCCGAACGTCGACCATCCGCGCTGGAGTCAGGCCACCGAGCGACGCATCGGCGACGGCGGCGGCTTGTTCGCCAAGCGGCGCAAGACAGAAATGTTCAATGGCTATGAAGCACAGGTCGGCCAGCTCTACGCCGGCATGGACTTGAAGAAGTTCTACTAGCCATGGCAATGTCTGGGCCCGTGCTCGTGCTCAACAAGCTGTTGCTGCACCAGGCCGCAAAGCCGATCATCTTTCTGATCTGCCTGCTGCCATTCATTCGGCTGGGCTACGGTGCTTTCACCGACGGACTTGGCGCCAATCCGGCGGAATTCCTGATCCGTGCGGCGGGCGACTGGACGCTGCGCTTTGTCTGCATCGTGCTGGCGGTCACACCACTGCGTGTGATGACCAAGCTAAGCGGCTTGGCGCGATTCCGCCGCATGCTCGGGCTCTTTGCCTACTTCTACGTCGTGTTCCACCTGTTGAGTTACAGCTGGTTCGACATGGGTTTCGACGTCGCAGACATCGCGAAAGACATTGCCAAGCGGCCGTTCATTCTGGTGGGCTTTGCGGCCTTCGTGCTGCTCACGCCACTCGCGGCAACATCGTTCAATCGGGCTATCAAGGCGATGGGCGCCAAGCGCTGGCAGATGCTGCACAAGCTGGTTTATGTAATCGCCGGGCTCGGGCTGCTGCACTTCTTCTGGATGCGTGCGGGCAAGAACAACTTCAACGAAGTATTCGTCTACGTCGCGATCGTTGCAGCACTCCTCGGCTGGCGCGTCTGGTACTTTTTCAGCAAGAAAAAGAAGATGCAATCGTCACCGGTGGTGCGTCCTCAGCCTTCGCGGGGAAGCTCGCTGCGGAGCTGATCCTCGAGAGTTTCGCGACGGCGGATCAACGTGGCGCGGGCGCCGCTGACCATCACTTCGGCGGCGCGGCCTCGCGTGTTGTAGTTGCTCGACATACTCATGCAATACGCGCCTGAAGAGAGCACTGCGAGCAGATCGCCGGCTTGCACGTTGAGCGAACGGTCCCGGCCGATCCAGTCGCCGCTTTCGCAGATCGGACCGACCACGTCGTAAATCGTCCCCTCATCCGATCCACCAGATCGCATCTGCAGCGGCACGATATTCTGAAACGCCTGGTACATCGCAGGACGCGGCAGGTCGTTCATCGCCGCATCGATGATGCAGAAGTTCTTGTCTTCACCCGGCTTGACGTAGAGCACTTCTGTCACGCACACCCCGGCGTTGCCCACCAGTGAACGACCGGGTTCGATGATCAGCTTGCGATTGCCGAAACCGCGCGCATCGAGCCGGGCCAGCAACTGCTTCCATAGCGCATCGGCAGCCGGTGGCACTTCGCCGTTGTAGTCGATGCCCAAGCCACCACCAAAGTCCAGATGACGGATTGGTACGCCCGCGGCCTCGATGGCTTCGACCAGATCAAGGATGCGTTCGCACGCATCCAGGTAAGGAGACATCTCGGTGATCTGCGACCCGATGTGGCAATCGATTCCTACGACGTCCAGTCCTGGCAGCTTCGCCGCATGGCGGTATGCGTGCAGTGCACGGTCGTGCGCGATGCCGAACTTGTTCCCCTTGAGACCCGTAGAGATATACGGATGCGTCTTAGGGTCGACGTTCGGGTTGATGCGAATGCTGATGCGGGCTCGTTGGTTGCTGGTCGATGCCACCTCGTTCAACACGTCGAGTTCGGCTTCGCTTTCAACGTTGAAGCAACCGATGCCGGCGTCGAGCGCCTGCTTCATCTCTGCGCGCGTCTTGCCGACACCCGAAAAAATGATGCGGGCCGGATCGGCACCGACCGCCAGTGCACGCGAGAGCTCGCCGCCCGACACGATGTCGAAGCCACAACCGGCTTCGGCAAAGACGCGCAGCACGCCGAGCGACGAATTGGCCTTCATCGCATAACAGATCAGCGCGTCTCTGCCGTCGAAGCCGCGTTGATAAGCGCCGAGCGCATCGAGCATCCACTGCTTCGAATAGACGAAAAGAGGCGTGCCGTGTTCGCGCGCCAGCGCAGCGAGCGACATGGCCTCAATTTGCAGTATGTCGTCTCGTCGCGCGATGTGGGGATGGCCTGGAAGCGTCGCGGTTTCCTGGAGCTCTGACGTCACTTGGTGGTCTCGCTTGTTTCAGGCGATCCGGGCGTGGTCGTCGTGGCTCGTGTTCCGGTTGCGCCCGGAGTTGCCTCGGTGCCGCGCGGTTCTGGCGTTGCCGGCGTTGCAATCGGGGCATCCGTCGAGCCAGGCAAGCGTGGCGTCAAAAGGTCGGGCAGGGTTGCGCGATTCTTGGCTGCCGCATCCTTGGAAAGATAGAGCGGTCCGCGCTGACCGCAGCCGCTCAGTACGACCAGTGACGCCGCGCACAATACAGCAGCGAACATCGACGCGCGAGCCGTATGGCGGCTTCTGCAGACCCTGTGCAGGTCGCGGCCGTGGTCGCTCACTAGAATTTGGAGAACATTCAACATGGCGAAATTGTAATGACCGACCTCGAATATCTGGACCGCGCTGAATCCGCGCTCGCCGCCATCGAGCAAGCTTGCGATCGTATCAACGACGCGACCGATGCGGACATCGACAACCAGCGTGTCGGGGGAATGATCACGATCACTTTTCCCAACGCAAGCCAGTTGATCGTGAACCTGCAAGCGCCGTTGAAAGAGATCTGGCTCGCGGCGCGGTCGGGCGGTTATCACTATCGTCACGATGGCGCGGCTTGGGTCGACACCAAGACCGGCAGAGAGTTGTTCTCGCAATTTTCAGAAGAAGCCAGCACGCAAGCGGGGCTGCCGCTCGAGTTCACCGCCGACTAACTGCCGATCGAACGAACCCAGCCTAGTTCCGGAACAGATCCAGGATTCGATTGCGCTCTTCGGGTGGCGGCGTCGGCGCAACGGGCGCGCCGGTGAGCGCCTCGGCTGGCACCACCGGCGCCGTGTCCAGACCCAGGCTCGCCACACCACGGCCTGGCGCGTAGTCGTCGAAGTACCACTCGCCACCGACGTTGACCACGCCCGATGGCGGGGGAAGCTCGGCCACCGGGACGCCCTTGAGGGCAGTCTCCATATACGAGATCCAGATCGGCAGACTCAGCCCGCCGCCCGTCTCGCGGTCGCCGAGCTTGCGAGGCGTGTCGTAACCCATCCAGGCGATGGCTGCCATGGTCGGTTGGAAGCCGGCAAACCAGGCATCGAGCGAATCGTTGGTGGTACCGGTCTTGCCATAAATGTCGGTGCGCTTGAGCGTAGCCTGTGCCTTGGCCGCGGTCCCGCCGCTGGCCACTGACTGCAGCAGGCTGTCGATCATCCAGGCATTGCGCTGAGGAATTGCGCGGATGGTTTCGTTCAAAAGCGGCGGCTGCTTTTCGACGAGCACCTTGTCCTTGTGATCGGTGACTCGGGTCACGAGATACGGGTTGACGCGATAGCCGCCATTGGCGAACACCGAATACGCCGTCGCCATCTGCATCGGTGTGACCGAACCGGCGCCGAGCGCCATCGGTAAATAAGCCGGATGCTTTTCGCGGTCGAAGCCGAAGTTGGTGATCCAGTCTTGCGCATAGTGAGTGCCAATCGACTGCAGGATGCGGATCGAGACCAGATTCTTCGACTTCATCAGCGCCCGGCGCATCGACATCGGCCCTTCGAAGCCGCCGTCGTAGTTCTTGGGCTCCCACGGCTGACCGCCTGTGGTGCCGGCATCGAAGAAGAGCGGGGCGTCGTTGATGACGGTCGCCGGCGAGAAGCCTTTTTCGAGCGCCGCCGAGTAGATGAAGGGCTTGAAGCTGGAGCCCGGCTGTCGCCATGCCTGGGTGACGTGGTTGAACTTGTTCTTGTTGAAGTCGAAGCCCCCGACCATCGCCTTGATCGCGCCATCGCGCGGATCGAGCGCGACGAACGCGCCTTCGACCTCTGGCAGCTGGGTGATTTCCCAAGTGTTCTTGGGGGTCTTGGCAACACGGATCACTGCACCACGGCGAATCTTGATGTTGGGGGGTGCCTTGTCGGACAGTCCGGATTGCGGCAGCTTCAGGCCTTCGCCGGTGATCTGAACCGCCTCGCCATCGGCACGCACCGCATTGACTTCTTTCGGCGAAGCTTTGAGTACGACCACCGAAAGCAAGTCGCCGTTGTCCGGATGGTCGCTGAGCGCGTCGTCGATAGCTTCGTCGAATTCCTTCGGGTCGGCCGGCAAGTCGACGAATTTCTCGGGGCCGCGGTAGATCTGGCGGCGCTCGAAATCCATGATGCCTTTGCGCAGCGCTTTGTAAGCGGCTGCCTGGTCGGCGGCCACGAGCGAGGTGTAGACCTTGAGGCCGCGTGTGTAGGTGCTGTCTCCGTATTGCGCATACATCAGCTGACGCACGGTCTCGGCCACATATTCGGCGTGCAGCCGGGTCGTGTCCTGGCCGTCGCGAAGCTGGAGGTCTTCTTTCTTTGCCACTGCCGCCTGCTCGGCTGTGATGAATCCTGCTTCCTGCATGCGGTCGATCACGTACAGCTGTCGGCCGCGCGCGCGAGACGGATTGTTGACGGGGTTGTTGGCGCCCGGCGCCTTGGGTAACCCTGCCAGCATGGCGGCCTGCGCGATAGAAATATCTTGCAGCGGCTTGCCGAAGTAAGCCTCCGAGGCGGCCGCGAAGCCGTAGGCGCGGTTGCCCAGATAGATCTGGTTCAGATAGATCTCGAAGATCTGGTCCTTGCTCAGCATGTGCTCGAGCTTGAAGGTCAGCAAGATCTCATAGATCTTGCGGGTGAGCGTCTTTTCCGAGCTCAAGTACACGTTGCGCGCCACCTGCATCGTGATCGTGGAGGCGCCCTGGCTTTTCACGCGGTTGACGTTGGCCAGCCCGGCGCGAACCACGCCCTTGTAGTCGACGCCGCCATGTTCATAGAAGCGGGCATCTTCAGCCGCGAGAACTGCGTCTTTCATCACCTTCGGGATGGTGGCGATCGGGGTAAGGTTCCGGCGTTCTTCGCCGAATTCGCCGATCAGCGTGCCTTCCGAAGAGAAGACTCTCAGCGGCAACTTGGGTCGATAGTCAGAGAGCTCGGAAATGTCTGGAAGGTTGGGATATGCCACCGCCAACGCAACGGCGATCACACACAGAATCGACACCACTGCGGCAACAGCAAGCCCCAATGTCCAGAAAATGATCCGCAAAAGCCAGGTCAGCCATACCGACCTTTTAGGAGTTGGAGCAGGCTTGCGGGGCCCGTCGGGGCGTGTTGAGTCGGGCATTGAGCGGGATGGAGTCACCGCGCATTATAAAAAGTGAAATGCGCCGTATTGAAAGCGCCGCGGCGCATAAAGTCGGCCGCGAAAATTCGTGACCTTTGTTGCAGGTCTCGTGACCTTTTGACAACGGATGCGCGCCCTACACCTTCTTCAGCTTTGTTGCCGGTGATTGTTGCTGATAGCATGCAACCACTCGCAAATATTTCCAATCGTTACAACCGACAGGACCGTAACTTGACCGACTTGGGATCGCTTTTTCGCCGGCAGCCTGCGCCATTGCTTGGCTTGGACGTCAGTTCGTCCAGCGTCAAGCTGGTAGAACTCGGTCGCGATGCCACCGGGAAACTGGTGCTGGAACGTTGCGCCATCGAACCGCTGGAACGCGGATGGATCACCGACGGCAACGTCGAGAAGTTCGACGAAGTTGCTGAAGCCGTGCGCCGCGTGGTCCGTAAAAGCGGCACCCGCACTAAAAACGTCGCACTGGCTTTGCCGCCTTCTGCCGTGATCACCAAGAAGATCGTACTTCCGGGCGGTATGAGCGAGCAGGAACTCGAACTGCAGGTCGAGTCCGAAGCCAACCAATACATTCCCTTTTCGCTTGACGAAGTTAGTCTTGACTTCTGCGTGATGGGGCAGAGCGCCAACTCCACGGGAGACGTCGAGGTGCTCATCGCGGCATCCCGCAAGGAGAAAGTACAGGATCGTCAGGGTCTGGCAGAAGCTGCCGGCCTGAAAGCAATGATCCTGGATGTCGAGTCTTATGCTTCCCGCCTTGCAACTGCAAGGTTGATCGAGCAGTTGCCCGGTCAAGGCCGCGACGCCGTCGTCGCGCTGTTCGAAGTCGGCGCGTTCACTACCAGCATGCAGGTGCTTCGGAATCAGGAAGTGCTGTATGACCGGGATCAGGCTTTTGGCGGCGCTCAACTCACTCAATTGATCGTGCGGCAATACGGTTTTTCGGCAGAAGAGGCTGAAACCAAAAAGCGCAGCGGCGATCTGCCTGACGACTACGGTTCCGGCGTGCTCCGGCCGTTCGTGGCCAGCATTGCGCAGGAAATTGCGCGGGCGCTCCAATTCTTTTTCACCAGTACGCCGCACAACCGTGTCGACTACGTACTTTTGGCCGGCGGTTCGGCTGCTTTGCCCGGCTTGACCAGTGCCGTCACCCGTCAAACTTCGTTTGCATGTTCGTTGGTCAATCCCTTCGACGGTATGGAAATCGGCGCAAATATCAGGGAGAAGAAGGTGCGTCGTGAAGCGCCCTCCTACCTGACTTCTTGCGGTTTGGCGATGCGGAGGTTCCTGCAGTGATTTTGATCAACCTGCTTCCGCACCGCGAAGCGGCTCGCAAACGCCGGAAAGAGACCTTTTACGCCTCGCTGGGTGCGGCTGCTTTGCTCGGCGTGCTGCTTGCCGGCGGCGCCTACGTTTGGTACCAAACGCAAATTTCGGGTCAGCAGTCCAAAAACACGTATCTGCATTTCGAGATCACCAAGCTCGAAAGCGAGATCAAGGAAATCTCGACGCTCCAATCTGAAATCGCAGCACTGCGCGCGCGGCAGACCGCCGTAGAAGATTTGCAGGGCGATCGCAATCTGCCGGTGCATCTGCTCAACGAATTGGTCCGCCAGTTACCGGATGGGGTTTACCTCACCAGCATGAAGCAGGACAACCAGACGGTGACGTTGCAAGGCATGGCGCAGTCGAACGAACGCGTCTCTGAACTGCTGCGCAACCTGGGCAACAACAGCCCCTGGCTTGTCAAGCCGGAACTGGTCGAAATCACGTCCGCCAGCGTAAACCTCACGCCGCGCGACCAGCGTCGGGTGGCTAACTTCACCATGCGCATCGGCGTCAAGCGACCGACCGATGTGGAAAAGGGCGCACCTGGCGCACCAGTGGCATCGGCCGCTGCAAAGGGGTAGGAAGCCATGGCAACACGACGCCCCACACGCAATATCGATTTCGCCGCTTACATGCGGCGGTTCGGTGATCAGTTTCGCGGACTGAACCCTAACGATCCTTCGATGTGGCCATTAGCGCCACGCTTCGCGCTGTTCATTGCGGTGGTCATCGCCGTGCTTGCGGCGCTCTGGTTCGTCTGGCTGACAAATTCAAATGACGAGTTGGAGGCAGAGCGCGCGAAGGAAGTGGCTCTGCGCGTCGACTTTCAAAAGAAGGTCGCACTGGCAGCAAACCTCGACCTGCTTAAAAAGCAGCGCGAGCAGGTCCAGCAATACGTGACGTTGCTTGAGAAGCAGCTGCCCAGCAAAGCTGAAATGGACGCTTTGTTGTCGGACATCAACCAAGCCGGATTGGGTCGAAGTCTTCAGTTCGAGCTGTTCCGCCCTGGGCAAATCGTAGTGAAGGACTATTACGCTGAACTGCCTATCGCGCTGAAGGTGACCGGGCGCTATCACGATATGGGCGCCTTTGCCGCCGACGTCGCCAACCTGTCTCGCATCGTGACGCTGAACAATCTGGCGATAACGCCGCAGAAAGATGGCGGGCTCACCATGGACGCCACTGCGCGTACGTTCCGCTACCTGGATCCTGACGAGCAGGCTTCCCAACGCGCTGCCGCCGCAGCTGCAGCAAAGGTCAAGAAATGAGCGCGCGTGCCTTGCTATGCATAGGTGCCGCGGCGTTTGCGCTCACGGCATGCGGCAACTCCGACCGGGACGATCTTCAGCGCTGGATGGCAGAGCAGCGCGCGCAGGTCAAGCCGACCGTGCCGCCGATTTCCGAGCCCAAGAAATTCACCCCGCAGGCCTACACAGAGGCGGCTTCGTTCGAGCCCTTCAACATGCAGAAGCTGACGCAGGCTTTGCGTCGCGATTCGAGCCAACCGAGCAGCTCGGGCTTGATCGCCCCGGAGCTCTCCCGTCGGAAAGAATCGCTTGAAGCGTTTCCGCTGGATTCGATGGCGATGGTCGGTAGCCTGACCCGCAATGGGCAGCCGGTTGCGCTCGTGAGCGTTGACAAGCTGCTCTACCAGGTGCGTGTGGGCAATCACCTTGGCCTTAACTACGGCCGCATTACCAATATCAGTGAAACCGAACTCGGCCTGCTTGAAATCGTGCAGGACGCCGCCGGTGAGTGGATCGAACGCGTGGCGACGTTGCAGTTGCAAGAGAAGGCAAAATGAACCGACAAAAAACAGTGCTTGCTCGGTGGCTGCGCGCCACCAGCGTAACTCTCGTGGCGCTTGGAGTGGCTGCCATCGCGCAAGCGCAAAACGCCATTGAATCGATCACAAGTTCGGTCCAGTCGGGCACGGAAGTCATCCGCATCGATTTGACCCAGCCGCTGTCGGCGGTGCCAACCGGCTTCGTCATCCAGGCGCCTGCGCGCATTGCGCTTGATTTTCCGGGCATAACCAATGCCATCGGTCGTTCCACTGTCGATGTCAACCAGGGTAACTTGCGTTCTGTGAACGTTGTCCAGGCAGGCGATCGGACGCGCCTGGTTATGAACCTCAAGCAGGCGACTGCATACAAGACCGAGATCCAGGGCAAGTCCCTGATCGTGTCGCTCGAGCCGGTGGCAGGTACCGCATTGGTTGCTTCGACCCAGTCGTCCTTCGCTGAGAACCGCAACCGCGACATGGTGCCGCTGCGTGATGTCGATTTCCGGCTCGGCGCCGACAACACAGGGCGTGTGATCGTCGATCTGGCGAACAACCAGGTCGGCGTCGACATCAAGCAGCAAGGCAAGAACCTGGTGGTCGAATTCACCAAGTCGACGTTGCCTGAAGGCCTTCGCCGTCGCCTCGACGTGTCCGACTTCGGTACGCCGGTACAACTCATCACCACCCAACAAGCCGGCGATCGTGTTCGCATGGTCATCGAGCCGCGCGGCGAGTGGGAGCACAGCGCCTACCAGAGCGAGAACCAATTTGTCGTCGAAGTGCGTCCCCGCAAGGTCGACCCGACGAAGCTGACGCAAGGTGTGGGCTACAACGGCGAAAAACTGTCGCTGAACTTCCAGAACATCGAAATTCGCTCGCTACTCCAGGTTATCGCGGACTTCACGAACTTCAATATCGTGACGTCGGATTCGGTGACCGGCGCCCTGACGCTGCGTCTGAAAGACGTGCCTTGGGACCAAGCCCTCGAAATCATCATGCAGGCCAAGAACCTGGGCATGCGCAAGAACGGCACCGTGCTCTGGATCGCGCCGAAAGACGAAATCAATGCCAAGGAGAAGGTGGAGTTCGAAGCCAAGGCGGCGATCGAAAATCTCGAACCGTTGCGCACGCAATCGTTCCAGCTGAACTACACCAAAGCGGTGGACTTGCAAGGACAGATCACCGGTTCGGGGTCGGCAAGCGGCGGTTCTGGTTCCAGCAGCGCGCGCCTGTTGACAGCCCGTGGCAGCGTGATTGCCGAGCCGCGTACCAACCAGTTGTTCGTGACCGATATTCCGGCGCGGTTGGCTCAGGTCGCTGAAATGATCACCAAGCTGGACATTCCGGTTCGCCAAGTTCTGATCGAAGCACGGATCGTCGAAGCATCCGACACCTTCGGCAAATCGCTTGGAGTGCGGCTCGGTGGTGGCATCGGTGGCGGCGTTGTCGGATCAAACAACGGCAATCGCGTTTTCGGCAACCTCGGCGTGGGGCCGACCGTGAGGCCTGCCACTGCGACCACTGCTGGCAGCGCGCTCACTACGTTCACCAATTCGAACTTCATCAATTTGCCGGCGACCAGCCCCAGCGGTACTGGCAATGCACCCGGCACCTTCGCCATCTCCCTCTTCAACTCCAGCTTCTCCCGGATGCTGAACCTGGAAATCTCCGCGCTCGAAGCCGACGGCAAGGGCAAA
The DNA here is from genome assembly GCF_046115955.1 of Variovorax sp. GrIS 2.14. Lineage (NCBI taxonomy): Bacteria > Pseudomonadati > Pseudomonadota > Betaproteobacteria > Burkholderiales > Comamonadaceae > Variovorax > Variovorax sp. GrIS 2.14. The sequence continues at coordinate 314,230 of NZ_JBJXIA010000003.1, forward strand.
GTGGTGTCCGCTCCCCGCGTCGTGACCGCCGATCAGACCAAGGCGCTGATCGAGCAAGGCACAGAACTGCCATACCAAGTGGCGACGTCCAGCGGTGCGACCTCGATCGCTTTCCGAAAGGCGAACTTGAAGCTCGAAGTGACGCCGCAGATCACGCCGGAAGGCAACATCATCCTGACGCTCGACGTCAACAAGGACACGGTCGGACAGGCGACGACCGCCGGTTTCGCGATCAACACCAAACACGTGCAGACGTCGGTGCTGGTTGAGAACGGCGGCACTGTGGTGATCGGTGGTATCTTCGAACTCACCGAATCCAACGATGAATCGCGCGTACCGGTGCTCGGTGAAGTGCCCTACCTTGGCGCACTGTTCCGTACGCGCAATCGCGTTGCAAACAAGACCGAAATGCTCGTCTTTATCACCCCGAAGATGATTACCGACCGCAACGCCGCGCGCTGATCGCGCGCAGCGTCAGCCGACCCGCGTGGCGGTCGCATTCGTCGGTCTGCCCGGCGCCGGAAAATCCGCAGTAGGACGGCGCCTGGGTCAGCGCCTGCAGCTCCCTTTCGTCGACACAGACCAGGTTATCGAGCACCGCATCGGCTGCTCGATTCGCGAATTTTTCGATCGTGAAGGCGAAGTCGCTTTTCGGGACATCGAACAACAGGCGATTGCCGATCTGGCTGCGAACGCACACGGCGTGCTGGCCACGGGCGGTGGTGCTGTGCTCCGCGAAGCCAATCGAACGCAGCTGCGCGATCATTTTCACGTCATCTATTTGCGTTCTTCGCCCGAGGATTTGTTTCGCAGACTGAGACACGACGTCAAACGCCCTTTGCTGCAGGTTGCCGATCCGCTGGGACGGCTCCGTGAATTGCATGACGCGCGCGACCCCCTGTATCGAGACACCGCGCACGATGTCGTGGACACGGGCAGACCATCGGTTGCAATGCTGGTCAACATCATCGTGATGCAGCTGGAACTTGCCGGCATCGTCATCCCGGAGCCCCAGCCTCAGATCGCGCCGCCGCTTTGACGCGTTGCCGTCACCTCTACACTCGGGGCCATGCCACAGACAGCACTTCGTGACCGTGTCGAGATCGATCTCGGCGACCGCAGCTACCCCATCCTGATTGCTGCCGACCTGCTCGACGAACCCGATGCGTTCGACGCAGCGCCCGTCGCTTCGATGGCGTTGATCGTTACCAATACGACGGTTGCGCCGCTGTATGCCGCCGCCTTGAAAACGACGCTCTCGAAGCGCTACCGCAGGGTCGAGACGCTCGTATTGCCTGATGGCGAAGTGCACAAGGATTGGGCGACGCTCAATCTCATCTTCGACGCGTTGCTCGGGCACGGCGCCGATCGCAAGACCGTGATGTTCGCGCTCGGCGGTGGTGTCGTCGGCGACATGACCGGCTTTGCCGCAGCGAGCTACATGCGCGGCGTGCCGTTTGTCCAGGTGCCGACGACGTTGCTGGCGCAGGTCGATTCGTCGGTGGGTGGCAAGACTGCCATCAACCATCCGCTCGGCAAGAACATGATCGGCGCGTTCTACCAGCCGCATCTGGTGCTCTGCGACCTTGCCACACTGCAAACGCTACCACCGCGCGAACTGAGCGCCGGGTTGGCGGAGGTGATCAAGTACGGTCCGATCTACGACATGGTGTTCTTCGACTGGATCGAGGCCAACGTCGATGCGCTGGTTGCGCTGGAGCCTGCCGCGCTGGCTCATGCGGTCAAGCGCAGTTGCGAGATCAAGGCCGAAGTGGTGGCGCAGGACGAGCGTGAAACAGGCCTTCGGGCAATCCTCAATTTCGGTCACACATTCGGTCATGCGATCGAGTCCGGTCTGGGATACGGCAAGTGGCTTCATGGCGAAGCGGTTGGTTGCGGCATGGTGATGGCGGCCCATCTTTCACACAAATTGGGAGGCGTCGACGCAGCGTTCGTCGCGCGACTCACCCGCTTGATTCAGCGAGCCGGCTTGCCGATCACAGGGCCGGCCCTGGGGGCAGAGCGGTACCTCGAACTGATGCGCGTCGACAAGAAATCGGAAGCCGGCGAGATCCGGTTCGTGGTCATCGACACGCCCGGCTCAGCCAAAGTGGCCGCTGCGCCTGAAGCCATGGTGCGCGAGGTGCTTGCTCAATGTTGCGAGGCCTGATCGCGCCTTACGCCTGCGACCCGGCGCAGTCGCGTGGCCGGCTGCATGACGAGCCACCAGCGCCCACGCGCGATGACTTTCAGCGTGACCGCGACCGCATCGTGCACTCCACCGCGTTCAGGCGGCTGGTCTACAAAACACAGGTGTTCCTGAACCACGAGGGCGATCTCTTTCGCACCCGCCTCACGCACTCGCTCGAAGTCGCGCAATTGGGACGCTCCATCGCGCGTGCACTCCAGTTGAACGAAGACCTTGTCGAAGCGATCGCGCTGGCGCACGACCTTGGCCACACGCCCTTCGGCCATGCTGGTCAGGACGCGCTCAACGACTGTATGCGGACGCATGGCGGCTTCGAGCACAACCTGCAAAGCCTGCGCATGGTCGACACGCTCGAACATCGCTATCCGCAGTACGACGGGCTCAACCTCAGCTTCGAGACACGCGAGGGCATCCTCAAGCACTGCTCGCGCGCCAACGCCGAACGCATCGAAGCCGAAGAGCCCAATGGTGTGGCCCGGCGCTTTCTTGACGGCACACAACCCGCGCTTGAAGCGCAACTCTGCAATCTGGCCGACGAGATCGCCTACAACGCGCACGACATCGACGACGGAGTCCGCTCGGGACTGATCACCGTCGAAAGCCTGGCCGAGGTCGAACTGTTCGAGCGGTATCGGCGAGAAGCGCTGCAAGAACATCCGCAACTGCACGGACGGCGCGTGCTGTACGAGACGATTCGACGGATGCTCAGCGCGCAGGTCTACGACGTCATCGACGCAACCAAAGCTGCGCTCGCTGCTGCGACACCGGCCGATGCGGACGCCGTGCGTCGCGCTTCACCGTTGGTGCGGTTCAGTGAGCCGATGCGTGCGCAATCGATTCAACTCAAGCGGTTTTTGTTCGCTAACCTGTATCGTCATGCGCAGGTGACTGCGACCTCGGAGCGCGCCCAGGCTGTGGTACGCGGACTGTTCGCGGCCTACCTCGATCGCGCGGACGACATGCCCGAATCGTTCGCCGCTCGTACCGATCGCCATCGTGCCGTGGCGGACTACATCGCCGGCATGACCGATCGCTTCGCGATGCGCGAGCACGAGCGCCTGACCGGACAGCGATGGATGGCGTAGCGCCCGCCAACGTTCCGACGGCGCGCATACCTGCAGCAGCGTTCGCGGTGATCGCGGCCGGTGTGGGCGCAGCGCTTCATCTCGGCAAGCTTCCGCCGGCAGTGCCCGCGCTTCAGGCCACGTTCGGCATAGGTCTTGTGGAAGCAGGCTTTATGTTGTCTTTGGTGCAAGCTGCCGGCATGACTTTGGGGCTGCTGGTCGGGTTAGCCGCCGACACGATCGGACTGCGACGCAGCATGCTGATCGGGTTGCTCGTCGTCACTCTTGCCAGCATCGGCGGCGGCTGCGTGACGCCGGGGCCGTACGCGCTGCCGTTGCTTATGGTGCTGCGCGCATTGGAAGGCCTCGGCTTTCTGCTGACGGTGATGCCCGCGCCTGGGCTCATTCGGGCCGTCGTCCCTGCCGGCCTAGAGAAGTTGGCGATGGGTTTTTGGGGCGCCTACATGCCGTTGGGGGTCGCTCTCGCGTTGCTGCTAGGTCCGATGCTTATCGCGTCGATGGGATGGCAAGGCTGGTGGTGGGCTTTGTCCGCCGTTTCAGCATGTGCTTGTGTCTGGGTTTGGCGGTCGGTGCCGGCCGATCGCGCGATCGCTGCGGTCGGCGCGCAAGGCGGCCCACGTTGGACGTCGCGGCTCGGCGAAACCTTGCGCGCCGCAGGCCCGCGCCGCGTTTCGCTCGCCTTCGCCGTGTACTCGTCGCAGTGGATCGCGGTCATCGGTTTCCTGCCGGCGATCTATGCAGAAGTCGGCGTGCCGGCGGGTTGGAACGCAGTGCTGACCGCTCTGGCGGCAGCGATGAACATCATCGGCAATCTGGTCGGTGGACGTCTTCTGCAGCGGGGCGTCGCGCCCGCGTTCGTGTTGCGATGCGGTTTCGGAACGATGGCGGTCGCCGGCATCGTGGCGTTTGCCCAATGGGGCCACGGCGTCGACGCAGTGGTGTTGCCGCCGGCAGTTCGGTATGCGGCGGTGTGCCTCTTTTCGCTCAGCGGTGGGGTGGTGCCGGCGACGCTTTTCATGCTTGCCGTGCGAGTGGCGCCCAGCCCCACGACGATTTCCACGACCGTTGGCATGATGCAGCAGGCGTCGGCGCTCGGCCAGTTTCTTGCACCGCCCGTTGTGGCCTGGTTGGCGCATCGCGTCGGGGGATGGCAATGGACGTGGGCCGTCACGTTGGCGTGTTCGGTGGTGGGCATCGTGCTGGCGGCCAGGCTAGGCAGCCCACGCACTTCGATGGGTGCGGCGTGAGCGTCCCATGGGTACCCATCATCGTGACATGAGCATCGCTGCCACAATCCCAGGGAAGCAGGCAGAGGCCGATACGCGACACTGGCTCGAGCGTGCTGTCATCGGGCTCAACTTGTGTCCTTTCGCGAAGGCGGTGCACGTCAAGGGGCAGATCCGGTACGTCGTTTATTCGGCAGGAAATGACGATGCCGGCTTGATGGAAGCGCTGATGCGCGAGGCGGCGGAGCTGGCGAAATGCGCGCCCTCCGAGCGGGACACCACACTTTTGATCGCACCCAACACCTTGGTGGATTTTTTGGACTTCAACGATTTCACGCAGCGTGCCGAGCGCCGACTGGCGCGGGCCGGTTTCGACGGCGAGCTTCAGCTCGCGAGCTTTCATCCGCTCTTCGAGTTCGCGGGGGCCGCGCCGGACGACATCGCCAACGCCACCAATCGCGCGCCGTATCCGACGCTGCATCTGCTACGTGAAGAGAGCGTGAGTCGCGCCGTCGATGCCTTTCCCGAGGCGGACGCCATCTTCGAGCGAAACATTGAAACGCTGACAACGCTTGGGGCTGAAGGATGGGCTGCGCTCGATGTCGGCCCGGGAGGCTCATTCCGATGAGCACCATTGTCAAAGCCGCTGGTGCGCACAAGACAGCGAAGGTCGGGAAAGCAGCGAAGGCCGAAGCGGATGTGCTCCAAGAGCTGCGCCCTGGGCAATCGATCGAGTTGCTGAAAGAGCTCCACATTCTGACCCGCGAAGGCCGGCTGAACCAGGATTCGCGGCGCAAGCTCAAGCAGGTGTATCACCTGTTCCAGTTCATTGAAAAACTGCTGCGGGAGTTGCCGGATGGCGGCGCGCATGCAACGCTGGCAGACCATGGTGCCGGCAAGTCTTACTTGGGTTTTATCGTCTACGACCTTTTCTTCAAGGCGCTTGGCGACGGTCACGTGTATGGCATCGAGACGCGTGCGGAGCTCGTTGAAAAGTCACGCGTGCTGGCCGCTCAGCTCGGCTTCGGACGCATGTCTTTTCTCAACCTGACTGTGGCCGAGTCGACCGAATCTCTGGCGTTGCCCGACCGCATCGACATGGTGACCGCGCTGCATGCGTGCGACACCGCGACGGACGATGCCATCGCCTTCGGACTGGCCAAACAAGCGGCCTTCATGGTGCTGGTGCCGTGCTGTCAGGCCGAGGTGGCCGCATGCCTTCGCGAAACGAAAGCGCTGTCGCTCTCGCGCACGCCGCTCGCCGAGCTCTGGCGCCACCCGCTTCACACACGCGAGATCGGCAGCCAGCTCACCAACGTGCTGCGCTGCCTGCTGCTGGAAGCCCATGGCTATCAGGTCACCGTGACCGAATTGGTCGGCTGGGAACACAGCATGAAGAACGAACTGATCATCGCGCGCCGCACCGGCCAATTCAAAGCCAGTGCAGCGGAGCGATTGAAGGGATTGCTGGGCGAGTTCGGCCTGTCGTCGTTGCTCGAAACTCGTTTTCGGCTGCCCTGAACGCGCGCTATGGCACGGCTGCCTCGACTCACGCTGGCGGACCTTCCGCACCACGTGATCCAGCGTGGCAACAACCGGCAGCCCATCTTTACGGACCGCATCGATCGCGAGCGACTGCTCGCACTCGTGGCGGAGGCTGCCCCGCGATTGGGCGTGGCGTTGCATGCGTACGTGTTGATGGACAACCACTTTCATTTGCTGCTCACGCCTTCGACCGTCAGCGGTCTGCCACAGCTGATGCAGGCTGTGGGCAGAGGCTATGTGCGTTGGTTCAACGACCGGCATGGCCGCAGCGGCACCTTGTGGGAAGGCCGATATCGGTCGACCGTCATTCAGTCCGAGCTTTGGATGATGAGATGCATGGCCTACATGGACCTCAATCCATTGCGTTCGGGTGCGGCGATCGACGTCGCCGAATTTGCCTGGTCGAGCTACGGGCATTACGCTGGCCAACGGCATGACAAAGCGCTCACTCCGCCGCCGCAATACTGGTTGCTGGGCAACACGCCTTTTGCACGCGAGGCGGGTTATGTGGAACTGGTACGGCGGGGAATTTCGGTCTCCGAAGCCATGTCATTGACCGACGCTGCCTTGCAAGGATGGGCATTGGGAGACGCGACGTTCGTCGAATCGTTACAGAAGACAACAGAGCGCCGGGTCATCAAGGCGAAGGCAGGCCGACCAGTGCGCGAACCCGCACCTTAGAAGCGCCCGCGATGCATTGCCAATGCTGACATGAATGCTATTGTTTTTGATATGTCCCTTATTTAACTCAACAACACTGGCTTTTGAATAAATCGGAATCTGACCCCAAATAAAGTATTTGGCATTGTTTGTGCATCGCAATATCCTCGACATCCCTGCGAAAAAAAATTAAGGAGCGCCCATGACCACGGACGACGAAATCAAGCATCTCGAACAACACGGTCTGTATTCGACCTCGAATGAGCACGACGCCTGCGGCCTCGGCTTCGTCGCCCATATCAAGGGCGAAAAGCGCCACGACATCGTGACGCAGGCGCTCAAGATCCTCGAGAACATCGACCATCGCGGCGCAGTCGGTGCAGACAAGTTGATGGGCGATGGTGCCGGCATCCTGATCCAGATTCCCGATGCGCTGTACCGCGAAGAGATGAGCAAGCTGGGCGTGATGTTGCCGCCGTATGGCGAATATGGCGTCGGCATGATCTTCTTGCCGAAAGAGCATGCGTCGCGCATGGCCTGCGAGCAGGAGATGGAGCGTGCCATCAAGGCCGAAGGCCAAGTGCTATTGGGCTGGCGCGATGTGCCGGTCAACCGCGAAATGCCGATGTCGCCGGCGGTCAAGAAGACCGAACCGATACTGCGGCAGGTGTTTATCGGTCGTGGCAACGACGTCATCGTGCAGGACGCGCTGGAGCGGAAGCTCTACGTGATCCGCAAGACCGCGAGCGCCAACATCCAGAACCTGGCGCTCAAGCACAGCACCGAGTACTACGTGCCGAGCATGTCGAGTCGCACCGTGGTCTACAAGGGCCTGCTTTTGGCCGACCAGGTCGGCACCTACTATTTCGACTTGCTCGACGAGCGCTGCATCTCGGCCATCGGCCTGGTACATCAGCGCTTTTCTACCAACACTTTCCCGAAGTGGCCCCTGGCGCATCCATATCGCTACGTGGCGCACAACGGCGAAATCAACACGGTGCGCGGCAACTACAACTGGATGAAGGCGCGCGAAGGCGTGATGGCCTCGCCGGTGCTCGGCCCTGACTTGAAGAAGCTTTATCCGATCAGCTTTGCCGGTCAGTCGGACACCGCCACCTTCGACAACTGCCTCGAGCTGATGACGATGGCCGGCTATCCGATCAGCCAGGCCGTGATGATGATGATCCCGGAGCCGTGGGAGCAGCACACCACGATGGACGAGCGGCGTCGCGCGTTCTACGAATACCACGCCGCGATGATGGAGCCGTGGGACGGCCCGGCATCGATCGTCTTCACCGACGGCCGCCAGATCGGCGCCACGCTCGACCGCAACGGTCTGCGTCCATCCCGCTACTGCGTGACCGACGACGACCTGGTCATCATGGCCAGCGAGTCGGGCGTGCTGCCGATTCCCGAGCACAAGATCCTGCGCAAATGGCGCCTGCAGCCGGGCAAGATGTTCCTGATCGACCTGGAACAGGGTCGCATGATCGACGACGACGAGCTCAAGGCCTACGTCGTCAACACCAAGCCGTACAAGCAGTGGATCGAGAACCTGCGTATCAAGCTCGACAGCGTCGGCTCGACTGTGACGCCGGTGGAAATTCCTGTTAGCGCGGTATCGCTGCTCGACCGTCAGCAGGCCTTTGGCTACACCCAGGAAGACATCAAGTTCCTGATGAGCCCGATGGCGCAGGCCGGCGAGGAGGCCATCGGCTCCATGGGCAACGACAGCCCGCTGGCGGTGCTCTCCAACAAGAACAAGCCGCTGTACAACTACTTCCGGCAGATGTTCGCGCAGGTGACGAACCCGCCGATCGACCCGATTCGCGAAGCGATCGTCATGTCGCTGGTGTCATTTGTAGGCCCCAAGCCCAACCTGCTGGACATCAACCAGGTCAACCCGCCGATGCGGCTGGAGGTGAGCCAGCCGATTCTCGACTTCGCCGACATGGCCAAGCTGCGCGACATCGAGCGGCACACGAAGGGCAAGTTCAAGAGCACGACACTCGACATTACCTACCCGGCCGATTGGGGGCGCGAAGGCGTCGAGGCCAAGCTCGCATCGCTCTGCGCCGAAGCGGTCGACGCGATCAAGAGCGGCAGCAACATTCTGATCGTCAGCGACCGCGCGGTAAGCCTGACGCAGGTTGCTATTCCTGCCTTGCTGGCGTCCAGCGCGATCCATCAGCACCTCGTTCGCGAAGGCTTGCGCACGACCGCCGGCCTGGTGGTCGAAACCGGCAGCGCCCGCGAAGTGCATCACTTCGGCGTGCTGGCCGGCTATGGTGCCGAAGCCGTGCACCCGTACCTCGCGATGGAAACGCTGGCGGCGATGCACGCTGATCTGCCAGGTGACCTGTCCGCAGAGAAGGCTGTTTACAACTACGTGAAGGCGATCGGCAAGGGCCTGTCGAAGATCATGTCCAAGATGGGCGTGAGCACCTACATGAGCTACTGCGGCGCGCAGTTGTTCGAGGCCATCGGCCTGAACAGCGACACGATCGGCAAGTATTTCACCGGCACTGCGAGCCGCGTCGAAGGCATTGGCGTCTTCGAGATTGCGGAAGAAGCCCTGCGCATGCATGCCGCCGCGTTCGGCGACGATCCGGTGCTGGAAAGCATGCTGGATGCCGGCGGCGAATACGCCTGGCGCACGCGCGGCGAAGAACACATGTGGAGCCCCGACGCGATCGCCAAGCTGCAGCACAGCACGCGTGCTAACAACTGGAGCACGTACAAGGAATACGCGCAGATCATCAACGACCAGAGCCGTCGCCACATGACTTTGCGCGGCCTGTTCGAGTTCAAGCTCGATCCGTCCAAAGCGATTCCGGTGGAAGAGGTCGAATCGGCGGCCGACATCGTCAAGCGCTTTGCCACCGGCGCGATGTCGCTGGGCTCTATTTCGACCGAAGCTCATTCGACGCTGGCCGTCGCCATGAACCGCATCGGCGGCAAGAGCAACACGGGCGAGGGCGGTGAAGATCCGAACCGCTATCGCAACGAGCTCAAGGGCATCCCGATCAGGCTCGGCGACACGCTGAAAAGCGTGATCGGCGAGGCCAACGTCGAAGTCGACTTGCCGCTGCAAGCCAACGATTCGCTGCGCTCGAAGATCAAGCAGGTGGCATCGGGCCGCTTCGGCGTCACGGCGGAATACCTGACTTCGGCCGATCAGATTCAGATCAAGATGGCGCAAGGTGCCAAGCCGGGCGAGGGCGGCCAGTTGCCCGGCGGAAAGGTGACCGAGTACATCGGCAAGCAGCGGTATTCGGTGCCGGGAGTGGGCCTGATCTCGCCGCCGCCGCATCACGATATCTATTCCATCGAAGATCTGGCGCAGCTGATTCACGACCTGAAAAACGTCGCACCACACGCCACGATCAGCACCAAGCTCGTGAGCGAAGTGGGCGTGGGCACGGTCGCGACCGGCGTCACCAAGTGCAAGAGCGATCACATCGTGATTGCCGGACACGACGGCGGCACCGGCGCATCGCCGTGGTCATCGATCAAGCATGCAGGCGGCCCGTGGGAAATCGGCCTGGCCGAGACGCAGCAGACGCTGGTGCTGAATCGCCTGCGCGGCCGGGTGCGGGTGCAGGCCGATGGCCAGATGAAGACCGGTCGCGACGTCGCGATCGGCGCGCTGCTGGGTGCCGATGAGTTCGGTTTTGCCACCGCGCCGCTGATCGTCGAAGGCTGCATCATGATGCGCAAGTGCCACCTGAACACCTGTCCGGTGGGCGTGGCCACGCAAGATCCGGTGCTGCGCAAGAAGTTCTCCGGCAAGCCTGAACACGTCGTCAACTACTTCTTCTTCGTCGCAGAAGAGATGCGCCAGATCATGGCCCAACTGGGCATGCGCACGGTCAACGAAATGATCGGCCGCGCCGACCTGCTCGACATGAAAAAGGGCATCGCGCACTGGAAGGCCAGTGGCCTCGATTTCAGTCGGCTGTTCGCGCTGCCGAACGTGCCGGCCGACGTGCCGCGTTTCCATGTCGAAAACCAGGACCACGGGCTGGAGCACAACCTCGACACCAAGCTCATCGAGAAGTCGCGTGCGGCCATCGACAAGGGCGAGAAGGTGCAGTTCATCGAGGTGGTTCGCAACGTCAACCGCACGGTTGGCGCCAAGCTTTCGGGAGCGCTGACGCGGGTTCATCCCGAAGGTCTGCCCGACGATTCGATCCGCATTCAGCTCGAAGGCACGGGCGGGCAATCGTTTGGCGCGTTCCTGGCGCGCGGCATCACGCTGTACCTCATCGGCGATGCCAACGACTACACCGGCAAGGGCTTGTCGGGCGGTCGCATCGTGGTGCGCCCAAGTCTCGATTTCCGCGGCGAAGCGGTGCGTAACACCATCGTCGGCAATACGGTGATGTACGGCGCCACGACCGGCGAGGCCTACTTTTGCGGCGTGGGTGGCGAACGCTTCGCGGTGCGGCTTTCGGGCGCGACCGCAGTGGTCGAAGGCACTGGCGACCACGGCTGCGAGTACATGACTGGCGGCACGGTGGCGGTGCTCGGCAAGACCGGCCGCAACTTCGCGGCCGGCATGAGCGGCGGTGTGGCTTTCGTCTATGACGAAGACGGCCAGTTCGCTTCGCGCTGCAACATGGCGATGGTCACGCTCGAAAAGGTGCTGACCACCGCCGAGCAGACCGCGACCATCAAGCGCTCGATCTGGCACAACGGCATCACCGACGAAGCGCAACTGCGCAAGCTGCTCGAAGAGCATCACCGCTGGACCGGCAGCAAGCGCGCGCGCGAACTGCTCGACGACTGGCCGATGGCGCGCAGCAAGTTCGTGAAAGTGTTCCCGAACGAATACAAGCGCGCGCTCGGCGAGATCCACGACCGGAAGTTGGAACTCGCCAGCAGCGGCAACAACGCGCAGGCGGGGCTCGAATCCAAGGCGGTTCGCACGCCGGCCGCGGTCTGACGCGCAAGCACACAGACCACGACACGATCCATAAAAAAGACAGGACAGCACGATGGGAAAGATCACTGGCTTCATGGAGCATGAGCGCATCGAAGAGGGCTACAAGCCCATCGACGAGCGCGTCAAGCACTACAAGGAATTCGTCGTCGCCCTCACGCCCGACGAGGCCAAGGTGCAAGGCGCTCGCTGCATGGACTGCGGTACGCCGTTCTGCAATAGCGGCTGCCCGGTCAACAACGTCATTCCGGACTTCAACGATCTGGTGTACCGCAACGACTGGAAAAACGCCTTTGCGGTGCTCGACTCGACCAACAACTTCCCCGAGTTCACTGGCCGCATTTGCCCCGCGCCGTGCGAGGCCGCCTGCGTGTTGAATGTGAACGACGACCCGATCGGCATCAAATCCATCGAGCACGCCATCATCGATCGCGCATGGGACGAAGGCTGGGTCAAGCCGCGTGTGGCCAAGCACAGGACCGGCAAGAAGGTTGCCGTGGTTGGTGCCGGCCCGGCCGGACTGGCTGCGGCGCAGCAGTTGGCACGTGTTGGCCATGACGTCACGCTCTTCGAGAAGAACGACCGCATCGGCGGCCTGCTGCGCTACGGCATTCCGGACTTCAAGATGGAGAAGACGCACATTGATCGCCGCGTCGAACAGATGAAGGCCGAGGGCGTGACCTTTCGCACCAGCGTCGTCATTGGCGCTGCGAAGGAGCCGATGGGCAAGGGCTCGAAGGTTGTCAACCTGGCCAAGGAAACCGTCACGCCCGAGCAGCTCGACAAGGAGTTCGACGCGGTGCTGTTGACCGGTGGATCAGAGCAGTCGCGCGATTTGCCGGTGCCCGGCCGCGACCTGGACGGCATTTATTTCGCGATGGAATTCCTGCCGCAACAAAACCGGGTCAATGCGGGTGACAAGGTCAAAGGTCAGCTGCGGGCCGATGGCAAGCACGTCATCGTGATCGGCGGCGGCGATACCGGCTCAGATTGCGTCGGCACCAGCAATCGCCATGGCGCGGTGAGCGTGACGCAATTCGAAGTCATGCCACAGCCGCCGGAGGAAGAAAACCGGCCGATGACGTGGCCTTATTGGCCGATCAAGCTGCGCACCAGCTCCAGCCACCAGGAAGGGTGCGAGCGCGAGTTCGCTATCTCGACCAAGGAATTCATCGGCGAAAAAGGAAAGATCACCGGTCTCAAGACCGTCCGCGTGGAATGGAAGGACGGCAAGATGGTCGAAGTCGCGGGCAGCGAACAGATTCTGAAAGCCGACCTTGTATTGCTGGCGATGGGCTTCGTCAATCCGGTGGCCAATGTGCTCGACGCCTTCGGTATCGAAAAAGACGGACGCGGCAATGCCAAGGCCACGGTGGATTTCACCGGCGGTTACGCCACCAACGTGCCCAAGGTGTTCGCTGCAGGCGACATGCGACGCGGGCAGTCGCTCGTGGTGTGGGCGATTCGCGAGGGTCGCCAGGCGGCAAGATCGGTCGATGAGTTCTTGATGGGGTTCAGCGACTTGCCACGTTGAAGTCATCGCCGCATCTGTAGCTGCAGTACAACGGTTGCCCCCTTATCATGGGGGAAACCCCACGCCGGGATGCCTTACGAGGCGCCCGGCTTTTCTTATTCAATGGACCCTTTGCCGCCTCCTCTCGTCGCGTTCCGTGAAGTCATGTTCGGCTATGGCACGCGTACGATTCTCGATGGCGTCTCCTTCGAGGTGCCACGCGGCAAGGTCACGGCGTTGATGGGTGCGTCGGGCGGTGGCAAGACCACCGTGTTGCGCTTAATCGGCGGTCAGTTGCGAGCGCAACGGGGCCAGGTGCTGCTCGATGGCCAGGATGTGGGCCCGATGAAGGCCGATGCCTTGTACGCGGCGCGCCGACGCATGGGCATGCTGTTTCAGTTCGGCGCGCTCTTCACCGACATGAGCGTGTTCGACAATGTCGCCTTTTCGATCCGCGAGCACACCCGCCTCAGCGAGCCGTTGATCCGCGACATCGTGCTCATGAAGCTCGACGCGGTCGGCCTTAGAGGCGCGAGGAATCTCATGCCGAGCGAGGTGTCAGGCGGGATGGCCCGTCGCGTAGCGTTGGCGCGCGCCATCGCGCTCGATCCCGAACTGGTGATGTACGACGAGCCGTTCGCCGGGCTGGATCCCATTTCCCTCGGCACTGCGGCCCGGCTCATTCGACAACTCAACGATACGCTGGGGCTCACCAGCATTGTGGTGTCGCACGACCTCGATGAGACGTTCCGCATCGCCGACCACGTGATCGTGCTGGCCAACGGCAAGATCGCCGCGCAGGGCAGTCCGAGCGACGTTCGCCAGAGCACCGATCCGCTGGTGCACCAGTTCGTCAACGCGCTGCCCGAGGGTCCGGTGCATTTTCACTATCCCGGTGTCAGTGTCGAAGAAGACTTCGGCCAGGTGAAGGGCGAACCGCTATGAGTTGGTGGAAACCTTCCGACATCGGTTTTGCGGTGCGCAGCAAGCTGGCGAACTTGGGCTACGGTGCGCGGCTCTTCTTGCGCCTGCTGTTCCAGGGCGCGCGCAGCCTTCGTCGCTTCGGCCTCGTGCGCGACCAGATCCACTTTCTCGGTAACTATTCGCTGGCCATCATCGGCGTGTCCGGCTTGTTCGTCGGCTTCGTCTTGGGGCTACAGGGCTACTACACGCTGCAGCGCTACGGCTCCTCCGAGGCGCTCGGATTGCTGGTCGCCTTGTCGCTGGTACGCGAGCTCGGTCCGGTGATCGCCGCACTGCTTTTCGCGGGCCGCGCCGGCACGTCGCTCACGGCTGAAATCGGTCTCATGAAGGCGGGCGAACAACTGAGCGCGATGGAAATGATGGCGGTCGATCCGGTGCAGCGCATCCTGGCGCCGCGCTTCTGGGCGGGCGTGATCACCATGCCGTTGCTCGCGGCGGTATTCAGTGCAGTTGGTGTCGGCGGCGGCTATGTGGTGGGCGTGCTGATGCTCGGCGTCGACCCGGGTGCTTTCTGGGGCCAGATGCAGGGCGGCATCGATGTCTGGCGTGACGTCGGTAACGGCGTGCTCAAGAGCATCGTCTTCGGCTTCACGGTCACCTTCATCGCGCTGCTGCAAGGCTTCGAGGCGCAGCCCACGCCTGAAGGCGTCTCGCGCGCCACCACCCGCACCGTGGTGGTGGCTTCGCTGGCCGTCCTCGGGCTCGATTTTCTGCTGACGGCAATGATGTTCAGCATCTAGTAGGACTACATCAATGCAACGCTCTAACAAAGATATATGGGTCGGGCTCTTCGTGCTGATCGGCGCAGCGGCGCTGCTCTTTCTTGCACTGCAATCGGCTAACTTGCTGAGCCTTAACTTTCAAAAGACATACAGCGTCACGGCCCGCTTCGACAACATCGGTGGCCTCAAACCACAAACGGCGGTCAAGAGTGCCGGGGTAGTGGTCGGGCGCGTCGAATCGATCACGTTCGACGACAAGAACTTTCAGGCAAGCGTGACGCTTGGGTTGCAGACCCGCTACAGTTTCCCAAAAGACAGTTCCCTCAAGATTTTGACGAGCGGTCTGCTGGGTGAGCAATACATCGGGATTCAGGCCGGCGCAGACGAGAAAAATCTCCAGGCAGGCGACACGATTACCGACACGCAGTCGGCCGTCGTGCTCGAGAACCTGATCAGCCAGTTTTTGTTCAGCAAGGCGGCAGATGGAAATACATCGCCAGCAGCTCCAGCGACCCAAGCGACTCCAAATAAAAAATGAAAACTACGATTCAACCGCGAGACGCCACGATAAATATGGCGCGCTTCGCCCAGTGGGCGATTGCTGCCGTCGTGCTTGCGTCGACGTTCGGTTGTGCGACTGTCAGCGGCCAGGCGCCGAATCCGATCGACCCACTCGAGCCGTTCAACCGAAGCGTTTTCCGTTTTAACGAAGGCGTCGACCGCGCTGTGCTCCGCCCTGTTGCGACGGTCTACCGCGACACACTTCCGCTGATGGTGCGCACCGGTGTCAGCAACTTCTTCGGCAATCTCGGAGACGTCTGGAGCCTGGCAAATAACGTGATGCAGCTCAAGCTGCAAAACAGCGCCGAGACTTTCATGCGTCTTAACGTCAACACCATCTTTGGTCTGGGTGGCTTGCTCGACATCGCCTCGGAAGCCGGCATCGAGCGTCATCGCGAAGATTTCGGGCAGACACTTGGGCGCTGGGGTGTTCCGACGGGGCCCTATGTGGTTTTGCCGTTGCTTGGCCCGTCGACGGTCCGCGATACCGCCGCGTTGCCTGTCGATCACTATGGTGATGTGCTGTCGGTCGTGCATGACATTGGCGCACGAAACTCGCTCTACGCCTTGAGAGTCGTCGACGAGCGCGCCACTTTCTTGCGAGCCGGTCAGATGCTTGACGAAATAGCGCTCGACAAGTATTCGTTTACGCGGGACGCGTTCATGCAGCATCGTCGCAGTGAAGTCTCGGGTGGCGGCGCCTCGGGCGGTGACGGCGAGTAGGCCGAAAAATGGCCACTGGCAATTCCTTTGTGCTTTGCATCCGTTTACAAGCAATGGCGATTGCCCTGGGGAACCCTGTAGTCGGCGCCTCGCTCCAAACCGTTTCGACAGCTACACAGTTATTTTGCAGAGACTGAATCAAATGAAATCCACGACCATATTGCAGCGCAGAACTCTTGGGCAATTCGTGCTGGCCAGCGCGCTGCTGCTGGGCGGCGCCTTGGTTGCCGTATCGTCCGCTCGGGCCGCGGATGAGTCGCCCGATGCGCTTGTCAAGCGCATTACCGCCGACGTCCTCGACACGATCAAAGCGGACACGTCGATCAAGGCCGGCGACACACGCAAGATCATGGCGCTGGTCGACAGCAAGATCATGCCGAATCTCGACTTCCAGCGCATGACCTCGTCGGCGGTCGGACCGGCTTGGCGCCAAGCCACCCCTGAGCAGCAAAAGCGGCTGCAGGATGAGTTCAAGTTGCTGTTGGTCCGTACGTACGCTGGCGCGTTGGACCAGGTGAGCGATCAAACCGTGACGGTTCGCCCGTACCGTGGGTCGCCGGACGACAAGGAAGCACTGGTGCGTACCGAAGTGCGTGGCCGTGGCGATCCGGTTCAACTGGACTACCGCCTGGTGCGCACGCCGGGCGATGGCAGCGGCTGGAAGGTCTACAACCTGAATGTTTTGGGCGTCTGGCTGGTGGATACGTACCGCACCCAGTTCGCCGAGCAGATCAACAGCAAGGGCATCGACGGTTTGATCGCGGCGCTGGCGGCACGCAACAAGACCGACGCCAAGAGCTGATATCGCCACCGCTTCAAACACATGATGCTTGTCCTGCCCTCCAAGCTCACGCATGAAGAGGCGCCTGCGTGCATGCGCATGCTGCAGCAGGGCATGGCAGGCCAGTCGGAGCCCGGTACGGCGACAGTCATCGATGCCAGTGCGCTGTCGCATTTCGATTCTTCGGCGATCGCGGTGCTGCTCGAATGCCGTCGTGAAGCCAGCGCGCTCGGGCGCGGTTTTGCCGTCAAGGGGCTCTCGTCCCGCTTGCGTGAACTGGCCTCGCTCTACGGCGTTGCCGGCCTGTTGCCTGCCGCTCCCTGAAGTGGTGCCTGTGGTCGAATAAGCGCTGTGCTGCCCCTACGGCGCCCCAGAATCGCGCCGACCCGTAAAATCATGGGTTCCCCATGCCAGCGATCTCCTTTCAATCGGTCTCCAAGACCTACCCTCCCTCCCGTCAACAGCGCGCTCAAGGCAAACCCGGCTTGCGCGCGGTCGACGATGTCAATTTCCAGATCGAAGAGGGCGAATTCTTCGGCCTCCTGGGCCCGAACGGTGCGGGCAAGACGACGCTGATCAGCATGCTCGCCGGGCTTTCGCGCCCGACGACAGGCAGCATCAGCGTCCGCGGCTTCGACGTGCAACGCGACTTTGCCGATGCGCGACGCCAGCTCGGCGTGGTGCCGCAAGAACTCGTCTTCGACCCGTTCTTCAATGTGCGAGAGTCGTTGCGCATTCAGTCGGGCTACTTCGGCATCAAGAACAACGACGTCTGGATCGACGAGCTGTTGCAGAGTCTTGGTCTGGCCGACAAGGCGACCGCAAACATGCGCCAGCTCTCAGGCGGTATGAAGCGTCGCGTGCTGGTGGCTCAGGCGCTGGTGCACAAGCCTTCAGTGATCGTGCTGGACGAGCCTACCGCCGGTGTCGATGTCGAGCTGCGCCAGACGCTCTGGCAGTTCATCGCCAAGCTCAACAAGCAGGGCAGCACGGTGCTGCTCACCACGCACTACCTCGAAGAAGCCGAAGCGCTATGCAATCGCATCGCGATGCTGAAACAGGGCCGTGTGATTGCGCTCGATCGCACCAGCGCACTTCTCAGTTCGGCGGCCAGCAACGTGCTGCGTTTCAAGACGGATGCGTCGCTGCCTTGGGCCATCGCCCAACACGCCCGCATCACGGGGCGCATCGTGCAGTTGCCTGCGCAAAACGCGCACGAAGTGGAACAACTGCTGACCGCGATTCGCGAAGCCGGCGTGGCGGTGGAAGACGTCGAGATGCGCAAGGCCGATCTTGAAGACGTGTTCATCGACCTGATGGCGGGCGAGCAGGCGCCGTTGGAGGTGGCGCGATGATCGCCGTCACCGGTTGGCACGCGTTGCTATACAAGGAGGTGCTGCGTTTCTGGAAGGTTGGATTCCAGACGGTCGGGGCGCCTGTTCTCACCGCGGTGCTTTACCTCATGGTGTTCGGCCACGTGCTTGAAAACCACGTCAAGGTTTATGGCTCCGTCAGCTACACCGCGTTCCTGATTCCTGGTCTGGTGATGATGAGCGTGCTGCAAAACGCGTTCGCCAACAGTTCCTCGTCGATCATCCAGAGCAAGATCATGGGCAGCATGGTGTTCGTGTTGCTGACGCCGCTGTCGCACTGGGGCTGGTTTTTTGCTTATGTCGGTTCGTCGATCATCCGCGGCTTGGCAGTGGGGCTCGGCGTTTTCATCGTGACCATCTTCTTCGCCATGCCGCAGTTCGCAGCGCCAGTGTGGATCCTCGTGTTCGCATTTTTGGGCTCGGCGATGCTCGGAACACTCGGTTTGATCGCTGGCCTGTGGGCCGAAAAGTTCGATCAAATGGCGGTGTTCCAGAACTTCCTCATTATGCCGATGACCTTTTTGTCGGGAGTGTTCTATTCAATCGGATCGCTGCCGCCGTTCTGGCAAGCCGTCAGTCACCTCAATCCATTTTTCTACATGATCGACGGCTTTCGCTACGGCTTTTTCGGCGTGAGCGATGCGTCGCCCTGGCTCAGCTTCGGCATTGTCGGAGTCGCTTGGCTCGTCGTGAGCGCGATCGCCGTCAACCTGCTGCGCATTGGTTACAAGATTCGGGGCTGAACAAGATGACATCCGAAGAACTTCAATCGATCATTCAATCCGGTCTCCCTTGCGAGCACATTGCTCTCGAGGGCGACGGCAGGCACTGGTACGCGACCATCGTGTCGACTGAATTCGAAGGCAAGCGCGCCATCCAGCGACATCAGCGCGTTTACGCCACCCTCGGTGCGAAAATGCACACCGACGAAGTGCACGCACTGTCGATGAAGACTTTCACACCGACCGAATGGGCGGCGTCGCAAACATAGCGGCTGGCTTTTGACGGCCATCCAATGGCCCTGATTTTTTCGCTGGATTCTCGATGGACAAACTTCTTATTCGCGGTGGGCGCACGCTCCAGGGCGAAGTGCTTATTTCCGGCGCCAAGAATGCCGCGCTGCCCGAACTGTGCGCGGCGCTGTTGACCGACCAGCCCGTGACGCTGCGCAACGTGCCGCGCTTGCAAGATGTGTCGACGATGCTCAAGCTGGTCCGCAATATGGGCGTCGCGGCCGAGCGCGACGACAACGGCATGGTGCGGCTCGACGCGAGCGATCTGACCAATCCGGAAGCGCCGTACGAACTGGTCAAAACCATGCGCGCCTCGGTGCTGGCGCTCGGCCCGCTGCTGGCGCGCTTCGGTCACGCCAAGGTGTCGCTGCCGGGCGGCTGCGCCATCGGATCGCGTCCAGTCGACCAGCACATCAAGGGCCTGCAGGCGATGGGCGCCGAGATCGTCGTCGAGCACGGTTACATGATCGCGCGGCTGCCGGAGGGCCGTACGCGGCTGCGTGGCGCCAGCATCCTGACCGACATGGTGACGGTGACCGGCACCGAAAATTTCTTGATGGCTGCAGCCCTGGCCGAGGGCGAAACGCTGCTCGAAAATGCGGCGCAAGAACCCGAGATCGTCGACCTTGCTGAAATGCTCATCAAGATGGGCGCGAAGATCGAAGGCCACGGCACCAGCCACATCCGTGTCCAGGGCGTCGCCAAACTGCATGGCTGCGAACACGCGGTGGTGGCCGACCGCATCGAGGCCGGCACGTTCCTCTGTGCGGTGGCGGCTACCGGCGGCAATGTGCTGCTGCGCCATGCACGCGCCGAGCACATGGACGCGGTGATCGACAAGCTGCGCGAGGCCGGCTGCAAGGTGACTTCGGAAGCGGGCGGCGTGCGCATCAGCTCCCAGGGGCCGGCGCACGCGCACCTTACGGCGCAGAGCTTCAGCACCACCGAGTACCCGGGCTTTCCGACCGACATGCAGGCGCAGTTCATGGCACTCAACGTGATCGCCAAAGGCGCCTCGATGGTCACGGAAACCATCTTCGAAAACCGCTTCATGCATGTGAACGAGATGGTTCGTCTCGGCGCGACCATTCACGTCGAAGGCAAGGTTGCGATGGTCGAGGGTGTAAAGCAACTTTCGGGTGCCACGGTGATGGCGACCGATCTGCGAGCCTCGGCCAGTTTGGTCATCGCCGGTCTGGTTGCCGACGGCGAGACACTCATCGACCGCATTTACCACCTCGACCGCGGCTACGACCGCATGGAAACCAAGCTGCGTGGCCTGGGTGCAGATATCGAGCGTCTGGCAGGAGCGTCTGCTTGATCACGCTGGCCTTATCGAAAGGGCGCATTTTCGACGAGACGCTGCCCATGCTGGCCGCGGCCGGGATCGAGGTCACCGAAGACCCCGAAAAATCACGCAAGCTGATCCTCGCGACCAACCAGCCCGATGTGCGCGTGGTGCTTGTCCGGCCGTCCGATGTGCCTACTTATGTGCAATGGGGCGGTGCCGATATCGGGGTCACCGGGCTCGACACCATGATCGAGCACGGCAACGCCGGCTTGTATCTGCCGCTCGACCTGAAGATCGCCGCCTGCCGCATGAGCGTGGCGGCACGCGCCGACTTCGACTACGCCCATGCAGTGCGACAAGGCGCGCGCCTGAAGATCGCCACCAAGTTCGTCGGCATCGCGCGCGACTTCTTCGCCGTCAAGGGCGTGCACGTCGACCTCATCAAGCTCTACGGCAGTATGGAACTGGCGCCGCTCACCGGGCTGGCCGACGCGATCGTCGACATCGTCTCGACCGGCAACACGCTGCGGGCCAACAACCTGGTCGAGGTCGAGCACATCATGGAAATCAGCGCCCGACTGGTGGTGAACCAAGCGGCGCTCAAGCTCAAGCGCGAGCCCATCCGCCGCATCATCGATGCGTTCGCGTCGGCGATTGCGACGACACCTTGATCCTCGCGCCGTGACCCTTTCCGCCATCCTCCCTGCGATCCTTTGACGTCATGAAATTGACCGCATTTCCCGCGCGACTCTCCACCGCATCGGCCAATTTCGAGGCCGAGTTCAAAGCGCGACTTCATTGGTCCGCCGAGGCGGATGCCGCCATCGAAAAAGTGGCGGCCGACATCCTCGCCGACGTACAACAGCGCGGCGATGCGGCGGTGCTCGCGTACACGCGCCGCTTCGACGGGCTCGATGCCGCATCGATGCAGCAAATCGAGCTCACGCAGGCGGAAATGAAAGCCGCTTTCGAGGAGTTGCCCGCCGTGCAGCGCGAGGCGCTCCAGTCCGCGGCTGCACGAGTGCGCAGCTTCCATGAGGCGCAGAAAAAGGCATCGGGCGAGAGCTGGCGTTATCGCGACGCCGACGGTACGCTGCTCGGCCAAAAGGTCACGCCGCTCGACCGCGTCGGCATCTATGTGCCGGGCGGCAAGGCAGCCTATCCGTCGAGCGTGCTGATGAACGCCATTCCCGCCCACGTCGCCGGAGTTGGCGAAATCATCATGGTCGTGCCGACGCCGCGCGGTGAAAAGAACCCGCTTGTGCTGGCTGCGGCTTATGTCGCCGGCGTTACGCGCGGCTTCACGATCGGCGGCGCTCAGGCCATTGGCGCGCTGGCTTACGGCACGCAAACCATTCCGGCCGTCGACAAGATCACTGGTCCGGGCAACGCCTACGTGGCGGCCGCCAAGCGCCGCGTGTTCGGCACCGTCGGCATCGACATGATCGCCGGCCCAAGCGAAATCCTGGTGTTGGCCGACGGCACCACGCCACCCGACTGGGTTGCTATGGACCTCTTCAGCCAGGCCGAGCACGACGAGTTGGCGCAGAGCGTGTTGTTGAGCCCCGATGCGGCGTACATCGATCGCGTGCAGCAGGAGATCGATCGGTTGCTGCCCGACATGCCGCGCGCCGGCATCATCGCTGCGTCGTTGAACGGCCGCGGTGCGCTCATCCACACGCGCAGCATGGAAGAAGCCTGCGAAATCAGCAACCGCATCGCGCCCGAGCATCTGGAGGTGTCGAGCAGCGAGCCGCATCGGTGGGAGCCGCTGCTGCGCCACGCCGGGGCTATTTTTCTGGGCGCTTTCACCAGTGAAACGCTCGGCGACTACTGCGCTGGGCCGAACCATGTCTTGCCGACGTCCGGCACGGCGCGCTTTTCAAGTCCGCTCGGCGTCTACGATTTTCAGAAACGCAGTAGTCTGATCGAGGTGAGCGAGCAGGGCGCGCAAACGCTCGGCCCGATAGCCGTCACGCTGGCCGAAGGCGAGGGGCTGTTCGCCCATGCCCGTGCAGCGGCGATGCGACTGCGCAACTCCCGGGGTTCCTGATTTCAGTCCTTCAGTCCTTCAGTCCCGCAACCAATTCGCGATGTCCGGTATGTTTTCTATGCTGAGGCGCTTGGCCACCTTTCATCGAATTTCAACGTTGACCAATTTGGGCGCGATGTTCGTATTTGCGGTGCTGTGCACGACTGCCGCCAATGCGATGACGATCCGCCAGTTCAAGCTGCTCGAAGCAAACGAGAAAAACGGCAAGGTCTACGCCGGCTACTACCTGGTCGGCGTGATGGAGGGTTTGCGCGAGGCCAGCGAGGCGTCGCAGCGCGAAGGCCGGAAGCCACCGTTCTGCGTCGAGAATCGCAAGCTCGATCCTGAGATGGCGCGCTCGCTCTACCAGACAGAATTGAAGCGCAACGCCGAAAGTTATGAAGCCGATATGCCCGTTCAACTGGTGCTGTCGGCAGCGCTCCGCAACAGTTACCGCTGCACGCACTGACCGATCCCCGCGACGCACAATCTTGTGACCTCGCAACCTTTCGATCTCCTGATTGCCCATGACTCCTGCATCGTCCGCCGACGTTTCGAACCCCGCGCTGCAACGCTTTCGCGCCGACGTGAAATCAATGCATGCCTACGCGGTGCAAGACGCGAACGGCATGGTCAAGCTCGACGCGATGGAAAACCCGTTCGGCCTGCCTCCTGCGCTGCAGGCCGAACTGGGCGCGCGGCTTGGCGCGCTGGCCATCAACCGTTATCCCGGCGATCGAGGTGTGGACCTGCAGCGTGCGCTGGCTGCGCACGCCCGCATGCCCGAGGGTTTCGCGCTGATGCTCGGCAATGGGTCGGACGAGCTGATTTCGCTTTTGGCGCTGGCGTGCGACCTGCCCGGTGCGACGGTGCTGGCGCCGGTGCCCGGCTTTGTGATGTACGCGATGAGCGCGCACTTGCAGGGGCTTCGGTTCGTCGGTGTACCGCTCACCGCTAACTTCGAACTCGATGAAGCGGCGATGCTGGAAGCGATCGCGCTTGAGAAGCCCGCCATCGTCTACCTCGCTTATCCGAACAATCCCACCGCTAACTTGTGGGACGACGGCGTTATCGAGAAGATCGTCGATGTGCAAGGCGCGCAGGGCGGCTTGGTCGTGATGGACGAGGCCTACCAGCCCTTCGCTGGCAAAAGCTATATCGGCAGGATCGCTAAGCATAGGCATGTGCTCTTGATGCGCACGCTGAGCAAGTTCGGGTTGGCCGGCGTGAGGCTCGGTTACCTGATGGGCCCGGCAGCGCTCATCGCCGAGGTCGACAAGGTGCGCCCGCCCTACAACATCAGCGTGCTGAATTGCGAGTGCGCGCTGTTCGCACTTGAGCATGCCGCGGTGTTCGAGGCACAGGCCGAAACCATCCGCGCCGAGCGCGCCAAGTTGCTCGCCGCGTTGACAGCGTTGCCCGGCGTGACCGTTTGGCCGAGCGACGCCAACATGATCCTGGTGCGCATCGAGGGGGATGGGCAGGCCGGCGGCGACCGCGCCGGAAAAACCTTCGATCGCATGAAGGCGCACGGCGTGCTCGTGAAGAACGTTTCTAAAATGCACCCACTGCTCGCGAACTGCCTGCGCCTCACAGTCGGAACCGCCGACGAGAACGCTCAGATGCTCGCGGCGATCCGAAAATCCTTATGAATACCCCCACGGCACCCGATCAGGTTCTCGCGGCCGCGGCCGGCGTTTCTTCCGGCGTGCCCGGCGCGCGTACGGCCTCCGTTACCCGCAACACGGCGGAAACAAAGATCACCGTCAGCGTCAATCTCGATGGCTCCGGCAGGGCGAAACTGTCAACCGGCATCGGTTTCTTCGACCACATGCTCGACCAGATCGCGCGCCACGGCCTGATCGATCTCGACATCCATTGCGAGGGCGACCTGCACATCGACGGCCACCATACGGTCGAAGACGTGGGTATCACGCTGGGCCAGGCGGTCGCCAAGGCGATCGGCGACAAGAAGGGCATTCGCCGCTACGGCCACGCCTACGTGCCGCTGGACGAAGCCTTGAGCCGTGTCGTGATCGATTTTTCGGGCCGTCCCGGGCTGGTCATGGACGTGCCGTTCACCAGCGGGATGATCGGCACTTTCGACAGCCAGCTTACCTACGAATTTTTTCAGGGCTTCGTGAACCACGCGTTCGTCACGCTGCACATCGACAACCTGAAAGGCGTCAATGCGCACCACCAGTGCGAGACGGTCTTCAAGGCGTTTGCGCGGGCCGTGAGAGCCGCGCTCGAAGTCGATCCGAGATCGATCGGCGTCATTCCGTCGACCAAAGGCTCCCTCTGAAAGATTCGAACGGCATGGCCAACACGGTTGCGGTGGTCGACTACGGCATGGGCAACCTGCGCTCGGTGTCGCAAGCCGTGCAGCACGCCGCCGACCAGGTCGGCGTACAGGTCTTTGTGACCTCCGACCCCGACGTCGTGCGCAAGGCTACGCGCGTGGTGCTGCCGGGCCAGGGTGCCATGCCCGACTGCATGCGCGAGCTGCGTGATTCGGGCCTGCAGGCGTCGGTGCTGGAGGCCGCAGCCAGCAAGCCACTGTTCGGCGTGTGCGTCGGCATGCAGATGCTGCTCTCGCACAGCCACGAAGGGCCGACCGATGGCCTCGGGCTCATTCCGGGTGACGTGGTCAAGTTCGACCTTGCGGGCAGGATGCAGCCCGACGGCAGCCGCTACAAGGTGCCGCAGATGGGGTGGAACCAGGTCCGCCAGGCGCAGCCGCACCCGATCTGGGCGGGTGTGCCCGACGGGAGCTACTTCTATTTCGTGCACAGCTTCTACGCGAAGCCGACCAATGCGAAGCACAGCGTCGGCGAGGCGGACTACGGCGCGCCCTTCACGGCCGCCATCGCACGCGATAATATTTTTGCTACCCAGTTTCATCCCGAAAAGAGCGCCGACCACGGTTTGCAGCTCTACCGCAATTTTCTTCACTGGAACCCTTGAGCCCCGTTTCCGGGCCGCCATGCCATGTTGCTGATTCCCGCCATCGATCTCAAGGACGGCCACTGCGTTCGCCTCAAGCAGGGCGACATGGGCCAATCGACCATCTTCAGCGAAGACCCGGCCGCCATGGCGCGCAAGTGGGTCGAGGCCGGCGCGCGGCGCCTGCATCTTGTCGACCTGAACGGCGCTTTTGCCGGCAAGCCGCAGAATCACGCCGCGATCAAGGCGATCCTGCGCGAAGTCGGCGACGAGATTCCGGTGCAGCTGGGCGGCGGGATTCGTGATCTCGACACCATCGAGCGCTACATCGACGACGGCCTCCGCTACGTGATCATCGGCACCGCCGCCGTCAAGAACCCGGGCTTTTTGAAAGATGCCTGCGTGGCGTTTGGCGGCCACATCATCGTCGGCCTCGACGCGAAGGATGGCAAGGTCGCGACCGATGGCTGGAGCAAGCTCACCGGCCACGAAGTCGCCGATCTGGGCAAGAAGTTCGAAGACTACGGCGTCGAATCGATCATCTACACCGACATCGGCCGCGACGGCATGTTGTCGGGCATCAATATCGAGGCGACGGTGCGGTTGGCGCAGGCGCTGACGATCCCGATCATCGCCTCCGGCGGCTTGTCGAACATGCACGACATCGACAAGCTGTGCGCGGTCGAAAGCGATGGTGTCGAGGGCGTGATCTGCGGTCGGGCGATCTATTCCGGCGATCTCGACTTCGCACTGGCGCAGGAACGCGCCGACGAACTCGGCGCGGCCTGACAGCCTGAGCCGGCGGCGACCCGGCCTGCCCCGTGCGAGACGCCGACAGCGAGGGTCGATCAGCCTCTCGATCAGCCTCGGAAATACGTCCGACACGATGAAGGTGGACGGACCGACGCCGCACGCTCCATAGAATCGAGCGCATGCCGACTCAATCTCTACTTTTTCGCGGACAGCCAGCGCTGGCAGTGGCGCTGCCCGGCGGCGATCGCGCGGTGGTGGCGTTGCACGGCGCGCACCTGTTGTCGTGGACCACGGCCGATGGCATCGAGCGGATTTACCTGAGCCCGGCCGCGCAGTTCGACGGGAAGAGCGCGATCCGCGGCGGTGTGCCGGTGTGCTGGCCGCAGTTCAACGAGCGTGGCCCTCTGCCCAAGCATGGTTTTGCGCGGAACGTGCTCTGGGAGGCCGTGACCGAAGCTCCGGAAACCAAGGCGGGCGAGCTGACGCTGGTGCTGCGCGACAACGACGCCACCCGGGCGCTCTGGCCCCACACCTTTGATTTGCGCCTTGGTATTTCGCTGACACCCGGCAGCTTGCGCACCACTCTCGTGGCCATCAATACCGACAGTGCACCGTGGAGCTTCGCCGCCGCGCTGCACAGCTATCTGCACGTCGACGACATCGCCGATGTTCGGTTGGAAGGCCTGCAGAACGCGAAGCGCTGGGACTCGGTACGCAATGAACGGCACGTCGAGATGACTGAATCGCTGCACTTCGACGCCGAGTTCGACAGCGTTTACGGTGCACCGGTGGCGCCGCTGAAACTGGTCCAGCCTTCCGGCACACTGCAGATCGCCCAAAGCGCGAGTTGCACCGAAACCGTGGTCTGGAACCCAGGCGCCGCGCTCAGCGCCAAGATGACCGACATGCCGGATGACGGCTACAGGCACATGCTTTGCGTGGAAGCCGCGCGCATCGACGAGAACGTGCTGCTGGCACCCGGCGCGCAGTGGCAGTGCTGGCAACAATTCACCGTGCTCTGAATCTCTGTTTTTTCGATTTTCTGCTGACTCTTTACGACCGACCCATGCTCGCCAAACGGATCATTCCTTGCCTCGACGTCACCGGTGGCCGTGTCGTCAAGGGCGTCAACTTTCTCGAACTGCGCGATGCCGGCGACCCAGTGGAAATCGCAGCGCGCTACAACGCACAAGGCGCCGACGAACTCACGTTTCTCGACATCACCGCCACCAGCGACGGTCGCGATTTGATCCTGCCGATCATCGAAGCGGTGGCGTCGCAGGTATTCATTCCCCTGACCGTCGGCGGCGGCGTGCGCACCGTCGAAGACGTGCGCCGGTTGCTCAATGCCGGTGCCGACAAGACCAGCTTCAACTCGGCCGCCATCGCCAACCCGCAGGTCATCGACGACGCCTCACACAAGTACGGCGCGCAATGCATCGTGGTTGCGATCGATGCCAAGCGCCGCAGTGCCGAGGAGGCCGAGCGCATCGGGCCGAACGGTCTGCGCGTCGGCCCCGGATGGGATGTGTACAGCCATGGCGGGCGGCAGAACACGGGATTGGATGCTGTGCAATGGGCCATCGAAATGGCACGCCGCGGCGCCGGCGAAATCCTGTTGACCAGCATGGACCGCGACGGCACCAAGAGCGGCTTTGACCTGGAACTCACGCGTGCCGTGAGCGATGCGATCGGCATCCCGGTGATCGCTTCCGGCGGCGTCGGCACACTGGCCGATCTGGCGGACGGCGTGCAGACCGGCGGTGCCGATGCGGTGCTGGCGGCGAGCATCTTTCATTACGGTGAGTTCACGGTCGGCGAGGCCAAGACCCTGATGGCCTCCCGTGGCATCCCGATGCGGATTTAGCGATCCGGGACAATGCACCAATGAATTGGCTCGATGAAGTGAAGTGGGACGCGAACGGCCTGGTGCCGGTCATCGCGCAGGAGCGCGGCAGCAACGACGTGTTGATGTTCGCCTGGATGAACCGCGAGGCGCTCGAAAAGACCGCCGAGCTCGGCCGCGCGGTGTATTACAGCCGGTCGCGCGAAAAGTTGTGGTTCAAGGGCGAGGAGTCGGGCCATGAACAAAAGGTCCACGAGATCCGGATGGACTGCGACAACGACGTCGTGTTGCTCAAGGTCACGCAACTCGGCCATGAACCCGGCATCGCCTGCCACACAGGGCGCCACAGCTGCTTCTTCAGCAAGTACGAAGGCGGGCAATGGACGGCGGTCGAGCCTGTCCTCAAAGACCCTGAAACGATCTATAAATCATGAGCACGAGCCGAATCGACGACGCACTCGATCGCCTTGCTGCGGTGATCGAAAGCCGGTTGCCCGCCCGCGGCGGCGATCCGGACACGAGCTACGTGGCCCGGTTGTTGCATCGTGGCCCGGATGCCTTTCTGAAAAAGATCGGCGAAGAAGCCACTGAAGTCGTGATGGCCGCCAAAGATGCGGACCACGGCGGCGACGCCAAAAAAATAGTGAACGAAGTGGCCGACCTGTGGTTCCACAGTATGGTAGCGCTGGCACATTACGGGCTGTCGCCGCGTGACGTGGTGGCCGAACTGGAGCGCCGCGAAGGCACCAGCGGCATTGAAGAAAAGTCCTTGCGCAAGGCGCAAGACCGCGAAGCATCAAACGACTGAAAGGACGTCATGGCCAACGACATCGTGACCGTTCAACCCGACAACTCGCTCAAGACCTGGGGCTGGGTCAGCTACGTGCTGCATTTGGTGGTCGCCATCGGCGCCGTGTTGCCCGGCGCCCAGGTGTCGGTCGTGCTGCTGCTGGTGGCGCTGGTGATCGACGTGGTCAAACGCGATGATGCGGCCGGCACTTGGCAGGCGTCGCACTTCAGCTGGCGCATTCGCTCAGTCTTGTGGGCTGGGGTGCTGTACCTGCTGACCTCGTGGCTCTGGCTGCTGCTGTTGGTGCCGGGATGGATTGCCTGGGGCTTAATCTCCCTGTGGTTTCTCTACCGCATCGTCAAGGGAATGATCCGCATGAACGACGGCCGCCCGATGGACACCAGCAATGTCGTCTGACCCGAACTGCGTTTTCTGCAAGATCATCGAAGGCAAGATTCCTTCGCGCAAGGTCTACGAAGACGACGACCTGTTCGTCTTCCACGACATCGCGCCTTGGGCGCCGGTCCATTTCATGATGGTGCCCAAAGACCATATTCCGTCGATGGCGCAACTGACACCCGCACACGCCGCGCTGATGGGAAAAATTATGACGCTGGCGCCCAGCCTAGCGACGGAGCAGGGCTGCCGCGCTTACCCGGAAGGCGGCTTTCGCGTCGTAGTCAATACCGGCGCCGAAGGTGGGCAAGAAGTGCACCATCTCCATGTTCACGTCATGGGCGGCCCTCGTCCGTGGCTGCGCGGCTGAGATCGCCGCAAGACTAAAATTCATACATTCTTCAGGAGTCTTCCATGGGTTCTTTTTCTATCTGGCATTGGCTGATCGTGCTGCTGATCGTGGTGATGGTGTTCGGCACAAAGAAGTTGCGCAATATGGGCAGCGACCTTGGCGGTGCCGTCAAGGGTTTCAAAGACGGCGTCAAAGACGGGTCGAGCACCGACACGGCGGTACCGCCCGCCGGTCACGTAACGTCGAACCCGGCCGCCGACAAGTCGACGATCGACGTCGAAGCGCGCCAGAAGTCCTGAGCCGCCGCACCCAGTGTTCGACCTCGGTCTAGAAAAGATGGCGCTGATCGGCGTGGTCGCGCTGGTCGTCATCGGTCCCGAAAAGCTGCCCCGCGTGGCGCGCACCGTCGGCATGCTGCTGGGCAAGGCGCAGCGCTATGTCAACGACGTCAAGTCCGAGGTAAATCGGTCGATGGAGCTCGATGAGTTGCGCAAGATGAAGAGCACTGTCGAAGACGCGGCGCGCGACGTTCAGAGCAGCATCCAGTCGAGCGCGAGCGATCTCGAAAAGCAGCTCTCCGGCAGCAGCGCCGAAACGTTGTCGGCGCTGGCCGAGCCGGAGCCGGTCGTTCCGGAATACAGGCACCCCCGCAAAAACTGGCGCCTGAAGCAGGGCGCCACCCCGCAGTGGTACAAGTCGCGCAACGGTGTGCGCACCAAGGCGCTTTCGGGTGCGGCGCGCGTTGCGCGCTTCCGCCCCCACAAGATCAACTAGCGCACCACCCAAGCGACCCTCGCGCGCCGCACGGCGCTCGACAGCGCTCATTTGCTCCCCATGGCTGATTCCGATACCCATAACAAAGAAGACGAACTGGCCGGCACCGAGCAGCCTTTCGTCGCGCATCTCGTCGAGCTGCGCGACCGATTGCTGTATTGCGCCTACGGCCTTGCCGTCGCCGCGGCGCTGCTCGCTATTTGGCCCGGCCCGAGTGGTCTGATCGACATGATCGCGGTGCCGATTCGCGCGCACATGCCAAGTGGGGGCAAACTGATCGCCATTGGCGTGTTCTCGCCGTTTTTCGTGCCGCTCAAAGTGTTGGGCATGACCTCGGTGTTGCTGGCGCTGCCTTGGCTGATGTACCAGATCTGGATGTTCGTGGCGCCTGGCCTGTACAGCCACGAAAAACGCTTTGCCTTGCCGCTGATTTTCTTCGGCAGCTTGCTGGCGTACACCGGCATCGGCTTCGTGCAATTCTTCGTGCTCGACAAGATGTTTGGCTTTATCCAGCGCTTCACGCCGGTGTCGGTCAATGCGACGCCCGACATCTCGTCATACGTCGAAGCCATCCTGTCGCTGTACATCGCGTTCGGCGTTGCGTTTCAGGTGCCGATCGTGGTGATGTTGCTGGTGCGCTTCGAGATGGTCACCGTCGAAAAGCTTCGCTCTTTTCGTGGCTACTTCATCGTGGTCGCGTTCGTCGTCGCCGCCGTGTTGACACCGCCCGACGTGGTGTCGCAACTGGCACTCGCCATCCCTATGTGCCTGCTGTACGAGATCGGCATTCTCGGCGCGAAATACTTCGTAAAGCACAGCAAGAAGCCCGACGACATCGCGGCATCGACCGAAGTCGATGCCAAGCTTTGAGCTGAAATTCGTCTGAGCCGAAGGGCGCTTGAGCCGAACTTCGCCGAGCGGCGGTCGGAGCTTATTCGTTGTCTTGCGCAGGTGCCTTGCGAATCGGCGTCTTGGGTCGCAGGCCGGGCGTCACGTCGAGTTCCATCTTGTCGCCGCCGCGGCGCAAGGCGAAGCGCGAGGCGTTGCCCGGCTTGAGTCCGGCGACCGCGGTCAACAGCTCCTGCACGTTGTCGATCTTCTTGTCGCCCACACCGGTGATGACGTCACCCGGACGAATCCCCGCTTTGGCAGCCGGCCCGGCCTGCAGTACGCCGGTGATGATGACGCCGGTGTCGGCCTTCACGCCGAAGGTTTCGGCCAGCTCGGGCGACAGGTTGTTCGGCTCCACGCCGATCCAGCCGCGCCGCACCTGGCCTTCTTTGACGATGCCTTCAAGCACGATCTTCGCCATCGACACGGGGATCGCGAAGCCGATGCCCATGCTGCCGCCCGAGCGCGAATAGATCGCGGTATTGATGCCTTCGAGGTTGCCGTTCACGTCGATCAGCGCACCACCGGAATTGCCCGGGTTGATGGCGGCGTCGGTCTGAATAAAGTTCTCGAAGTTGTTGATGCCCAACTGGTTGCGGCCGAGTGCGGAGACGATGCCGCTGGTCACGGTCTGGCCGACGCCGAACGGGTTGCCGATGGCCAGCACCTGATCGCCCACTTCCAGCCCGTCCGAATTGCCAAGGGTAATGACCGGCAGCTTGTCGAGTTCGATCTTGAGCACGGCCAGGTCGGTATCGGGGTCGGTGCCGATGACTTTGCCATGCGCATGCCGGCTGTCGTTGAGCGTGACTTCGATCTCGTCGGCGCCCTCGACCACATGGTTGTTGGTCAGGATGTAGCCATCGGCGCTGACGATCACGCCGCTGCCCAGTCCGACTTGTGGCTGGTCGCCCCCCTGGTCGCCGAAGAAAAACTTGAACCACGGGTCGTTGCTGCGCGGATTGCGCTGTGCGGCCTTGCTGGTGTTGATGCTGACCACGGCGGGAGATGCCTTCTTGGCAGCAGCGCTCAAGCTGCCCGGCGCGATGTTGTTCAGTGCGCCTGCGGGCGCTTCGACGACCGACACCACTCCACCGAGCAACGTGGCACGTCGGTTGACCCATTCGGGCTTGAGCGTCGACACGACGAAAAAAGCTGCCAGCAGCACGGTGACGGCTTG
Source organism: Variovorax sp. GrIS 2.14 (assembly GCF_046115955.1). Classification (NCBI taxonomy): domain Bacteria; kingdom Pseudomonadati; phylum Pseudomonadota; class Betaproteobacteria; order Burkholderiales; family Comamonadaceae; genus Variovorax; species Variovorax sp. GrIS 2.14. The sequence continues at coordinate 346,821 of NZ_JBJXIA010000003.1, forward strand.
GGCGAACAGCAGCCAGATACGTTTCATGGGAAGTGGAAAGGGGGAGAAAAAGAAAACGCATTGTCCCTCAGCGCCTGGCCTTCGGCCGCGGCCACAATGGCGTGATGAGCACGACCCGCCACGAACTCCTGCATGCGTTCGACCTGCTGCTGGCCCCCGCACGATTCAAGGACTACGGGCCAAATGGCCTGCAAGTCGAAGGCCGTACGGTGGTGCGCAAGATCGTATCCGGTGTCACTGCCAGCCGTGCGTTGATCGAAGCCGCCATTCATGCCGAAGCCGACGCGATTTTTGTCCACCACGGCTTGTTCTGGCGCGGGCAGGACGGGCGTGTCACCGGCTGGATGAAGCAGCGGCTCGGGCTGCTGCTTGGCGATGACGTAAATCTGTTCGCGTATCACCTGCCGCTCGACGCGCATCCCGACCTCGGCAACAACGCGCAGCTCGGGCTCAAGTTGGGCTTGGTCGCGCAACCTGGCTCCGGTGGTCGGTTCGGGGAGCAAGAGCTCGGGTTTCTCGGCGGACGTACCGATGGCGCATCGTTCCCCAGCGCCGCTTTGCTCGCGATTCATATTGAAAAAATACTCGGACGCCCGGTCACGCTGGTTGACGGCGCGCATCGTCCGATCAAGACTATTGCGTGGTGCACCGGTGGCGCGCAAGGCCACTTCGAGGCAGCGATCGCGGCGGGTGCCGACGCCTTCATCACCGGAGAAATTTCAGAGCCGCAAGCGCATTACGCGCGCGAAATGGGTGTGGCGTATCTCGCCTGCGGCCATCACGCGACGGAACGCTACGGTGCGCCTGCTGTGGCCGGGCATATCGCTGCGCAGCTCGGCTTGGCCCACGAGTTCATCGACATCGACAACCCGGCATGAAGACGACGAAGCCCATTGCAATTACGTTGGGCGACCCGGCAGGTATCGGCCCCGAGATCATCGTCAAGGCTTTTCGGGATGCGCCGGATGCCACGCGAGGTTGCTTCGTTGCGGGTGATGTTGCGACGGTGCGCGCTGCATGTGCGGCGCTGGCGTCACCGGGGCAACTGGCTTGGCCGGTGGCATTGCTCGACAGCGCAAGCGAGGCGGTCGATGTTCCGCCTCGTTGCGTTCCGGTGCTGCAAGTGGTCGAGCCGCCGCCCGTTATCGCCGTGGGCATCGTGAGTGCATTGGCAGGAAAAGTGGCGGGCGACTGCGTGGTGTGGGCGGCGCGTGCTGCACTTCACGGTGACATCGCTGCGATCGTGACTGCGCCGCTTCACAAGGAGTCCCTGGCTGCGGCCGGTTTTCCATATCCCGGTCACACCGAGTTGCTGCAGGCCGAGTCGGCGGCGTATCTCGGGCGCCCTGTCTCCAAGGTGCCGGTGCGCATGATGCTGGCAACCGACGAGCTGCGAACTGTGCTCGTCAGCATCCACATGTCGCTTCGAAACGCTATCGATGCCGTGACGTTCGAAGGCGTGTTGCAGACGTTGCGCATCACGCATTCAGCTTTGGGAGCGGCGCTCGGGCACGCGCCGCGAATCGGTGTGGCTGGCCTCAATCCCCACGCAGGCGAGGGTGGGTTGTTCGGCTCGGAAGAGCAGCACATCATCGCGCCGGCGATAGCCGCGGCGCGTGCCGAAGGAATTGACGCGCACGGACCGTATGCGCCGGACACCGTGTTCATGCGCGCGCGCGGCAAGCCAGGCCGCAAAGGCGAGTTCGATGTGGTCGTCGCGATGTACCACGACCAGGGGCTGATTCCCGTCAAGTACCTTGGTGTCGATAAAGGCGTCAACGTGACGCTGGGCTTGCCGCTGGTCCGCACCAGCCCCGATCACGGCACGGCGTTCGACATTGCCGGCACCGGACGCGCAGATGCATCGAGCCTGATCGAGGCGCTGCGCATGGCCCGCACGTTGGCTGGCGTCGGCAGAGATAAAGCTGCAGTTACGAGCGTTTGAGGCTGTCGCGGATTTCGCGCAACAGCACGATGTCTTCGGGCGTCGGCGCAGGGGGTGGCGCCACGTCGTCGTGCCTGCGCAGTTTGTTGATCTGCTTAACCATAAGGAAAATGATGAAGGCAAGAATCGCGAAGTTCACCGCCACGGTGATGAAGCTGCCGTAGGCGAGCACGGGTACGCCAGCCTTCTTCAGGTCGGCCAGCGTGTTGGCTACGCCGGGTGGCGCTGTGCCCATCACGACGAAATAGTTCGAAAAATCGAGCTTGCCGAAAACGAGCCCGACGATCGGCATGATGATGTCGCCGACCAGTGAGTCGACGATCTTGCCGAACGCTGCCCCGATGATCACGCCCACTGCCAGGTCAACGACGTTGCCTTTGACTGCGAACTCGCGAAATTCCTTGATAAAACTCATGCCGGTTCCTCGTGCGCTAGGGCTGATTCAGGCGTCGAGTATAGGAGGCTGAAACGGCGTTGCGGGGTGGGCCGACGCCCCGCCGCACGTTGAATTCGCCTGTATCGCTCCGCTACAATCGCGGGTTGAGCCAAGCCCCAGCGAAGAAGATTGAGGACCCCCATGAGTGACATCACTGTCGGCCAACCCAGGATCGACACCAGCAGACGTACGTGGTTGATCGCATCCAGTTGTGCAGGCGCAGTGGGCGGCGTCGCCGTCGCAGTGCCCTTCATCAGCACTTTCGAGCCTTCGGAAAAGGCCAAGGCAGCGGGTGCACCGGTCGAAGTAGACATCAGCGCTCTGAAGGTCGGCGAGAAGATGACCGTCGAATGGCGCGGCAAGCCGGTCTGGATCCTGAAGCGCACACCAGCGCAACTGGCCGAGTTATCAAAGCTTGATCCGCAATTGGCGGATCCGCTTTCGAAGCGTCACCCCGACGAGTTCACTCCCAAATACGCGCAAAACGAGCACCGTTCGATCAAGCCTGAATTGCTCGTCGTCGTCGGCATCTGCACGCACCTCGGCTGCTCGCCGAGCGATCGCTTTCAGGCAGGTCCACAGCCGTCGTTGCCCGCCGATTGGGAAGGCGGTTTCTTGTGTCCTTGCCACGGCTCGACCTTCGACCTGGCCGGCCGCGTATTCAAGAACAAGCCCGCACCCGACAACCTTCCGGTGCCTCCGCACATGTACATGACCGACACGCGTTTGCTCATCGGCGAAGACAAAAACGCCAAGGCTTGAGAGACAAACACATGGCTGAATTCCACGAGATATCGCCCAATGCACCAGCCGGTGAAAAGCTGTTGAACTGGGTCGACAACCGGTTCCCGCTGACCAAGCTGTGGAACGACCAATGGGGCAAGTACTACGCTCCGAAAAGTCTTAACTTTTGGTACGTTTTCGGTTCGCTTGCGATGCTGGTGCTGGTCATACAGATCGTGACCGGCATATTTCTGGTCATGCACTACAAGCCTGATGCAACGCAGGCGTTTGCGTCGGTCGAGTACATCATGCGCGATGTGCCCTGGGGCTGGCTCATTCGTTACATGCATTCGACGGGCGCCTCGGCGTTCTTCGTCGTGGTGTATCTGCATATGTTCCGCGGGCTTCTTTACGGCAGCTATCGCAAGCCGCGCGAACTGATCTGGGTCTTTGGTTGCGCGATCTTTCTGTGTCTGATGGCTGAAGCCTTCATGGGCTATCTGCTGCCATGGGGCCAGATGAGCTATTGGGGCGCTCAGGTGATCGTGAACCTGTTCGCCGCGATCCCGTTCGTCGGCCCTGACCTCGCATTGCTGATTCGCGGTGACTACGTGGTGAGCGACGCCACGCTCAACCGCTTTTTCAGCTTCCACGTGATCGCCGTGCCGCTGGTGTTGCTCGGCCTGGTGGTTGCGCATTTGATCGCGCTGCACGAGGTGGGATCGAACAATCCGGACGGCATCGAGATCAAGGCGAACCGCGGCGCCGATGGCCATCCGGTCGATGGCATCCCATCGCATCCTTACTACACGGTGCACGACATCTTCGGCGTGGTGGTGTTCCTCACTATCTTCTCGGCGGTGATCTTCTTCGCGCCTGAAGCGGGTGGCTACTTCCTGGAGTACAACAATTTCATCCCGGCCGATTCTTTGAAGACGCCGAACCACATCGCACCGGTCTGGTATTTCACTCCGTTCTATTCGATGCTGCGTGCGACCACTGACGACATGGTCAACGTGTTCGCGCTCATCCTCGCGATCGCGGCGGTCTGGAACTTCATCAAGGGTAAGTCGGGCATGTTCATCAAGGTGGCTGTCGTGGTCGCGGCTTTGGTGCTGATCGCCTTGCTGAAGTCGTTCGACGCCAAGTTTTGGGGCGTCGTGGTGATGGGTGGTTCGGTCATCATCCTGTTCTTCCTGCCGTGGCTCGATCACAGCGAAGTGCGGTCAATTCGTTATCGCCCGAGCTGGCACAAGTATGTGTACGGCGTGTTCGTGTTCTTCTTCTTGATCTTGGGGTACCTAGGCATCGAGCCGCCAGGCGTATGGGGCGGCATCACGATCGGCTCCCTCACGCTCGACATCGCGCAGACGGTTTCGCAAGTCGGCACGTTGCTCTACTTCGGTTTCTTTCTTCTGATGCCTCTCTGGAGTCGCGCAGGCGAGTTCAAGCCGGTGCCCGACCGCGTTGTTTTTGCTGCGCACTGAGGCCGGACCAGCATGACCAAAAAGACAAATACATCGACAGGCTCTGCGACCACGATGAAGACGCTGAAGCAGGGTATTGCCAGCTGGCTGGCAACGTTCAGCCTCGCCCTAGGCTTGGCCTTTGTGGTGGCTGCCCCGGCTGCTGCCGAGAGCGAAGGTTATGTGTGGGACAAGGCGCCCAACAAAACAAACGACGTTGCCGCGTTGCAAAACGGCGCCAAGCTCTTCGTCAACTACTGCCTGAACTGCCACTCGGCTGCGTTCATGCGCTACAACCGGCTGCAGGACATCGGCATCACCGAGCAGCAGATTAAGGACAATCTTCTGTTCACGACCGACAAGGTCGGCGAGACCATGAAGGCCAACATCGATCCTCGGCAGGCCAAGGAATGGTTCGGCGCCAATCCACCCGACCTGACTTTGGTCGCGCGCTCGCGCGCTGGCCATGGCGGCACTGGCGCTGACTATCTTTACACCTACCTGCGCACGTTCTACCGCGACGACACCAAAGCGACGGGCTGGAACAACATGGCCTACCCGAGCGTGGCCATGCCGCATGTGCTGTGGGAACTGCAAGGTGACCGTCGCCCGGTCTACGAGAAGATCGAGCAACACGGTCATGAGACCGAGGTGTTCAAAGGCTGGCAACAGGTCACTCCGGGCACCATGACGCCTTTGCAGTACGACCAGTCCATTGGCGATCTCGTCAGCTACCTTCAATGGATGGCCGAGCCTGCACAAAACACGCGTGTACGCATCGGTGTGTGGGTCTTGTTGTTCTTGCTGATGGCGGTGGTCTTTACGTGGCGGTTGAACGCGTCTTACTGGAAAGAAGTCAAGTAGCGTCCGCTTACCGCCGATCGGCCGCTGACGCGTCCGGTCCTCCAGAGTGGGTTGCTGATGCTGCCCACTCTTTTTGATTTTTAGGAGTCTTTCGCCATGATGGTTCTGTATTCAGGAACAACCTGCCCCTTTTCCCATCGCTGCCGCTTTGTCTTGTTCGAGAAGGGCATGGACTTCGAAATTCGCGACGTCGACCTCTATAACAAGCCAGAAGACATCAGCGTGATGAACCCGTACGGGCAAGTGCCGATCCTGGTCGAGCGCGACCTCATCCTGTACGAGTCGAACATCATCAACGAGTACATCGACGAGCGCTTTCCGCATCCGCAATTGATGCCCGGCGACCCGGTCGACCGCGCACGCGTCCGGCTGTTCCTGCTCAACTTCGAAAAGGAACTTTTCGTGCATGTGTCGACGCTCGAAAACCGCACGTCGAAAGGCAACGATAAGGCGCTTGAGAAGGCCCGTGCACACATTCGCGATCGCCTTACGCAGCTCGCGCCGGTTTTCTTGAAGAACAAGTACATGCTTGGCGACAACTTCTCGATGCTCGACGTCGCGATTGCACCGCTGCTTTGGCGCCTTGACTACTACGGCATCGATCTCAGCAAGAACGCTGCACCGCTGCTCAAGTACGCCGAACGCATTTTTTCGCGCCCGGCCTACATCGAAGCGCTGACGCCGTCTGAAAAGGTCATGCGCAAGTAAGCGCTCTTTGCCGGTGACTTTGTCGAAATGATCAACGCGCTCGAATCGTCTTCCACGCGACCGTACCTCATTCGGGCACTGTACGAATGGTGCATCGACAACGGGTTCACGCCCTATGTCGCGGTACTGGTCGACGAGACCGTGCAGGTCCCGCGCGAGTACGTCAAGAACGGCGAGATCGTGTTGAACATCAGCTTTGACGCGACGAGTTCGCTCAAGCTCGGCAACGATTTCATCGAGTTCAAGGCTCGCTTCGCAGGCACGGCGCGCGAGATCAACGTACCGGTCGGTCGCGTGATTGCCATCTACGCGCGTGAGAACGGGCAGGGGATGGCTTTTCCGGCGCCTGCGCAGCCGGCTGCTGCAAAAGGCCCACAGGTAACTCAGTCAACCGTTGATATAGGCGAAGGGCGCTCACCGGTGCGCGCAGCGCAACGCGGCGACGGTGCCAGCGACACCAAAATCATGCACCTCGTCACTGGCGACGAGTTGCCCGGCCACCGTGGCACAGCCGAAGATGCACCGACGGATCAGGACGATCCGCCGCGGCCCCCAGCGGGCGGCGGCGCCAAGCCCTCGTTGAAACGCATCAAATAGTCGACGAAGTCGAGGCTACAAGTTGACACCGCGATGCGCGCTACGCGCACCGCTAAAATCCAGATCCCGCCGCTTTAGCTCAGTTGGTAGAGCAACCGCCTTGTAAGCGGTAGGTCGTCAGTTCGATTCCGACAAGCGGCACCATTCATGACCGGGGCTCAAGATGCCCCGCACAAACAATCCCAGCACGGCGCTCAGGCGCTTCATGCCACTGGCGAGCCTTGGCGGCTCGTCGTTCAGCCAGCGGCGCACCTCGATCAGGTACAGGCTGAAGATCAGCGAAGCGATCTGGTCGGCGGGCACGTCATCCTGTGCTTCTCCGCTTTTTTGTGCAGCGCGCACCATCTGTTCGATGTGGCCCAAGATCACCGGGCGGCGGGCGTAGAAGCGATGCGCCTCTTCGCCGTGGTTGACCCCCGGCGCCAGAAATTCGGACGTCTCGCGCAGCGCCGGACGCGCCAGCCGCGGTTCGCTGGCCCAGTAGCGGTATCGGAGCTCGAAGTACGGTAGCAATCTTTCGCGCAGCGAGCCTGGTCTTTCCAGCAATGCTTGTCCTTTGAGATTGACCGCGTCGAGCTCGTCGTTGACCACCTGTAGCAACAAGTCGCGCTTGTCCTTGGCGTAGACGAATACCGTGCCGGTGGACACGTCAGCCCGCGTGGCGATCTCGCGGGTAGTCGCCGCCTCGTAGCCATGCTCGATGAACACAGCGCGCGCCGCCTCGATGATGCGCTTGCGTTTGTCGGTTTTGCTCCGCTCGCGCAGGCCCGCTCGGGGTGCTTGTGTCGGCTCAGTCTCGAAGTTGGGCATCCACGCATTATCTAATCGTTGACGAGAAAATTGAGCAAAGTTATATTTGAGCACGCTCAATTAAACGAGTCAGTTGCCTGAAGTGGCGAGTGCCACCCCACCAAAGAGAGACACGCATGTTCCCGAAGAATGCTTGGTATGTTGCCTGCATGCCCGAGGAAATCGACGACAAACCATTGGGTCGAAAGATCTGCAGTGAGGCGATCGTTTTTTATCGCGGCCCGGACAACGTGGTCGCAGCGCTCGAAGACTTTTGCCCACATCGCGGTGCGCCGCTCTCACTGGGCTCAGTGGTCGAAGGCAAACTGGTCTGCGGTTATCACGGGCTGGAAATGGGATGCGACGGCAAGACCATCGCCATGCCGGGCCAACGCGTGCGCGGCTTTCCAGCGATACGTGCTTATCCGGTGATCGAGCGCTACGGCTTTGTCTGGGTCTGGCCCGGCGATCCAGCGCAAGCCGACGAGGCCAAGCTCCACCGGCTCGAGTGGGCCGAAAGCCCCGAATGGGCGTATGGCGGCGGGCTCTATCACATCGGATGCGACTACCGCCTCATGATCGACAACCTGATGGACCTGACGCACGAAACCTACGTTCATGCGACCAGCATAGGGCAGCCGGAAATCGACGAGACGCCGACCAAAACGACCACCGAGGGCGACGAAGTGATCACCGCCCGCCACATGGAAAACATCATGGCGCCGCCATTTTGGCGCATGGCGTTGCGCGGCAACCATCTGGCCGACGACGTGCCGGTGGATCGGTGGCAAATCTGCCGCTTCACCCCTCCGAGTCACGTGCTCATCGAGGTGGGCGTCGCCCACGCAGGCAACGGCGGCTACAACGCCGACGCCAAGTTCAAGGCGTCGAGCATCGTGGTCGACTTCATCACGCCGGAAACCGAGACGTCGATCTGGTATTTCTGGGGCATGGCGCGTAACTTCAATCCAAACGACAAGGCGTTGACAGCCAGCATTCGCGAAGGCCAGGCCAAAATTTTCGGTGAAGACCTCGAGATGCTCGAGCGCCAGCAAAGGAACCTGTCGGCGCACCCTCACCGCGCGTTGCTCAAGCTGAATATCGACTCGGGAGGAGTTCAGTCGCGCCGCGTGCTCGACCGTATCCTCGCGGCGGAGAGCGCTTCGTGACGCCAAGTGACCATCAGGTTCGCGTCGCTCGCAAGGTCGACGAGGCCATCGACATTGCAACCTTCGAACTGGTCAGCATCGACGAGCGTCCCTTGCCGGCGTTTTCGGCAGGTTCCCACATCGACGTGCACTTGCCCAACGGGTTGACTCGCCAGTATTCGCTGTGCAACGACCCGAAAGAAGCGCATCGCTACCTGATCGGCGTGCTGCGTGACCCAGGCTCGCGTGGCGGCTCGCAAAGCCTTCACGATGCGGTCAACGAAGGCGACATCTTGCACATCGGCGCGCCGAAAAATCACTTTCCGCTGGCGCACGAAGCGAAGCACAGCGTGCTTGTCGCTGGAGGCATCGGGGTCACGCCGATTTTGTGTATGGCGGAGCGCCTCGCGGTGACGGGAGCGTCGCTGGAAATGCACTACTGCACTCGCTCGCCCGAGCGCACTGCGTTCCGTCAACGCATCGCAGCTTCTGCGTTTGCAGCGAAGGTGCAATTCCATTTCGACGACGGCGATTCAGCGCAGAAGCTCGACCTCGCCCGGCTGTTGTCCACGATGAACCCAGGGGTGCATTTGTATGTCTGCGGGCCCGAGGGCTTCATGGACTGGTTGCTGAATGCCGCCCGCGCCGCGGGCTGGCCGGCGGAGCAACTTCACTATGAATTTTTTGGCGCGGAAGTCGTCAAATCAAAGGACGACGCCAGCTTCGAGGTGAAGCTTGCGAGTCCGGGCAAGGTTGTCTTCGTCTCCAAAGAGCAGACCGTGGTGCAAGCCCTGGCCGCCGCCGGCATCGAGGTGTTGACTTCGTGCGAGCAGGGCGTCTGTGGTACTTGTCTGACGCGCGTGCTCGAAGGTGAGCCCGACCATAGGGACATGTACCTGACGCCGGAAGAGCAGGCGGCCAACGACCAGTTCACGCCGTGTTGTTCGCGCTCGAAGTCGCGGCTTCTGGTGCTTGATTTGTGACCTTCAACTGCGAGGTTTTCTGATGTCTTGCTCGATCTCAAAAATCGTTTTTGCGTTCTTCGTTGCCACCGCTGCCGTCATGGTGAACACCGCCGATGCAGCGCCTGTGAAGCGACATGGCGCTCACCCGGTCAAAAAGGCGCGGGCCGCTGTCGATGCACCCAAGCCGGAAAAACTGGTTCGGGCGCCCGGCGGCGTCATGGTGCCGAAGCAAGCAACGGCGGGCCGCAACCCGGGCTTCATGGACGACGGAGCGAGCAAGCGCGGCGACAAGCCCTGAGCCACTCGAGCAGCTTGCGCGCGCTCTGAGAAAGCAAAAAGCCGTGAGTCGGCCAGAGCGGCGATCGCAGTCAGCGTCGAGTCTGCTGCACCTTGATTCGCAGCGTCGCCACCTCCCAGCCCCGGTCCTTCAGTCGCGCGACGATCATGGGTGCCAGCTGGCGCAGCTTGGCCGCCGCGGCGCTGCCATTGACCAGCACGCACCACACATCGCAGTCGGCCGGGCCGGGCTGAACCGCGGCACGCATCTCCTTCGGTATCAGCTCTTCCACCGCTTTTAGACGTTCCGAGGCGTCGCGGGCGCGTGCCAGCAAGCCCGCGAGGGTGGGGGAGCCGTCGGCAGCCTGGAGCAATGTGAAGGTGGTTGTGCGGCGGGTCATAGGGAAATAACGGACTGAAACAAGCTGGCTAAAATGCGGGGTTTGTCGGCGCATTCGCCTGGCATCAGGGCCGCTTGCTTTTCATGAAAGTGCGCCCAATTGCTTTCACCATATCTTAGGGATCTGGATCGCAGCGCCCCGCGTGCAGGGTGTCCGTCGATCCTCCACTCATGGCAACCAATTTCCTGACCCAGATTTTCGGCAGTCGCAACGACCGTCTCCTGAAGCAATATCGGAAGACGGTCGAACGCATCAATGCGCTCGAATCCGAGTTCGAAAAGCTGAGCGACGACGCCCTGCGCGCCAAGACCGAGGAGTTCAAGGCCCGCGCCGCCAAGGGCGAAACCCTCGACGACCTGCTGCCCGAAGCCTTTGCGACTGTGCGAGAAGGTTCCAAGCGTGTCATGAAGATGCGCCACTTCGATGTGCAGTTGCTCGGCGGCATGGCCCTGCACAACGGCAAGATTTCTGAGATGCGTACCGGCGAGGGCAAGACGTTGACCGCCACGTTGCCGGTGTACCTGAACGCGCTGTCGGGCAAGGGAGTGCATGTCGTCACAGTGAACGACTACCTGGCCAGCCGCGACGCGAAATGGATGGGCCGGCTCTACAACTTTCTCGGTCTATCGGTCGGCATCAACCTGCCGAACATGCCGCGCGAAGAAAAGCAGCAGGCGTATGGCAGCGACATCACGTACGGCACGAACAACGAGTACGGCTTCGACTATCTGCGCGACAACATGGTCTACGAGCCCGGCGATCGGGTTCAGCGCGGCCTGAACTACGCCATCGTCGACGAAGTCGATTCCATCCTGATCGACGAGGCTCGCACGCCGCTGATCATCAGCGGCCAGGCCGAAGACCACACAGACACCTACCTCGCGATCAACAAGGTCGTACCGCTGCTCACCAAGCAGGAAGGTGAAGCCGATCCCCGCACCGGCGAGGGCGTCACCAAGCCCGGCGACTTCACCGTCGACGAAAAAACGCATCAGGTCTTTCTGACCGAAGACGGTCACGAGAACGCCGAGCGCATCCTCAGCGAGTTCAAGCTATTGCCCGATGGCGCATCGCTCTACGACCCGGCCAATATCACGCTGATGCACCACCTGAACGCCGCGCTGCGTGCGCGGCACCTCTATCACCGCGATCAGCATTACGTGGTGCAAGAGGGCGAGGTTGTGATCGTCGACGAATTCACTGGCCGCCTGATGACGGGCCGCCGCTGGAGCGATGGTTTGCATCAGGCCGTCGAAGCCAAGGAAGGCGTGCAGATCCAGGCCGAGAACCAGACGCTGGCGTCGATCACGTTTCAGAACTATTTCCGTCTCTACGGCAAGCTGGCTGGCATGACGGGTACGGCAGACACCGAGGCCTACGAGTTCCAGGAAATCTACGGACTCGAAACCACGATCATTCCGCCGAATCGACACAGCAAGCGCGAAGACCAGCTCGACCGTGTCTACAAGACCACGCGCGAAAAGTACGAAGCCGCCATCGAGGATATTCGCGAGTGCTACGACCGCGGTCAGCCGGTGCTGGTCGGCACCTCGTCGATCGAGAACTCCGAAATCATCGACGAGCTGCTGAACAAGGCGGGCCTCCCGCACCAGGTGCTCAACGCGAAGCAGCATGCGCGTGAGGCCGACATCGTGGCGCAAGCCGGCCGCACGAAGATGATCACCATCGCGACCAACATGGCCGGTCGCGGCACCGACATCGTTCTTGGCGGCAACGTCGAGAAAATGATCGAGCTGGTCGAGGCCGACGAGGGCCTGGACGATGCGGGCAAGCAGGCCGAAATCGCAACGCTGCGCGTCGAATGGGACAAGGACCACGAGTTCGTGAAGTCGCTTGGCGGTTTGCGCATCATCGCGACCGAACGGCATGAATCACGTCGTATCGACAATCAACTGCGTGGCCGCTCAGGCCGGCAAGGCGATACGGGCTCGTCGCGCTTCTACCTGAGCTTGGACGATCCGTTGATGCGTATTTTTGCAGGCGATCGGGTGAAGGCGATCATGGACCGGCTCAAGATGCCGGACGGAGAGGCCATCGAAGCCGGCATCGTCACGCGCAGCATCGAGAGCGCGCAGCGCAAGGTCGAGGCGCGCAATTTCGATGTGCGCAAGCAGTTGCTCGAGTACGACGATGTTTCGAACGATCAGCGCAAGGTGATCTATCAGCAGCGCAACGACATTCTTGATGCATCCGACCTGACGGCGCAGATCGAGGCGCTGCGAGAAGGTTGTTTTACCGATCTCGCGCGACAGTTCGTCCCGCCGGAATCGGTTGAAGAGCAATGGCAGCTGGCTGCGCTCGAGAAGTCGCTGAACACCGAGTGGGGCCTCGACATTCCGTTGCAAAAAGAAGTCGAATCGGCTGCATCCATCTCCGACGAAGAGGTCGTCGAAAAGGTCGTTGCAGCAGCCAATGCCGCCTTCGACGCCAAGGTGGCGTTGATCGGGCAAGAGAACTTCACGCAGTTCGAACGCATGGTCTTGCTGCAAAGCATCGACACGCATTGGCGCGAACATCTTGCATCGCTGGACTATCTGCGCCAGGGCATCCATCTGCGCGGCTATGCGCAAAAGCAGCCCAAGCAGGAATACAAGCGCGAGGCTTTCGAGCTCTTCGGCCAGCTGCTCGACTCAGTCAAGAACGAAGTGACGCGTCAGCTGATGACGGTGCGGGTGCAGTCCGGTGAACAGCTCGAAGAAGCCGCCGAAGCGCTCGAGAGCCGCGGTGAGAACCTCGCCAACATTACCTACTCGGCGCCAACGGAATCGGGCGAAGTAGAAGTGCGCGTTGAGGAAGAGAGCCAGCGTCGCATCGCCGCGGCTGGGCTCGGCACGCTGGGCGCTGAAGCCGCTGCGTTGGCGCGCGTCGGGCGCAACGATCCATGCCCGTGCGGCAGCGGAAAGAAATTCAAACAATGCCACGGCAAGTTGAGCTGATTGGCAAGGAACCAAAACCATCTAACCCCATGCCCGTCAATCTGTCTGCCCCTGATCCTGCCGCCTTGTTCGCGGTGCCTGGCGTTCGCATCGGTGTGACCGAAGCGGGCGTACGCAAAGCCAATCGCAAAGACCTGACGGTCGTGTTGATCGACGAAGGTGCGGCGGTCGGCGGTGTATTCACCCAGAACCGCTTTTGCGCAGCGCCGGTGCAGGTGTGCCGCGATCACCTGAAGGCGGACCATGGCATTCGTGCCATGGTCATCAACACGGGCAACGCCAATGCCGGCACTGGGGAAGATGGTCTGGCGCGCACGCGTACGGTGTGTGTTGCGCTGGCGCGGCATCTGAACATTTCACCAGAGCAGATCCTGCCGTTTTCGACGGGCGTGATCATGGAGCCATTGCCCGTCGATCGCATCGAAGCCGGCTTGCAGGCGGCCCTGGCCGATGCGGCCCCTGGGCATTGGGCGCGTGCGGCCGAAGGCATCATGACCACTGACACCGTGCCCAAGGCCTTCAGCGAACGGGTGCTGATTGGCGACGCCACGGTGACGATCACCGGCATCAGCAAGGGCGCCGGAATGATCCGGCCCAACATGGCGACCATGCTCGGCTTCATGGCGACCGATGCAAAGATCGACGCGTCGTTGATTCAGCCGCTGGCGCTGCAATTGGCCGATGCGTCCTTCAATCGCGTCACCATCGACGGTGATACCTCGACCAACGACTCGTTCGTTGTCATCGCGACGCAGAAGGCTGGCAACCAGAGCATCACATCGCTCGATTCGACTGACGGTCAGGTTTTGGTGGCGGCGATGCAGAACGTGGCGCGCCAGCTCGCACAGGCGATCGTTCGTGACGGCGAGGGCGCGACCAAGTTCATCACGATCCGTGTCGAAGGCGGCAAGAACTCGGCGGAGTGCCGCCAAGTCGCGTACGCCGTCGCACACTCGCCGCTCGTCAAGACCGCCTTCTTTGCCAGCGACCCCAATCTCGGTCGCATCCTGGCCGCTGTGGGCTATGCGGGCATCGACGATCTCGACCAGACCGGCATCGATCTCTATCTCGACGACGTGCATGTGGCCGTGCACGGAGGGCGCTCCCCTGACTATCGAGAAGAAGATGGCCAGCGCGTGATGAAGCAAAGCGAGATCACGGTACGCATCGGCCTGGGTCGCGGCGATGCCAGCGACACCGTGTGGACTTGCGACCTGAGCCACGACTACGTGTCGATCAACGCTGATTACCGCTCCTGACCATGCGCACGCGATGAACGAGAACTTCGAACACCTGCTCGTGCGCGCTGAGCAACTCATCGCGCGCATCGAATCGATTCTTCCGCAGCCGCTGGTTGCACCGACCGATTGGAACGCGTCGATCGCGTGGCGCTACCGCCGTCGCAGCTCGGGCCATGGTTCGCTGGAGCCGGTTCGCCACGTCGGCACCATGCCGCTCGATGCGCTGAAAGAAATCGAAGTTCAGAAAGAAAAGATCGAGCGCAATACGCGGCAGTTCGTCGAGGGAAAGCCTGCCAATAACGTGCTGCTGACGGGCGCTCGCGGCACCGGTAAATCGTCGCTCATCCGCGCATGTTTGCAGGCTTATGCACCGCAAGGCCTGCGCTTGATCGAGGTCGACAAGGCGGAGCTGGTGGACTTGCCCGACATCGTCGATGTCGTGTCGGGTCGGCCGGAGAAATTCATCGTCTTCAGCGATGACTTGAGCTTCGACGAAGGCGAGCCCGGCTACAAGGCGCTGAAGTCGATCCTCGACGGATCCATCTCCGCACCGACGCCGAATGTGTTGATCTACGCGACCAGCAACCGGCGTCATTTGCTGCCGGAGTACATGAAGGACAACCTCAGCTACACCCACACAGAAGAAGGCGAAGTACACCCTGGCGAGGTGATCGAGGAAAAGATCTCGTTGTCGGAGCGCTTCGGCCTGTGGGTCAGTTTCTATCCGTTCAGCCAAAACGAGTATCTGACGATCGTGGCGCAGTGGTTGTCTTCTTTTGATGTCGACGCCGCAGCCATCGACGCGGCCAAGCCTGAAGCGCTGGTGTGGGCCTTGGAGCGTGGCTCCCGAAGTGGCAGGGTGGCTTACCAGTTCGCGCGCGACTATGCGGGGCGGAGGGCGGTGTGAGCGACGTGCGCAGCGCGAGCGACGTGATCACCGAGACGCGTCTGCACACCGAAGTCGCCGTCGGCATCCTGATCCGGAAAAGCGACGATGCCTTGCTCCTGTCGACGCGCCCGGATGGCAAACCTTACGCCGGTTACTGGGAGTTTCCGGGCGGCAAGGTAGAGGCGGGTGAAAGCATAGAAGAAGCATTGCGGCGCGAGCTGCACGAAGAGCTCGGCATCACGATCGACAGCGCTTCTGTATGGAAGGTGACCGAGCACGACTACCCGCATGCGCTGGTACGGCTGCACTGGTGCAAGGTCACTGCGTGGACCGGTGAGCTAGAGATGCGCGAAGGCCAGGCGATGCGGTGGCAGCAGCTGCCGTTGGACGTCGCGCCAGTGTTACCCGGCGCAATCCCAGTGCTGGGTTGGCTGGCTGCCGAGCGCGGTGTGCCCGGCCCTTGATCCTGCCCGTCTACTGAAGCCGCGGGTCGCCGAACGGATCATCATCGGGCGGTGCGTCGGTCGGCATCCTGAACTCTTCACTGGCCCAGGCGCCCAGGTCGATGCCCTTGCAGCGCGCGCTGCAGAACGGCCTATTCGGATTGGCTGGCCCATAGACGCTATCGCCGCCGCATGCGGGACAGCGAACGATCCGGTCGCCCGCCTTGTTCACTTTGCTCGTCGCCACGTTTTCTCTCCTCCCGTCCTATCTCAAGCGCAGAGGGTCAGCTCGAGCGGCGCGTCATCGGTGCTCTGGTGCAGCCGGTCGTCGTCCTCGTGGCGCATCAATCTCACCGAGACCATCAAGCGGTTGCCGCTGATCTCAGGAATCAAGCCGAGCTTCGGATCGATGCGAAGGCGCAGCAACTGAAAGCTGCGTCCTTGCGGCAACGTTTGCTGAAACTGGCCGTGGGCTGCGATCACCTTGTAAGGAACATCGGCATCACGCAGCAGCTTGAGCAAGAGGTAAATCGATTCGGCCAATGGTGCGAGGGTCGTCAGCCAGCGCTCGATGTCGGTTCGACGCATCTTGGCCGTACCGTTTTGCCACGCAAAGTACGCGGGCAAATCGAACTGGCACGTTCCGCCGGGAATGCCGACGCGGCTGCGAATACTCATCAGCCATTCGTTGTCCGTGAGCGACTGTCCGGCCTTTCCAGGCACGGTATTGAGCGTGGCGAAGTTGCGTTCCAACTGCGCAACGACCTGGTCGAGCGCGGCCACCGAGATCTGCGGATTACCGCGATAACTGTTGAAAACGTTCTTGTGCTTGTCGAGATCGCGCAGCACATCGGCCTTCAAGTCGGCGCGCGCTGCCACGTCCATGATCTCGAAGATCGTGACGAGTGCGTAGTGGTGCAACAGCGCGGAGTCGGAGGGCACCAACTCGCCAAGGCGGCGAAAGAGATGCTCGAGCCGAAGGTAGGTCCGGATGCGCTCGTTGAAGGGGTACTCGTAGAGGATCACGCTGTTCCGTTCTGGTCGGGAATCATAGTCTCACGGCAGCCGCGGCGCGGGCGGCGCCAAGACTTGGCGGACAGCTTGCAACATGCGGTCACCTACAACCAATTGGCCATGCATCGAGAGGTGCGTGTCATTTGGGAAATAGAAATCGCGGACTCTGGCGCGCTCATCGGCGGCAAAACTGAAAAGGTCAGGACCCAGGTCTGCAGTCTTGAAGGCCGCGACGAAGGGGGCTGCATGTTGCGTGTCGACGTACACCGTCGTCTTGTCGGGAATGACCATCCAGACGAACTTGAGGTCAGACTGAGCTTTGTCAAAAGCTTTCATTTGCTCGACCGCCTCCGGTTTGAGCGGTGGATTGTCTGTGTCCTCGACAAAGAAGAGAGCCTTCTCGCACAGCTTGTGACTGAAGTAGCTGCAACCGTCCGGAACCGGGCGCACCCAGGTCTCGTCTCCAAAGAGCGCATCGCCCGAGAGCTTGCGGACTTTTCTCATGTTGGTGTACGTGATGAGTCCGGTCGTCAACTTTGCGCTCCAGTTCAGCGCAAAGCCGGGCACGGCTTCGAGTGGTTCGAGAAACGGAACGGTCTTGACGACGGGCTCCTTCGACATGGTCGTACAGGTGGAGCCCCCCTTGAGCCGGTCACCCAGCAGGCGCTCGACACTCTCGACCACGACGAGCTTGCCCTTGAATCCCGCGCGCCGTATCCAAGGTGTGAAGTCTTTGCACAACGGGCCGGTCTGGCCCCAGTAGATCGTCGCTACTTTGTATCCCTCTTTGACGAGCCGTGATTGCCAACGCAGCGTCATTGAAAAACTGTCACCCACCACCAGCACGTCAGCTTGGTCCAAAGGCACGCCTTTGATGTATGCCTTCGTTACGATCGGAGGTGCGGCTTGCCACCCGAACTCTGCATCCGAAAGACGGCCGATTCGCGTGAGGTCGCCATAAGGCGCCGGAGTGAAAAGCGTCACCAGCAACATCGAGACGATGACCACGAAGCCCGCGGCAAAGTAGCGAAGCCACAAACGCGCCGGCATCATTTTTCAGAGTCCTTTAGGGCTTGCAACATACGGGCGCCGACCAACTGATAGCCGGCAGGAGAAAGATGCGTGTCATTGGGTGAGTAGAGGTCCATTACATGGTGCCGGCTGTTGGCGGCAAGCGCGAAAAGATCGGGACCCAGGTGCAGCGCACCAAGCGCCTGCACAAAAGAAGACGCGTGGTCTTGATTTAGGTACACCGTGGTCTTGTTCGGGATCACCATCCAAATGATTTTGGGCATTCCGGCGAGCCCGTCGAATCGAGCCATCAAAGCGGCAGAGCTTGGACTTAGCACCACATTGCGATCGTCATCAACCAGAAAGATTCCCTTATTACACAGGCGATTGCTGAATTCCTTGCAACCATTTGGCAAAGGACGCGACACGATCAAGTCGCCCCATCTCGGGTGGTCGAATACGAGATCGGCCTGACTCGTCTTGATGGCCCGCGTATGAATGTAGGTCAGCCAGCCGCTTGCCCACTCGGCGTCCCAGTTCAGGCGCTGCGGCAGCGTCATGGCGGTGTCCGCAGCCAGTTGGGTCGCGCGTGGAATGGCCTGGAACGGCAGCGACATCGTTGTGCACGCCGCAGCTTCGTCGAGACGTTCAGGAAGAAGGCGTTCGATGCTTTCAATGATGACGTAGCGCCCCTTGAACCCTGAGCGACGCAGCCACTCGGGAAAGTTGGCGCACAGCGGACCAGTCTTGTCCCAGTGCGTCGTGACGACGCGGTAACCACCTTCGACCAGTGCTGCTTGCCAGGCAAAGCGAATCGAAAAACTGTCGCCGATGACGAGCACGTCGGCGGCGGAAACGGGGGAGTCGACCAAATACGCACTATCGAACTTGGGGCCCGGTCGACGCGCCGCAAACTCGGTTTCGGAAATGCGCCCGACGCGTGTCAAGTCTCCGTAGGCAATCGGGGTGAGCAGCGTGATCCAGAGCAACGCAAAGCAGACGACAAAGCCGACGCCGTAAATGCGAAGCCACAGAACACCCGGCTTCATGACTAGAACTGGAAATACAGGAAAGGGCTGTATGTGCCCAGCCGCGACACGCAGAGGCCCAGAAGAATGACGGTGCCCAGCGCGGTCAGTGCCGGCGCGATCCGCGCGAGCACCGCGCGATGGGCGACAGCGCCAGGAACCGGAATCCAGCGATCGAGCGAGATAGTCGGTGGCAATGCCAGGCAAATCACCATGCCGACCAACAGCGTCTGGAAGAACTCAGGCTTGCGGAAGGGCACGACGAACTCGGCAAAGGCGCTGACCGGTGCGCCGTGTATACCCAGCATTCCCTTGTAGATCTCGATCGCGGCATTCATGCTTTCAGCGCGGAAAACGACCCAAGCCACCATGACGCAAACGAAGGTGAGGAACCAGCCCAGCACGCTTGCAAGCCGACCGCTGGACGGTTTGCCATGACGTACTTTGCTAGTCCAGAGGTGGTTGATGACAAGGAAGGCGCCGTGCAGCGCACCCCAGATCACGAACGTCCATGCCGCGCCGTGCCAGAGGCCGCCCAGCAGCATGGTCATGAAAAGGTTGAAGTAGCGCCGCCCCGGGCCCTTGCGGTTACCACCCAGCGGGATGTAGAGGTAGTCCCGCAGAAAGGTCGACAAGGAGATATGCCAACGCCGCCAGAACTCGATGATGTTGGTCGATTTGTAGGGCGAGCGGAAATTCAGCGGGAGCTGTACGCCCAAGCAAAGCGACAGCCCGACAGCCATGTCGGAGTAGCCGGAAAAGTCGAAATAAATCTGCAGTGTGTAGGCGAGCACGCCCAGCCAAGACGTGTACAGCGAGGGCAGAACGCCGGTGTGCACGCCATTGAACATCATGTCGGCGTATTGGCCGAGACGGTCCGCAATCAGCAACTTCTTGGCGAGCCCGAAGGTGAAGATGGCAATGCCGAGCGCTAGCTTGTTGCTGTCCGCGCGGTAGGTTGAGGGGTTGGCGAACTGCGGCATCATTTGCGCGTGATGCAGCACCGGCCCGGCCACCAGGTGCGGAAAGTACGTGACGAACAAGACGTACGGAATGAACCGCCGCTCCTTCACCTTTCCCTGCCAGCAGTCGACCAAAAAAGCGATCTGCGTGAACGTATAGAACGAGATGCCGATGGGCAACGCGAGGTGCAGCAGCGGCAGCGGGGTCGCGCCGCCCGCCGTCAGACCTGCATTGACGTTCTCCATGAAGAAATTCGCGTACTTGAAGACGGCGAGCACACCCAGGTTGATCGTGAGCGCCACGATCAAGGTGCGTTTGCGGATGGCGTCGACGCGGCCGGGCTCGGGCGTCAGGCGCTGCGCGATCCAGTAGTTGAAGCAGATCGAGGCGAGCAGCAGCGGCAGCGCCTTGACGCTCCACCAGCCATAGAAGAAGAGCGACGCCAGGGCGAGAAAGCCGGCGGCTGCCCGCGCGTTCCGGTGACCGATCAGAAAAAACCCGATCAACACCAACGGAAAGAAAAAAAAGATGAACGCGTACGAATTGAAAAGCATCGAGAGATCGGACTGACGTCTTAAGACTCTTTGCGGGTCTTATAAGTTCGTGGTGGCTCGGCGTCGAGCGTGGCCGAGAATTATCGCGTAGGTCGCTCGGCCCAGTGACCCATCAGTACCTTCACCTCGTCGGACAACTGTGCGAATGACTTCCCGACGTTGAAGATGACTGCGTCCGCGGCTTTCAGTCGCGAGCTTCTGCTGGCTTGCAAGGCGAGTACGGACAACGTCATTTCTTCAGTCCAGTTCGAGCGGGCCATGACGCGGGCCACCTGGACTTCAGCGGTGGCGTCGACCACCAGTATGCGATCGACCTTCTGACGCCAGCGACCCGATTCGACCAGGAGAGGTACGTCGAACACGACCAACGGGCGTTGGGCTATCGCCGCCTGCCGATCGCATTCGGCGCCGATCATCGGGTGAAGAATGGCTTCGAGCCTGGTTTTTTGAGCTGGATTTTCGAAGACGATCGATCGCATCTGCGCGCGGTCGAGTGAGCCGTCCATTGCAATGACGGCGTCGCCAAATGCCTCTCTGATGGGCCCTATGGCCGCTCCGGAAGGCTGCGTCAGGGCGCGCGAAATGGCATCGGTGTCAACCAACGCGGCGCCGCATGCGACGAGCATGGCCGCCACGGTGCTCTTGCCGCTGCCGATTCCGCCGGTGAGACCGAGGCGTTGCATCAGTCGGTTCCGTTGCGTCTCAGGTCGATCTGAACGGAAACACGAAGGGGAAGTGCTGACGAACTTCGACCGGACCGATCACGAGGCATAGCAACCCCGCCCCGGCAAGGAACGGGCCGAACGAGATTGGGATGTCCTTGTGCGCGATCCGGCCTGCCCAAAGCAGGATCGCTCCCAGAATGGCGCCGACAACTGACGACATCAGGATGATCGCGATGAGGTAGTCGGAGCCTAGCCAGGCACCTAGCGCGGCCAGCAGCTTGAAGTCGCCATAGCCCATGCCTTCTTTGCCAGTTGCAAGGCGATAGGCGTGGTAGACCAGCCAAAGGCTCAGGTAGCCCAGTGCGGCACCCCAGACGGCGGCTGGCAACGAGGTTCCAGTCAAGCCCAGCGCCGCTCCCAACAGACCAAGCCACAACAGCACATAGTTGAGCGAATCCGGCAGCAATTGGGTGTCGAGGTCAATCAGAAATTGACATACCAGCAAAGCAGCGAAGGTGGCCCACAGCGCGCCAGTGAAAGTGATGCCGAAGCGGTAGGCGCACAACGCAAAGAGCACACCGGTCACGACTTCGACGATCGGGTAGCGAACGCTGATCGAGGTCTTGCATTGCGAGCAGCGCCCGCGGAGCGCCAGATAGCTGATCACCGGGATGTTTTCGTACCAGCGAATCGCGTGACCACAAGCGCCGCAGCGCGATGCGGGCTTTGCCAGATCGAACGTGGGGAGTGCGTCGAGCGCTGCGCGAGCTTCGGCCGCACTGGACTCGAGTCGGGCTGGTACCGGCACCTTGGCGCCGAAGACTTGAGTCCAGAGGGAAGGTCCGACTGGTGGACGCAGCAGGCCGCCGACGGACTCGTCGAGCCAGCCACGCAACATCATCACCGGAAGCCGGTAGATCACGACATTGAGAAAGCTGCCTATGACGAGTCCGAGCACACCAGCGAACCCGGCATCGATCCCCTGCGACACCAACATCAGACGACTTGGCCGAGCTTGAAGATGGGCAGGTACATGGAGACCACGATACCGCCGATGAGAACGCCCAGGAACACGATGATGATGGGTTCCATCAGGCTCGAAAGGCCAGCGACCATGTCGTCGACTTCGGACTCATAGAAGTCAGCGGCCTTGCCGAGCATGTGATCGATGGAGCCCGACTCTTCGCCGATGGCCGTCATCTGCAAAACCATCGATGGGAACAGGTTCGCGTTGGTCATCGCGCTCGTCAGGCTGGTGCCGGTAGAAACCTCTTGCTGAATCTTGACGGTGGCGTCGGCGTACACCGAGTTGCCCGAAGCGCCCCCCACGGAATCGAGCGCCTCGACCAAAGGCACGCCGGCTGCGAACATCGTCGACAACGTGCGAGTCCACCGTGCCACGCAGGATTTGTCGATAAGCGCACCGAAGATAGGCAACTTCAGCAGCACCCGGTCCATCACCTTTTGAACGCGTTCGTTGCGCTTCCATGCCTGCATGAAAAAGTACAGGCCGCCACCGATGACCCCGAATATCAACCACCAGTAAGCCACGAAGAATTCGCTGATACCCATGACGATCAGCGTGGGCGCGGGCAAATCGGCACCAAACGAACTGAACACCGACTTGAATGCGGGAATCACGAAGATCATGATGATCGCAACCACCACGAAAGCCACGACAACGACCGAAGCGGGATACATCAATGCCGATTTGATCTTCGACTTGATCGCTTCGGTCTTTTCCATGTAAGTGGCCAGGCGGTCGAGCAACTCCTCCAAAATGCCGGCCGCTTCACCTGCCTCGACCAGATTGCAGTAGAGGTTGTCGAAATACTTCGGAAACTTGCGGAACGCCGAGGAGAGCGAAGTGCCTGTTTCCACGTCGCTGCGCACGTCGTTGAGCAGTTTGGAAACGCTGGGGTTTGCGTTGCCTCGGCCCACGATGTCGAACGACTGCAAAAGCGGCACGCCTGCTTTCATCATGGTCGCGAGTTGGCGCGTGAAGATGGCGATGTCTTTAGGCTTGATCGACTTGCCGGAGCGCATCCGGCGCTTCTTGATCTTCGATGCGAGCACGCCCTGCCGCCGCAAAGCGGCCTGGACCTGGTTCTCGCCCGCCGCGCGCACCTCGCCGCGGACGGCTTTGCCATTACGGTCCTTGCCTTCCCATTCGAAGACGAATTCTTTAAGAGTGCGTGTCGATGCGGCGGTGGCCATGTGATCTCCGGTTCGCAGTGTTTATTGGTTGGTGCACGCGACCACTTCTTCGAGTGATGTCAGCCCTTGCATGACTTTCCGAAGGCCGGATTGACGCAGCGAACGGACGCCCTCCGCCTCGGACTGCCGAGCGATGTCCAGCGCACTGCCGTCGCGCAGGATGATCTTCTGGATCTCTTCGGTGATCGGCATCACCTGGTAAATGCCAACGCGGCCTTTGTAGCCGCCATTGCATGCCGAACAGCCCACCGGGCGGTATGGCGTCCAACCGCTGTCGGCGTCGGTCGCGGTAAAGCCTGCGTCAAGCAAGGCTTCACGCGGTATTTCGGCCGGTGTACGGCACACGATACAAAGGCGTCGGGCCAGCCGCTGCGCGGTGATCAGGATGACGCTCGATGCGATATTGAAAGGCGCGATGCCCATGTTGCGCATCCGGGTCAACGTGGTCGGTGCGTCGTTGGTATGAAGGGTTGACAGCACCAGGTGGCCCGTTTGTGCCGCTTTGATGGAAATGTCGGCTGTCTCCAGATCCCGGATTTCGCCCACCATGATGATGTCGGGATCCTGCCGCAGAAAAGCGCGGAGAGCGGTCGCAAAAGTCAGTCCGGCCTTCTCGTTGACGTTGACCTGATTGACGCCCGGCAAATTGATTTCAGACGGGTCTTCCGCCGTCGCGATATTGACGCCCGGTTTGTTCAGCAAATTCAGGCAGGTATAGAGCGACACCGTCTTTCCCGAGCCGGTCGGTCCCGTCACGAGGACCATGCCGTAAGGACGACCAATAGCCTGCAGCAAGCGCGCTTTTTCGTCGGCGTCGTAACCCAGTGCGTCGATGCCCAGCCGGGCGCTGCTCGGATCGAGAATCCGAATCACGATCTTTTCGCCGAACAAAGTCGGCAGCGTGCTGACCCGGAAATCGATGACACGGTCGGCGCCGATCTTGAGCTTCATGCGACCGTCTTGCGGCACGCGCTTTTCGGAAATGTCGAGCCGCGATATCACCTTGATGCGTGATGCCAGCTTGTCTTTGATGACTGTTGGCGGGCTCGCAATCTCGCGCAATTCACCGTCTACGCGAAATCGAACGCGGTAGTTGTGTTCGTAGGGTTCGAAGTGAATGTCCGACGCGCGCATGCTGAAGGCGTCCAGCAGCATCTTGTGCAGGAAGCGCACCACGGGCGCGTCTTCGACTTCGGCAACGGCCTGCTCGTTGGCGTCACCCGATGTGTCCGCCGTGACTTCGTCGAACTCGAATTCGGCGCCAACGATGTTGTCGATGGTTTCTGCCGCGCTGACCGCATTGGCCTCGACCATGCGCGAAAGCTTGTCGTACTCGGCGATGACCCAGTCGACGCCCATTTGCGACGCAAACTTGATCTTCTCGGCGGCTTGCTGGTCTGACGGGTCGGCGGTAGCGACGATCAGTCGGTTGTTTCGCTTGCTGAGAACGACGATGCGGTACGCCTGACACAGCTTGGTATCGAGCAGGTCTTTGGGCAGACGCTGTGGGTCGATTGCATCGAGGTCTAGCAGCGGGGCGCCGAACGCGCTGGAGAGCGTATGGGCAAGGTCGGCGGCCGAAACCGCGCCGGTACCGGTCAATTCGGCAATGAAGCTGGTGCGACTCGACTGCGACTTCTGATAGATATCTTCAGCTGTCTTGGCAGGCAATTTGCCGGCGGAGATCAGCGCGCGCGCTAGACCGGGCAGCGCAACTGGCAGGTTTTCTTTGACGAGAGGTTCGGCAGCGGCCATGCAGCGAGTGTAAAAAGCGTGAAAAAGTGCTTCACGATCATCGCTGATCGCCTTAATACTGTAAACCGCAATTGCCGTGCCATATCGCACAGCTTTTGGCATTACAGCCACACAAAGGCTGGTCGGGGTGAGAGGATTCGAACCTCCGGCCTCTACGTCCCGAACGTAGCGCTCTACCAGGCTAAGCTACACCCCGATTTGTTACAACACGGCGGCGTTTCAGGGCTCGCGCTTTGCGAATTCCTAAGCGCGCCGCTCGAGTAACTGAGCTGCCAATTGTAGCAAACCGTTCGTGTGCGAATTGGCTGGAAAGTCCCGAAGAGCGTCGATAGCGCGTTGCGCTTCAGTCGCAGCCGCGGCTCGCGTGGCGTCGAGTGCGCCGGTCTGGCGCACGATCTCGACAATAAGCGGCAGTTGGCTTGTATCGCCTGCTTCGATCGCTGCTCTTACCAGGGCGCTCTCGTCCGGCTGCGCTCGCTGCATCGCAAGAATCAACGGCAAGGTCGTCTTGCCTTCGCGTAGATCGTCACCCAGGTTTTTACCGGTTTCGCTGGCATCTCCGGCATAGTCGAGCACATCGTCGATAACCTGAAATGCAGTGCCGAGTGCCTGACCGTAGGTTGCGCATGACTCTTCCACGTCTGCGCCAGCTCCAGCCAAAACCGCAGCGAGCCGGGTGCTGGCCTCAAACAGCTTTGCCGTCTTGGAGCGGATCACCCTTAGATAAGCGACCTCATTGAGCGATGCGTCGTGCATGTTCATCAGCTGCAACACCTCGCCTTCAGCGATCACGTTCGTCGCTTCTGCCAGGATTTGCATGACGCGCATGTTGTTTGCATCCAGCATCATTTGAAATGCTCGCGAGTAGAGAAAATCACCGACCAGAACACTGGCGGGGTTGCCGAAAGACTCATTGGCAGTGGGGCGACCGCGTCGCAGGGTCGACTCGTCGACAACGTCGTCGTGCAGCAACGTTGCGGTATGAATGAACTCGACCACTGCAGCCAGGTTATATCGCTGGTCGCCGGTGTAGCCCAGCGCACCGGTCATCAGCAGCAGCAGCGCAGGGCGGAGGCGCTTTCCGCCGGCAGCGATGATGTATTGCGAAACCTGACTGACCAGAGGAACGCCCGTGTCCAGTCGCGCAGCAATCACGCGGTCGACTGCCTCCATGTCATTAGCAATCAAGCCGAGAACGGCGGCTGTGGAAGAGGCTGATGCGTCAGCGGCAGGAACTGGCAAAGCAAGGGCGCCGGAGCGATATAAATGGGCGTCGAAACAGGCCGAAGCCGCGGGGCACTGATTATAGGGAGCAGCGCGCTCATGTCATTTGCCCACGCACCCAATCATGTTAGCAACCGCAAACCGTGCTATAATCTCGGGCTCTACGGAATTCGTCCGTGGAGCTTCCTATTCAAGAGGTCATTCATGTACGCGGTCATAAAAACCGGGGGCAAGCAGTATCGTGTTGCTTCCGGCGAAAAAATTAAAGTAGAACAGATTGCTGCGGACGTAGGCCAGGAAATCGTGATCGACCAGGTTTTGGCTGTCGGAGACGGCAGTGAAATCAAAGTTGGCACGCCCCTGGTGTCCGGCGCAACCGTGACAGTCACAGTACTGTCGCACGGCAAGCACGACAAAGTGCACATCTTCAAGATGCGCCGTCGGAAGCACTATCAGAAACGTCAAGGCCATCGCCAGCAGTTCACCGAACTGCAAATCGGCGCGATCGCCGGCTAAGGAACCGACACCATGGCACAGAAAAAAGGCGGCGGCTCAACGCGAAACGGGCGCGACTCAAAGCCCAAGATGCTCGGCGTCAAGGCGTTTGGCGGCGAGATGATCAGCGCAGGCGCGATCATCGTGCGCCAACGTGGTACCCGATTCCACCCCGGCGTGAATGTCGGCATCGGCAAGGACCACACGCTGTTCGCTCTGGTGAGCGGACATGTTTCGTTCGCCATCAAGGGTTCGCTGAATAAGCACACCGTCAACGTGATGCCGGCGGCTACCCAAGCCTGATCGATCGCTCGATCCGCTCCAAGGAGCCCCGCTTGTCGGGGCTTCTTCATTTGTAAACTGGATATTCCATGAAGTTCGTCGACGAAGCTTTTATCGACATCGCTGCTGGCGATGGCGGCGACGGCTGCGTGTCGTTCCGGCATGAAAAGTACAAAGAATTTGGTGGTCCGAATGGCGGCGACGGTGGCCGAGGCGGCCACGTCTTCGCCGTGGCCGACTCCAACCTCAATACGTTGGTGGATTTTCGTTTCTCGCGCCGGCATGACGCCAAGCGCGGTCAGCATGGAATGGGTTCCGATATGTTCGGCGCCGCAGGTGACGACGTCACGTTGAAGATGCCGGTCGGCACGATCATCACCGACGCAGAAACCGGCGAAGTCTTGTTCGAACTGCTGGCACCGGGCGAAGTCATCACCATTGCCAAAGGTGGCGACGGGGGTTTCGGCAACATGCGCTTCAAGAGCGCAATCAATCGAGCTCCTCGTCAAAAAACGCCAGGATGGCCAGGCGATAAACGCAGCCTCAAGCTCGAGCTCAAGGTGTTGGCTGACGTCGGGTTGCTTGGCATGCCTAACGCGGGCAAGTCGACACTGATTACTGCCATTTCAAACGCGCGGCCGCGTATCGCAGACTATCCGTTCACCACGCTTCACCCGAACCTCGGCGTGGTGCGCGTAGGCCCCGAGCAGAGCTTCGTGGTCGCTGATCTGCCTGGTCTGATCGAAGGTGCGGCAGAAGGCGCCGGACTCGGCCATTTGTTTTTGCGCCATCTCCAGCGCACGCGGTTGCTGCTGCACGTCATCGATATCGCTCCTTTCGACGAGGGTGTCGACCCGGTAGTTCAGGCGAGAGCGATCGTCGGCGAGCTGAAGAAATACGACGCAGCGCTGTACGAGAAGCCTCGCTGGCTGGTGCTGAACAAGCTCGACATGGTGCCCGACGAAGAGCGTGCCGCCCGCGTCAAAGATCTCGTCAAACGGCTGCGCTTCAAAGGCCCGGTATTCGAGATATCTGCGCTCACGCGGGAAGGGTGCGAACTGCTGGTGCAGGCCGTCTACCGTCACGTGAAAGCGCAGCAGCTCGCCGAACAGCCCCCGGCCGAAGTCGATCCGCGCTTCGCCGAACCGGCGCCTTGAAGATGGTGGCATCCACCGTCTTGCGCGACGCGCGGCGTATTGTCGTCAAAGTGGGCTCGAGCCTTGTAACGAACGAAGGGCGCGGCCTCGACGAACACGCGATTGGTGAATGGTGCCGGCAACTCGCGACGCTGGTGCGCGAAGGGCGCGAAGTGGTCATGGTGTCGAGCGGCGCCATCGCCGAGGGCATGAAGCGGCTGGGCTGGCGGGTGCGGCCGCACGAGATCAACGAGCTGCAAGCGGCCGCGGCCGTGGGCCAAATGGGCTTGGCGCAGATCTACGAAACCAAGCTGCGCGAGAATGGCATCGGCAGCGCGCAAGTGCTGTTGACGCACGCTGATTTGGCCGATCGCGAACGCTATCTGAACGCCCGGTCGACACTCGTTACGCTGCTGCGCCTCGGCGTGGTTCCGGTCATCAACGAAAACGATACGGTCGTCAACGACGAGATCAAGTTCGGCGACAACGACACGCTGGGTGCACTGGTCGCCAACCTCGTTGAAGCCGATGCATTGGTCATCCTCACCGATCAACGCGGGCTTTTCACGGCCGATCCGCGGAAGGATGCTGAAGCTCAATTCGTCCACGAAGCAGCTGCGGGCGATGCATCACTTGAGGCCATGGCGGGCGGCGCCGGTTCGAGCTTGGGCCGAGGCGGCATGATCACGAAGATTCTGGCGGCCAAGCGTGCGGCCGGGTCGGGTGCCTCTACCGTCATTGCTTGGGGACGTGAACCCGACGCCCTGCTGCGCCTCACTCGCGGAGAGTCGATCGGCACGTTGTTGATCGCACAAACTGCGAAGCATCAGGCCCGCAAGCGCTGGATGGCCGATCACTTGCAGATGCGCGGCGCGGTGCGGGTCGATGCCGGCGCCGCTGCCAAGGTGCGAGGCGAAGGCAAGAGCTTGCTACCGATCGGCATGACTGCGGTAGAGGGCGACTTCTCGCGGGGCGATGTGATCGCTGTGCGTGACGAGGCCGGCGTCGAGCTGGCGCGTGGTCTTTCCAACTATTCGAGCAGCGAGGCGCGGCTGCTCTGCCGCAAGCCTTCGGCCGAATTCGAGCGCTTGCTCGGCTACGTCGCCGAGCCGGAAATGGTCCACCGCGACAACATGGTGCTTATGCCGTCGGCGTCGGCTACGACGACCGGCCAATCCAACGGGGCGTTCGGCGGACGCTGATCACTGCATGCCGGGGATTTCCGGTTCGCGCATCGGCTGCTTGATATAGCGAACGATCTCGGCGACCGAGGCGCGTGGCGCGTGACCTCTACACAACCCCTGATTCGCCAATTCCTTCGCATAACTGGACCGCAAATCGCGAAAGCTCTTCCACTCCGGGTTGGTGGTGGCACGCCAGCCATCGCTTCCATAGCGCGCATAGCTCTTCGTCTCTTCGCTCGAACAGCGCACGCCTTCATAGAAGGCGTTGATACCGCCACCAGTTGAATTTGAAGCTACGACCACATAGCGAACGATGCCGTCGCCGGTGATCGCGATGGTGGCCGGATCGACGCCAAACTTCGAAGTCATATACGAAGGCATTTCGATCGACAGAAGCTTGTTCGCATCGAACTTGGGCGGCGCTGGAACTTCAGTCTCTTTCCACTCGACGTCCATGCTGGTGCGGGTTGGTAGTGGTGGCGAGCCGGCTTGAGCCCAGTCAGGATTGCTCGTATCGCGCCCAGAGCTTGCGCAACCCACACCAGCGACCGAGACAAGTGTGCACAAGCAAGCAAACGTGAGAGCGCGTTTAGCGCGGCGCGTGAAGCGGATCGGGAGGATAGGGAACATCGTTCGCAAGGTTGGCATTGGCAGGAGCACTGGGGTCAGGATCGAAGCTGGCACCCGGTGGAAGCTCGAAGTTGGATTCATAGCCTGCAGCAGAAGGGTGGCGCTCGAATTCTCGGGCGCGCACATTGCTGCGCAGGAAACGGTTACGAAAATCCTGTCTAGGCAGGTAGCGTGAAAGTTCGGTGAGCGCCATTTCATAGACGCCGCGCTTGAATTCGACCACCACGTCAAGCGGCACCCAGTAGTCGTGCCAGCGCCAGGCGTCGAATTCCGGATGATCGGTCGCGCGCAGATTCAGGTCCCAGTCATGACCGGTGAGCTGCAATAAATACCAGATCTGTTTCTGGCCCTTGTAGTGACCTCGTGCGTCCCGGCGAATAAACCGGTCCGGCACCTCGTAGCGCAACCAGTCGCGGGTACGGGCAACGATTCGCACATGCTCCGGCTGGAGCCCTACTTCTTCATGCAGTTCCCGGAACATCGCTTGCTCCGGACTCTCGCCTCGATCGATGCCACCCTGCGGAAACTGCCAGGAGTGAGTGCGTATGCGCTTGCCCCAAAAAACCTGGTTTCTCTGGTTGAGCAGGATGATGCCGACGTTGGGCCTGAAGCCGTCCCGGTCGAGCATAATCAAACCCCAAATTTCTATGAACTGAGTCGATTATGCACGCCGTGTTACGCACGGCAAGCGACCGGTTTCGAGGGCTTTACCGGCCTTCTTCTTCCCTTTAGATCGTCCTGGCGCGCGCAAGATGAAAGCATCCCGTTTTTTTGTCTCCACCTTGAAAGAAGCTCCGGCAGACGCAGAGGTCGCGAGTCATCGCCTGATGATGCGCGCCGGCATGATCAAAAAGCTCGGCATCGGCATCTACACGTACATGCCGATGGGCCTGCGCGTGATCCGCAAAATCGAGGCGATCGTGCGCGAAGAGATGAACCGAGCCGGCGCCGTCGAGCTCGCGATGCCGGTGGTTCAGCCGGCAGAGTTCTGGCAAGAGAGCGGCCGTTTCGAGAAGATGGGCCCCGAGTTGCTTCGCATCAAGGATCGGCATGACCGCGACTACGTCGTCCAGCCGACCAGCGAAGAAGTGGTGACCGACATCGCGCGGCAGGAGATCCGCAGCTACAAGCAGCTGCCGAAGAATTTCTATCAAATTCAGACCAAGTTTCGGGATGAACGACGCCCGCGCTTTGGCCTCATGCGCGGACGCGAGTTCACGATGAAAGATGCGTACAGCTTCGATCGCGACCTTGACGCTGCCAAGCTCAGCTACAAGGCCATGTCCGATGCCTACCGCCTCATCTTCGATCGCTTCGGACTGCGCTATCGCGCTGTCGCTGCCGACAGCGGCGCCATCGGCGGCGACCTGAGCGAAGAGTTTCAGGTCATCGCCGCCACCGGCGAAGACGCCATCGTGTATTGCGCTGACAGCGACTATGCCGCCAACATGGAAAAGGCCGAGGCGCTGGCGCCAGCCGGCACTCGGCCAGACGCTTTCAATGCGCTCGCCAAGACACCGACGCCCGGTAAGAGCACCTGCGCCGACGTGGCGGAGCTGTTGGGCGTGCCGCTGTCCAGCACTGTCAAGACGCTGGTTCTTGCCACCGACATCGTCGACGCTACGGGCGATATCAAGGGCGCGAAAGTCTGGCTGTTGCTGCTGCGCGGCGATCACGACATGAACGAGATCAAGGTCGGCAAAATCGCCGGGCTCGACCAGGGCTTCCGCTTTGCCACGATCTCCGAAATCGACGATCACTTCGGCTGCAAGCCCGGCTACCTCGGTCCGCTGAATCTCAAGAAGCCGCTCTCCATCGTGGCCGATCGCGAAGTGGCTGTCATGACCGACTGGATCACCGGCGCCAACCAAGTCGACTTCCATATGAGCGGCGTGAATTGGGGCCGCGACCTGCCTGAGCCCGACGTGGTGGCGGACATCCGCAACGTCGTCGCTGGCGATCCGTCGCCGGACGGCAAGGGCGTGCTGGCGATCGAGCGTGGCATCGAGGTCGGGCACGTCTTCGTGCTCGGCACCAAATACAGCAAGGCGATGAACGCCACCTTTCTCGACGAGGGCGGAAAGCCGCAATTTCTCGAAATGGGCTGCTACGGCATCGGCATCACGCGCCTGCCTGCCGCCGCCATCGAGCAGAACCACGACGAGCGCGGCATCATCTGGCCCGACGCGATCGCGCCCTTCACCGTCGTGGTGTGCCCGATCGGCATGGACCGCAGCGCCCACGTCAAAGCGACAGCCGAGTCGCTCTACGAAACGCTGCTGGCAGCCGGTGTCGATGTGCTGATCGACGACCGCGGTGAGCGCCCCGGCGCAATGTTCGCGGACTGGGAACTGATAGGTGTACCGCACCGTATCGTCATCTCAGACCGCGGCATCAAGGAAGGCCAGTTCGAGTATCAGCATCGCCGGGACACAGCGGCGACGAAGGTGCCAGCCGGCGAGGCCGCTGCGTTCCTGAAAGCGCGACTGGCGGGATGAGCGGCCGCGCGCTGCCCGCGCCGTTGGCGGCGCGCACTGTTCCAGGCCCGGCGGCTTTGTCGCGGCGGCGTCTGGTGCTCGGCGCGTCGCTGGCACCCTTGGCGATGTCGATTCACGAGTCGGCCCACGCAGGCGCACAAATCGAAGAGCCGCTGATCGACTCCGTTCGAACGGCCTTGTCGTCGGCCATTCACAACAAGGCACCGCCGATCCCGGAATTCAGCGACACCGAATCGCGCCTGCGCTACCTTCGATGGCTAGGGGCCATGAGCGAACGCCTACTGAAGAAAGTGCCGGACTGGCCGACCCGCAAAGAGCTTTTGCAAACGATTTGGTACGAGTCGAAGCGGTCCGGGCTCGACGTCAGCCTGGTGCTCGGGCTCGTCCAGGTCGAGAGCAACTTCCGCAAGTTTGCAGTCTCGAGTGCGGGCGCTCGCGGCTACATGCAGGTCATGCCGTTCTGGACTCGCGTGATCGGCGACAGCGATCCGGCCAAGCTGTTCCACATGCAGACCAACCTGCGCTTCGGCTGCGTCATCCTGCGCCACTATCTCCAGCGCGAGAACGGCGATTTGTTCATGACGCTGGGCCGCTACAACGGCAGCCGTGGTCGCTCGCCGTACCCGGATGCGGTGTTTGCCAATCAGCGCCCGTGGCTCTTCGCCGACCGTACACCCGACAAGATCCCGCCCGTCGAGCCGCCGCGCGGATAGTCGTCCCAGTCGTCCTGCGTTCCTGGATCAGACTTTCTTGCTGACCAGCACTTGGTCCACGCGGTGGTTGTCGACGTCGACCACTTCGAACGCGTAGCCGCCCCAGTTCACGCAATCGGTGCGCTTGGGCACGCGGCGTAGCATCACCATCAGAAAGCCCGCCAGCGTTTCGTATTCGTCGGCGTGCGGCAGCGTATCGATGTGGAGCGCACGCATCACATCCTGCACCGGCGTCACGCCGTCGATCAACCAAGAGGTGTCGTCGCGCTTGACGATCTGCTGCTCCTCGTCTTGCGCACCGACGAGGTCGCCCATCACCGTGCTCATCACGTCGTTGAGCGTGATGACGCCGACCACCAGGCTGTATTCATTGACGATGATCGCGAAGTCTTCGTGCGCCTGCTGGAACTGTTCGAGCACTTCGGTCAGCGACAAGCGATCTGGGATAACCAGCGCCTTGTGCAGCGGCACGCCCTGGTCGAGCGCCAGCGGCTGGCCGCTCAGCACACGCTGGAACATGTCCTTGGCATCGACATAGCCGAGCACGTGATCGATATCGCCGTCGCACACCGGATACGCGGAGAAGGGTTCGGCCACGATGCGCGCACGCAGCACCGATTCAGGGTCGTCCTTTTGAAACCACGTAATGCGGTCGCGCGAAGTCATCACGCTGTGAACCAGTCGCGTGTCGAGCTCGAAGACGTTGGCGATCACCTGTTGCTCCCGCACCGCCAGCACGCCGGCCCGCGCCCCCGCTTCGGTCATCGCGAGGATATCGGCCGACGTGATCTTGTCGATGCGCTGCAGCGGAATGCCGAGCAGTTTGAAGAGCACATCCGTGCTGCGCGTGAAGAACCAGACGAGTGGCTTGAAGGTCGTGATCAGCACGTTCATCGGACCGACCATGCGCACCGCGAGGTGTTCCGGGTCGCTCATGCCGAGCCGCTTGGGGAAGAGATCGGCAAACACCAGGAACACCGCGATGATCGTCACGAACGAGGCCAGAAATGCGCCGGTCTTCGCTGCATCGGGCCCGAACCAGATGCCGAGCAAACGTTCGAAGAACGGGCTGAGCGCGCCTTCGCCCACCACGCCGCCCAAAATGGCGACCGCGTTAAGACCGATCTGGACCACGGTGAAATAGTGGCCCGGCTGCTCCTGCACTTTCAGCACTTGCTCCGCCCTGGCATCGCCTTCGTCGGCCATCTGGCGCAGCCGCAGGCGGCGCGATGCAGCAAGCGTGATTTCAGCAAGAGAAAAGAACGCGCTCGTCGCGATCAGAACGACGATGGCGAGCAGGCTTTGGGTCAGGGTCATGGCAAGTCTATGGAGCCTGCCATGGTGCCATCGAAACGGCAGTGCCCGGGGCTGGGTCTCGACCTACTGCGCGAAGCCGATGTGGCTCTTGCCAGTGGCTGCACGGGGAAGCCGTGCCGACTATCTGCGGCACCCGCGTAGTTTTTTTTACGATTCGCGCGGCAATGCCATCTACGTCGGGAAAACAGAAAAGCTGGACTTCTGGACGGAAGCAAACAATGCGCTCGCTCGGGACAGGAAGGAGCTGCAATGCGTTCGGCTCGTTGACCATCCCCGCACCAATGTCGCCTTCAAGCCGGCATTCCACACCTGAAATGAGCCAAACCCCGGGGCTCTGCCGAGTTGCTTACACCGCGCCTTGCGGGTGCGTCGGATCGATCCAGAGAACAGACTCCGGCTTTTCCACCGGTGCGATGTCGAGGTTGACGGCCACCGCCTCGCCGTCGCTTCGGCACAGCACGCATTCGAGTGCTTCTGTCGCGCTCGCATTGATTTCCTGGTGCGGCACGTAGGGCGGCACGTAGATGAAATCGCCTGGGCCGGCTTCGGCGGTGAACTCGAGGTAATCGCCCCACCGCATGCGGGCCTTGCCTCGGATCACGTAGATCACAGACTCGAGGTGCCCGTGGTGATGCGCACCGGTCTTGGCGTCCGCATGGATCGTTACCGTGCCGGCCCACAGCTTCTGCGCGCCGACGCGGGCAAAGTTGATGGCAGCCGCGCGGTTCATGCCCGGCGTTTGCGCCGTGTTCACGTCGAGCTGACCTGCCTTGACGACGCGTACGCCATCGTGCTTCCAGGCCGGCTCGCCGTGCGGATGCACGCGGCCGTCGCCTTCGTGTTCGTGACTCAAGCCGCGCTGCCGTTCAACGCCTGTTGCAGCTCACCCGACTCGTACATCTCCATCAGGATGTCGGAGCCGCCCACGAATTCGCCCTTGATGTAGAGCTGCGGAATGGTCGGCCAGTTGCTGTATTCCTTGATGCCCTGACGGACTTCCGGGTCGTCGAGCACGTTGACGGTCTTGAGCGACTTGGTGTCGACGCCCACGGCCTTCAGGATCTGGATGGCTCGGCCGGAAAAGCCGCACATCGGAAAGCTGGCGTTGCCCTTCATGAAGAGCACGATTTCGTTGGTCTTGACGAGGTCGTCGATGCGTTGCTGGGCGTCGGACATGGGAAGCTCCTTTATGGAATACGAGTTGAAGGGATTATTTCACCGTGCGCCAAATCCCGCCGGAGCAACGCGCGATGCCGGCGAGGTCATTCCGGCTTTGCACTTCGGCAAAGCCGCGCTCGGCCAGCAAGGCCCGTACGGCGTCGGCTTGATCGTGGCCGTGTTCGAGCAGCAGCCATCCACCTTCGGACAGGTGCGGCGGCGCGTCGCGCACGATGCGCCGCAAATCGTCGAGGCCGTCCGCGCCGGCGGCCAGGGCGGTAATGGGCTCATGCCGCAGAGCGGCAAGGTGGCGGTCATCGGCCGCGATGTAGGGCGGGTTCGAGACGATGACGTCGTAACTGACCGCGGCGCCGTCCAGCCAGTCGGCCTGAGTGAATTGCACCGCC
The DNA here is from genome assembly GCF_046115955.1 of Variovorax sp. GrIS 2.14. Taxonomy (NCBI): domain Bacteria; kingdom Pseudomonadati; phylum Pseudomonadota; class Betaproteobacteria; order Burkholderiales; family Comamonadaceae; genus Variovorax; species Variovorax sp. GrIS 2.14. The sequence goes on from NZ_JBJXIA010000003.1 coordinate 382,920, forward strand.
AAGCGCAGCCGCGTGGCATTCGCTGCGGCCACTGCCAATGCATCGGCGCTGGCATCGATCGCACGCACCAACGCATCGGGCCGTGCGTGAACCAGCGCCAGGGCGATAGCACCGCTGCCGGTGCCGAGGTCGAGCACGGTGGGTGACGCCAACGCGTCGAGCCGCTCCAGCGCCCAATCGACCAGCGTTTCAGTGTCGGGCCGCGGAACCAATACGCGGGCATCGATCTTCAAGGTAAGCCCGTGGAATTCCTTCTCGCCGACGAGATAGGCCAGAGGCTCGCCGGTCGCACGTCGGTCTAACTGCCGCGCGAAGGCCGGCCACCTCGATTTGGAAAATTCGTCGGTGTCGTGCGCCCGTAACCAGGCCCGGTCGTGTAGCGGGCGCCCGATCGCATGGAGCAAGAGCAGTTGCGCATCGAGCCGGTCGATGCCGAGTGCCAGCGCCGCAGCCAATGCCTGCGCGATCGTCATGCCGGCAGGCTCGATTCGAGTTCGGACAATTGCTCGGCTTCGCGTGCGGCTTGCAACGCGGCCAGCACGTCGCCCAGGTCGCCTTCCATGATCGCCAGCAGCTTGTAAAGCGTCAGGTTGATGCGGTGGTCGGTGAGTCGCCCCTGCGGAAAGTTGTAAGTGCGAATGCGATCGCTGCGGTCGCCGGTGCCGATCAGGCCCTTGCGCTCGGCCGCGTCCTTGGCCGCGCGCTCGCTGCGATCCTTTTCATGGATGCGGGCGGTCAGCACCTTCATGGCCTGGGCCTTGTTGCCGTGCTGGCTGCGGCCGTCCTGGCACTCGGCGACGATGCCTGTCGGAAGGTGCGTGATGCGCACCGCCGAATCGGTCTTGTTGATGTGCTGGCCGCCCGCGCCGCTGGCACGGTAGGTGTCGATGCGCAGGTCGGCCGGGTTGATCTTGATAGCCTCCTGTTCGTCCGGCTCGGCCAACACCGCGACCGTGCAGGCGCTGGTGTGGATGCGGCCTTGCGTCTCGGTCGTCGGCACCCGCTGCACCCGGTGGCCGCCCGACTCGAAGCGCAGCTGGCCAAACACATCGGTGCCGATCACGCGGACCACGACCTCCTTGTAGCCACCCAGTTCGCTCTGGCTTTCGCTGACGATCTCGCAGCGCCAGCCCACGCGCTCGGCGTAGCGCGTGTACATGCGAAGCAGGTCGGCCGCGAAGAGTGCCGATTCGTCGCCACCGGTGCCGGCGCGGATTTCGAGGAACGCGTTGCGCGAGTCGTCCGGGTCCTTGGGCAGCAGGAGGCGCTGCAGCTCTTCTTCGAGCTGAGCCAAATCGGCTTCGGCGCCTGCGATTTCGTCGCGCGCCATGTCGACCATTTCCGGGTCCGCGAGCATCCCGCGTGCGCCGGCTATGTCGGACTCCCGCCCCACATAGCGCGCATAGCGGCCGGCGATTTGCGTGACCTCGGCATGCTCGCGCGAGATGGTGCGGTACTGCGCCATGTCGCTCATGATGTCTTCGCGCGACAGCAGAAAGTCGAGCTCCTCCAGGCGTAACGCATAACGCTCGAGTTGATGGCGCAGGAATGATTTCAAGGTGGAAAGACCAAAGGCAATAGGAAAAGGGGACGCCGCCATCGGCGACTGAAGCGGCTGCACTCGACAAATGCGCACACCGCTGAACGGGCTATGGGCCCACCGACCAGCGTCGCTAACGCTCTTTGCGCAGGAACAGGCGCGAGATGGTCTGCGCAGTTTGCTCGCGCGCTGCGACGTCGCCGGCGTGAAGCTCGGTCATTGCGCCATGCAACATCTTCTGCGTCAGCCCGCGCGCCATGGCTTCGAGTACCGCCTCCACCGGCTCGCCCTTGGCCAGCATCTTGCGGGCACGGGCCATCTCCGTCGCACGCCATTCATCGCTCTGTGCGTTGAGCTGTTGAATGAGTGGCACCGTGCCGCGCTGGTCCAGCCACTGCATGAAGCTCTGGACGCCGGCGTCGATGATGACTTCGGCTTGCGCCACCGCAGCCTGGCGGTTGGCTTGGCCCTGCTGCACCACCTGCGCCAGATCGTCCACTGTGTAGAGGTACACGTCTTCGAGCGCCTTCACTTCGGGCTCGATGTCGCGTGGTACGGCCAGATCTACCATGAACATCGGCCGGTGCTTGCGTGCCTTGAGCGCCCGCTCGACCGCGCCGAGGCCGATCAGTGGCAACGTGCTCGCAGTGCAACTCACCACGATGTCGAACTCTGCGAGTCGACCCGGCAAATCGGCCAGGCGCATGGATTCGGCGCCGAAGCGCGCGGCCAGCACTTCGCCGCGCGCCTGAGTGCGATTGGCGATGGTGATCGACTTGGGCTCCTTCGCCGCGAAGTGCGTCACCGCCAGATCGATCATTTCGCCGGCGCCGACGAACAGTATCCGAGTCTGTTTCAGGTCTTCGAACAGTTGGCCGGCGAGGCGCACCGCAGCCGCCGCCATGCTGATCGAATGCGCACCGATCTCGGTGGCAGTGCGCACTTCTTTCGCGACCGCGAACGAGCGCTGAAACAACTGATTGAGCGTGCTGCCCAGCGCACCGGCCGTTTCGGCGGCGCGCACCGCATCTTTCATCTGGCCGAGGATCTGCGCCTCGCCAAGCACCATCGAATCGAGCCCGCTGGCGACGCGGAAGGCGTGACGCGCAACATCGTCGTTGTGTAGGGTGTAGGCATGCGAGCGAAGCAGGGCAGGGGCAACGCCGCCGCTTTGGGCCAACCAGCCCATCGTGTGGTCGAGCGCGATGTCGTCTGCTGCGGCGCAATAAATCTCGGTGCGATTGCAGGTCGAAAGGATCGCGGCTTCGATTTGGGGATGGCGACCAGCAGGGAAAGAGCTGCGCAGGCTCTGCAACGTCGGGGCCAACTGGTCGATCGCGAACGCGAAACGACCGCGCAGGTCGAGCGGCGCGGTCGTGTGGTTCAAGCCGAGAGCCCAGACTGACATAGCTGACAATTATAAAATTTATAGCGCCCCAGGGCGGGCGGTCTCCATGTGGCCGAGACTATCGGCGGTTTAGCCTACGCCGCCCCGCTTTTTTTTGATCTCCGCCGTGTCTCCATTTCAACTGCTCGACTCCCTGCTCAACTTCGTAGCGCCGGCCTTTTTCATCGCGCTGGTGCTGGCGTTGGCAACCCGCTTTTTGATGAGGCGACGAGCAGGAGCGCCAGGGTTCTGGACGCAGACAGGCATCAATTTCCTGGCGGGTATTGCGGTGATGGTGACCGGTCTGGTCATCTACGGCCATGACGGCATGATGTGGACCTATGGCGCCTTGGTGATCGTCTGCGGTACCGGTCAATGGCTGCTGGCCGGCGGTGAACGGCGATAGACGGAACCAGCTGGTCACGCGGGGCGCGGTCCCGGGTCCGGGCCTGGAACTTCGGCAGGTTGCGATGCAGAGGCTGGCGGCGCGACTGGCATCGGCGCAGCGGCATAGGCCGCCAGCGGCAATTGCGCCTTGTTCAGCTCGTCGAGGATCTTGAAGAGCAGGTCGCTCCGCACACCACCCGCCAACCTCGGGTTCTGCACATAGGCGATCAGCTGGAAGATCAGGAACCCGCCTTCGATGCCATCCAGCATGAGCGATGGTTCCGGGGTCGGCAGCACGCCCGGATGCTCACTGCAGGCCGACAGCATCACATCGCGCGCCCGGTGCGCATCGGTGGTCAACGGCATCGGCAAACGAATCAATACACGGCCCTCGGCGTTCGCCAGCGTCATGTTGCGGACGGTCTTGGTGATGAACTCCGAGTTGGGCACGATCAAGGTCGACCGGTCGCCCAACTGGATTTCGGTGGCACGCACGTTGATCCGCTTCACATCTCCTTCGGCCGTGCCCAGCACCACCCAATCACCTACTTTGACCGGCCGCTCCGCCAGCAGGATCAGGCCGGAAATAAAGTTCTGCACGATGGCCTGCAGCCCAAAGCCGATGCCGACCGACAGCGCGCTCGCGACCCAGGCGATGCGATTCACACCGATGCCGAGCGCAGACAAGGCAAACGCGACCACCACGATCGTCCCGACGTAGCCAAGCAGTGTCGTGAGCGAACTGCGCATGCCGACTTCGAGGCTGGTCTCCGGCAGATAGCTGTTTTCGAGCCAGCGCTTGAACACGCGCAGCAAGACAAAGCCGATGAGCAACGCGGTGATCGCGCTCACGATGGCGCCCGGCACCAGCTGGAACTCGCCGACCTTCAGTCCGTTGCCATAAGTGCCGCTGCGCTGAAACACCTCGGCGGGGCTCGTGCCCAGTGGGGTGATGAGCGACACCAGCATGTAGAAGAAGAGGGCGACGCGGCCCAGCCCGGAAAGCACGACCGCGGCTTGGTCGAGCGTTTGCGGCTGCAGGTCGAAGGCCTTCTGCAGCCGCTGACCGAAGCTGCTCTTCGATGCGACGACCGCCATGAACAGGTCGTCGACGAACTTGAACAGCACGTAGAAGGCCATCGCCACGATGCCGGCCCATGTCAGCTGCGTTGCCAGAAAGCTCGCCAGCGCCACATACCCAAGCGCGACCAGCACCCATATCGCGACCGTCAACACCGCGATGGCGGCGAGCAGCAAACCGACCCACATCGGACGTTCGGCAGGCTTGCCGGTGTCTGGGTCGGCCTCGGCGCTCAGTGGCTTGACGCGATGCAGCACGATGGCGGTCAACGCGGTGAGCCCTAGCGCGGTGAGCACGTGGGTGGCAACCACGGCGGCAAAGCTGGCGTCGACCAGTGCGTTGATGCGCGCCGGCGCCCACACCAGCGCCGCCACCACCGCGACGAACCAGGGAAGCGGCGCGAGACGCGCGGCGGCCGCTTCCGACATCGGCGGCAAGCGCCACGACGGTCGACCAGCCGACAAGAGCGCTCGCCCGAGGCTGATCACGAACGCGATGAAGATCAGCGACTGCACCACGCTTAGCGCCGCGGCCCGAGACTGCGGCGGCCACGACTCACGCTTGTCGAGCATGTAGAACGACCAGTGCGCGGCGATCGCGACCAACAGCACGTTGGTCGTCACGATGGCGATCACCAGGAGCGAACGGCGCAATCGGCCCACCGGAAGCACGCGCGCCGCCAGGCGCGCAAGGCCCTTCTCCGCCACCCAGTTGCCGAGCGTCGCGATCAGCAGTGCGGCCAACAGCACCGCGAGTACTGCGGCGCGGTGCGGTGGCTGGATCGCCAGCGCGACACCACGTTTGATGTTGCCGATCAGCTGGCCGACGCGCGCCGTGTCGTCGGGCCACGCATCGTGCAGGTCGTTCCAGAAATCGCTTCCGAGCGGCGAGGCGGCGCGCTCGGTGAGCTGCGCCTCGAACAGCGAACGACGCTGCGCCAGCAAGTCGCTGCCGCGCTGCTGTGAGTCGATGATAAGCAGCCGCGCAAGCCGGATATCGGCGTCGAGCCCGTTGCGCTCCTTGGTGAGCGCAGCACGTTGGCGCGTGATGTCGGGGTCTTCGGTCGCGCCCGCAGCCGGCGCGTTGCCAAGCTCGCCCAGCCGGGCATTGATATCGGCAAGCTGGCCGGCGTGCGACGCCACGAAAGCCTCGCCTTGCTGGCCGATGTCGTTGATCTCCGCCAGCCGCGCCCGCACCTCCTTCGCGTTGTCCAGCGTGGCGGGCAGCGCGTTGAGCTGCGCTCGCAGTTCGGCCACGCTCGGTTGGGGGTCGGCGGCCGCTGCGGGAGCGCTGTTGTCCTGCGCGTGCGCTGCGGCGCACAGCACCACAGCGAACAGAAGCGCCGACAGGCGAGAGATCCAGGTCTTGTTGCTGATCATTGAGCCTATTACACAGCGAGCCCTGCCGGCCAGACCGACGGGCTCGCTCCGGTCACGCTGCCGGACTGAAGAGGTCGATGCGGTCGGTGATGATGCCGTCGGTGCCCAGTGCCAGCAGACGCTGCACGGCCCAGTCGTCGTTGACGGTGTAGCTCAGGGTGCGCATACCGATCGCCTTGGCTTCGGCCACCGTGACGGTGTTCCACAAACCCTGGTTGCAGACGATGGCAGCGCAGCCCAGGTGAGATGCGGTGTCGAGCCAGCCATCGGTCAACGTGTCGAGCAGCAAGCCGCGTGGCAGATCGGGCTGAGTGGTTGCAGCGCCTTCGAGCGCTTCGACCTGAAACGATGTCAGCAGCGGCGGGATGGCCGCGTCTTGCCAAAGGCGAGCGGCATGCCAGGCCACGACTTGCCCCGTCTCGCGCTCGCTGCCGGGCGTCGGCTTGATCTCGATGTTGAGGAAGTAGTCGTTCGCCAGGCAGAAGCGAGCGACGCTCTCGAGTGTGGCGAGCGGTTCGCCGGCAAAGGCGCGCGAATGCCAGCTGCCGGCGTCGAGCAGCGCCAGATCGCTCCACGGTAATTTGCCGCCGGCGCCCTGACCGCTCGTGGTGCGTTCCAGCGCCGCGTCGTGCATCAGAAAAGGCACGCCGTCGGCGCTCAGCTTGGCGTCGCACTCGAACATGCGGTAGCCATGCGCGGCGCCGACGCGGAACGCGGCCAGCGTGTTTTCAGGCGCCAGCTGGCCTGCACCGCGGTGCGCGACCCAGCGCGGATAAGGCCACGGCGTCAATCTGCGCGCTTCCCTGAGCCGGCATCGAACCAATGCAGCTTGTCTTGCCGCGCCGCGATCTTCACGGTGTCGCCGGCAACCGGTGGATGGTCGCCCTCGTCGGTGCGCATGATGATTTGCTCGTCGCCGATGCGGCCGTACACCAGGCGCTCGGCGCCCAGCAGTTCGACCTGCTCGACCTGCACCGACCATCCGTTTTCGTCGAGCTTCATGTGCTCGGGCCGGATGCCGAGAATATGACCCGACCTGACGCCCGGTGCATGCCGCAGCAGGTTCATCGGCGGCGAACCGATGAAGCTCGCAACGAAGGTGGTGGCAGGGCGGTTGTAGACCTCTTCGGGTGTTGCGAACTGGTCCATCACGCCACCGTTCATCACGATGATGCGTTGTGCCAGCGTCATTGCCTCGACCTGGTCGTGCGTGACGAAAAGCGATGTGATGCCGAGCTCGCGGTGCAGCTTCTGGATCTCGAGACGCGTTTGAGCGCGAAGCTTGGCGTCGAGGTTAGAAAGCGGTTCGTCGAACAAAAACACCTGCGGTTGGCGCACGATGGCGCGACCCATCGCCACGCGCTGCCGCTGGCCTCCGGAAAGCTCGCGCGGCTTGCGTTGGAGCAGGCTGCCGAGTTCGAGAATCTTGGCAGCCTTGTCGACACGCGTCTTGATCTCGGGCACCGGAACCTTGGCGATTTTCAGGCCGTAGGCCATGTTGTCGAACACGCTCATGTGCGGGTACAGCGCGTAGTTCTGGAACACCATCGCGATGTCGCGCTCCGACGGCTCGAGGTCGTTGACCACGCGGTCCCCGATGCGAATTTCGCCCGCTGAAACTTCTTCGAGGCCCGCGACCATGCGCAGCAGCGTCGATTTGCCGCAGCCCGAAGGCCCGACGATGACGATGAATTCATGGTCGGCAATCTCGGCGCTCACGCCGTGGATAACCTGATTCGCCTTCGGCCCGATGCCGTAGCGCTTGATGACGTTGCGTAGTGAAAGAGAAGCCATATTTTCTTTGTCTTATTTTTCAGTGTCCACGAGGCCCTTGACGAACCACTTCTGCATCAAAACCACGACCAGCGCGGGCGGCAGCATCGCGAGGATCGCGGTCGCCATCACCACGTTCCAGTCGTTGGACGCGTCGCCGCCGGCCATCATGAGCTTGATGCCGACCACCACCGGGTACATGTCTTCGCCCGTGGTCGCCAACAGCGGCCAGAGGTACTGATTCCAGCCGTAGATGAACTGAATCACGAAGAGCGCCGCAATCGAGGTTTTCGACAACGGCAGCAGCACGTCGATGAAGAAACGCATCGGGCTCGCGCCGTCCATGCGGGAGGCCTCGGTAAGCTCGTCCGGCACCGTCATGAAGAACTGCCGAAACAGGAAGGTCGCGGTGGCCGATGCGATCAGCGGGACCGTGAGGCCGGCGTAGGTGTTGAGCATGTGCAGGTTCGACAGCACCTGGTAGGTGGGCAGGATGCGCACCTCCACCGGCAGCATCAGCGTCACGAAGATCATCCAGAACACGATCTTCCTGAAGCGGAACCTGAAATACACGATGGCAAAGGCCGACAGCAAGGAAATGCTGATCTTGCCGATCGAGATGACCATCGCGGTCACGAAGCTGACCCACATCATGTGGGCCACCGGCGCGTTCGATCCATTGCTGGTTTCGCGGCCGAAGAGCGCGGCCTTGTAGCTCTCCCACATATGGCTCCCGGGCAGCAGCGGCATGGGGGCCTGAACGATTTCCTGTGCCGTATGCGTCGATGCGACGAAGGCAAGATACAAAGGGAAGGCGACGACCAGCACGCCGAGAATCATGACGACGTGCGCCAGGATGCCGTGGGTTCCGCGTTTTTCGACCATGTCAGTAGTTCACTTTCTTTTCGACGTAGCGGAACTGCACCACCGTCAACGCCACCACGATCACCATCAGCACGACGGACTGCGCGGCCGAACCACCCAGGTCCATCGCCTTGAAGCCATCGTGATAAACCTTGTAGACCAGGATCGAAGTGTCCTGGCCCGGACCGCCGTGCGTGGCCGCGTCGACGATCGCAAAGGTGTCGAAAAACGCGTAGACCACGTTGATGACCAGCAGAAAGAAGGTGGTTGGCGTCAGCAAGGGGAACTGCACCGTCCAAAAGCGGCGCCACGGTTTGGCTCCGTCGATGGCCGCAGCTTCGATCAACGATTTCGGGATCGACTGCAGGCCTGCCAGGAAAAACAGGAAGTTGTACGACAGCTGCTTCCATATGGCCGCCATCACGATCAATGCCATGGCCTGGCCCGAATTGAGCAGATGGTTCCAGTCGATACCGAACTTGCCCAGCGCATACGACACCACGCCGAGCGAGGGCGAGAACATGAAGACCCACAGCACTGCGGCCACCGATGGTGCGACCGCGTACGGCAGGATGAGCATCGTCTTGTAGAACATGCCGCCACGCACGATGCGATCGGCGAAGACGGCCAGCATGAGTGCCAGTGAAATACCGATGCTGGCGACCAGTACCGAGAAGAAAGCGGTCGTCTTGAAAGACGCCGCATAGCTCGGGTCGGCGATCAATTGCCTGAAGTTGTCGAAGCCGACGAATTCGATCGAGGTGCCGAAAGCATCCTGTTGCTGCAGCGACTGAAAAACGGCTTGGGCGGCCGGCCAGAAGAAGAACACCAGGATGACGACCGCCTGCGGCAGGATCAACAGCCAGGGCAGCCAGCCCGATCGAAAGACGACGCGTTTTTCCATGGGGTCCCTTACGTAAAAATCCCGCCCGACCGTCCTTGCAGCGGGACCGGCGGGGCGGGCGATATTAGCCGGAGCCGGGCACGGCGCCGGACGCAGGCCCGGCGAGCGCGGCCGCGAGGGTCAGCTCTTGTTTGCCTTCTGGAAACGCTCCAGCTGCTCGTCGCCGCGCTTGACGATTTCGTCGAGCGCTTCCTTGGCCGTCTTCTTGCCGTTCCAGACCTGCTCGAGTTCTTCGTCCTCGATGGTGCGAATCTGCAGGTAGTTGCCCAGGCGCACGCCGCGGCTCTTGTCGGTCACCTTGCGGATCATCTGGGTCACTGCGACATCGGTGCCCGGCTTTTCCTTGTAGAAGCCCGACTCCTCGGTCAGTTTGTAGGCCGCCGTCGTGATGGGCAGATAGCCCGTGCGCTTGTGGCTGGCCGACTGCACTTCGGGCTGCGACAGGAAAGTGAAGAACTTGGCGATGCCTTTGTACTTTTCAGGCGTCTTGCCCGACATGACCCAGAGGCTGGCGCCGCCGATCACGGTGTTCTGCGGCGCGCCGGGAACGTCCGGGTAGTAGGGCAGCGGGGCCAGGCCGTAGGCAAACTTGGCGTTTTTGGCGACGTCGCCGTAGAAGCCGGACGACGTCTGGATCATGGCACATTCACCTGAAGTGAACGAGGCTTGCGGCACGCTGCTGCGGCCCTTGTAGATAAACAAGCCCTGCTTGGCCATGTTGGCCAGGTTCTCGATGTGGCGCTGGTGTAGCGGCGAGTTGACCTTCAGGCGTGCGTCCAGACCCTGCAGGCCGTTGCTCTTGGTCGCGAACTCGACGTTGTGCCAGGCCGAGAAGCTCTCGAGCTGCGTCCAGTTCTGCCACGCTGTGGTGAATGGGCACTTGTGACCGCTGGCCTTGAGCTTGGCGGCGGCGGCGACCACTTCCGGCCAGGTCGACGGTGCCTTGTCGGTCGGCAGGCCAGCGGCCTTGAAGGCGTCTTTGTTCCAGTAGAAGATTGTCGTCGAGCTATTGAAGGGGAAGCTCAACATCTGGCCGTTCGGTGCCGTGTAATAGCCAGCCACCGCGGGCACGTAGCCGCTCGGATCGAACTTTTCGCCCGCGTCCTTCATGACCTTGCCGACTGGAATCACGGCGCCCTTGCTGGCCATCATGGTGGCGGTGCCCACTTCAAACACTTGCAGGATGTCGGGCGCGTTGCCCGCGCGAAACGCCGCGATGGCGGCAGTCATCGACTCCGAATATTCGCCCTTGAAGGTCGGGACGATCTTGTATTCCTTCTGGCTCTCGTTGAACTGCTTTGCCAGGTCGTTGACCCACTCGTTGTTGACGGCGGTCATCGAATGCCACCACTGGATCTCGGTCTGGGCCTGCGCCGTGTGGAACAGCGTCGCGGCCAACGCCGAAACCATGGCGAGCGTCTTGAATCGCATGAAGACTCCTGAAAATTGGGAAAATAAAGGGGCGGATGCTAGGTCATCTTTGTGACGGTTCCGCGTCGCCATTTGTCGCATGGAAGACTCCTGGCAACCAGCCGGGGAAACCCTTTTTGTAGCGCCGCTATCCAGGTAGGAGCGCCGCTTGCTGCGATGCACCATGCTAGCCTTTGCGTATGAGCAAGACCTCTCTCGACAAAAGCAAAATCAAGTTTCTTCTGCTTGAGGGCATCCATCCTTCAGCGCTCGAAGTGATCCGCGGCGCTGGCTACACGCAGATCGAAACGCTGCCCAAGGCACTGCAGGGGGAAGAGCTGAAAGCCAAGCTGGCCGATGTTCATTTTTTGGGGATTCGATCGCAGAGCAAGCTCACCGCCGACGTGCTGTCGGCGGCGCCCAAGCTGGTGGCGGTGGGGTGCTTTTGCATCGGAACCAATCAGGTCGATCTGAATGCGGCCCGCGAGCGTGGTGTGTCGGTGTTCAACGCGCCGTATTCGAACACCCGCTCGGTCGCAGAACTCGTGCTGGCTGAAGCCATTCTTTTGCTGCGCGGCATCCCCGCCAAAAACGCGCTGGTGCATCGCGGCGGATGGATGAAGTCCGCCGCCAACTCGCATGAAATTCGCGGCAAGACGCTCGGCATCGTCGGCTATGGGTCGATCGGCACGCAGTTGTCGGTACTGGCCGAAGGGCTGGGAATGCACGTCACGTTCTATGACGTCGTGAGCAAGTTGCCGCTGGGCAATGCGCGTCAGATTCCGCAACTGCACGACCTGCTGGCGCAGAGCGACATTGTGAGCCTGCATGTTCCGGAGTTGCCGTCGACGAAATGGATGATCGGGCCAGCCGAGATCGCCGCGATGAAGCCGGGCGGCATTCTGATCAACGCGGCGCGGGGCACGGTGGTCGATATCGATGCGCTGGCCGAGGGCATCAAGAGCCAGAAACTCTGGGGCGCGGCCATCGATGTGTTCCCGGTCGAACCTGGCAGCAACAACGAAGAATTCCAGTCGCCGCTGCGAGGTCTGGACAACGTGATTTTGACGCCGCACGTGGGCGGCTCGACGATGGAGGCGCAGGCCAACATCGGCGGCGAGGTGGCTGAAAAGCTGGTCAAGTACAGCGACAACGGCACCTCGGTGTCGTCGGTGAACTTTCCGGAAGTGGCGCTGCCGGCGCATCCGGGCAAGCACCGTCTGCTGCACATCCATCACAACGTGCCGGGTGTTCTGTCGGAGATCAACAGGATCTTTTCGGACAACCACATCAACATCGCATCGCAGTTTCTGCAGACAAATGAAAAGGTCGGGTACGTGGTGACGGACATCGATGCGGCTTCTTCGGATCTGGCGTTGGAGAAGTTGGCGCAGGTGCCTGGGACTATTCGAAGCCGGGTGTTGTTTTAGTTGTCGTTGGCGGGGAGCGTATTTGTCGATGGTTTAAGCGGGGAAGCTCCGCTGCTGCTCCCCTCGGAAAGCGGGGTCCGCGCAAACATCCGACGCGAAGAGCAGTCAACACCACCGCTGACCTAAAATCACAGTCCCGGCAAGAGGGTGCGCAGCGCCCGACCGAGGCCCACTTTCCCCGATGAATGCACCGACCGCTTTGACTGCGTTGTTGTCGCAGGCCGCAGAGCCCGCACGATTGCGTGAGATCCCGTACAACTACACCAGCTTTTCCGATCGCGAGATCGTGATTCGCCTGCTGGGCGAACGCGGCTGGGAGTTGCTGCAGAACCTGCGATCCGAGCGCCGCACCGGCCGCTCCGCGCGCATGCTTTATGAAGTGCTCGGCGACATCTGGGTCGTGCAGCGCAATCCATACCTCGTCGACGATCTGCTCGACAATCCGCGCCGCCGCGGTCAGCTAGTCGATGCGTTGAACCACCGGCTGACCGAGGTCGGCAAGCGCCGCACTCCTGATGTCGATGCCGAGCGCGACGCGTTGGTTGGCGAACTCACCGCGCTGGTGAGTCACGCCATCGTAGCGTTCGACGCAATGTTCCGCGATGTCGCCGCCTTGCGTCGTAAAGCCACCCGCGTGCTGCGCCGACTGACAGCCAAAGACAACATCAAGTTCGACGGACTCTCGCGCGTGTCGCACGTGACCGACGCGACCGATTGGCGGGTCGAGTATCCCTTCGTCGTGCTGTGCCCGGACACCGAGGCCGAGATGGCGGGGATGGTCAAGGGCTGCATCGATTTGGGCCTGACCATCATCCCGCGCGGCGGCGGCACCGGCTACACCGGCGGCGCGATTCCGCTGACCTGGAACAGCGCGGTCATCAACACCGAAAAGCTCGAAGCCATGACCGAGGTCCAGGTGATCGCGCTGCCCGGCCTCGATGCACCGGTGGCCACCGTCTGGACCGAAGCCGGCGTGGTCACGCAGCGTGTCGCCGATGCGGCCGAGCGGGCGGGCTATGTCTTCGCGGTCGATCCGACTTCGGCCGAGGCTTCGTGCGTCGGCGGCAACGTCGCGATGAATGCCGGCGGCAAGAAGGCCGTGCTGTGGGGAACCGCGCTCGACAACCTGGCCTCGTGGCGCATGGTGACGCCGCAGGCCGAGTGGCTCGAAGTCACGCGCATCGGTCACAACCTCGGCAAGATTCACGACGCTGAAAACGCCGTGTTCGATCTGCAGTATTTCGCGGCCAATGGAACGACCAAACTGCGCAGCGAGCGCCTGACGATTCCCGGCAAGACCTTTCGCAAAGAAGGCCTCGGCAAGGACGTGACCGACAAGTTTTTGTCGGGCCTGCCGGGCATCCAGAAAGAGGGCTGCGACGGGCTGATCACTAGCTGCCGTTGGATCGTGCACAAGATGCCGGCGCACATGCGCACCGTGTGTCTGGAGTTCTTCGGCAACGCCAAGGACGCGGTGCCGAGCATCGTCGAGATCAAGGACTTCATGTTCGCCGAGCAGAAGCGCAGTGGCGTGCTGCTGGCCGGACTCGAACATCTCGATGATCGCTATTTGAAGGCGGTCGGCTACGCGACCAAGTCGAAGAAGCACGGCGGCTTGCCGAAGATGGTCTTGTTCGGCGACATCGCCGGCAACGACGCCGATGCGGTGGCGCGCGTGACCTCTGAAGTGGTGCGCATCGCCAACTCGCGCAGCGGCGAAGGTTTCATCGCCATCAGCCCGGAAGCGCGCAAGAAGTTCTGGCTCGACCGCAAGCGCACGGCCGCCATCAGCAAGCACACCAACGCTTTCAAGATCAACGAAGACGTGGTGATTCCGCTGCCGCGCATGGCCGAGTACACCGACGGCATCGAACGCATCAATATCGAGCTGTCGCTGCAGAACAAGATCGCATTCGCGGATGCGCTGGAAGCGTTTTTTACGCGCGGTAGTCTGCCGCTCGGCAAGGCAGACGATGCCAACGACATACCTTCGGCCGAACTGCTCGAAGACCGTGTGGGCCAGGCAATCGATCTGGTTCGAGAAGTGCGCGCGCTGTGGGCCGGTTGGCTCCAAAGCGTCGATGTGCTCTTCCCACAGTTGCAGGACCATTCGTTGCGCGCCAGCTGGAAGACGCAGATCCGTCTGCCGCTGCAAAGCATCTTCACCGGCGCGGAGTTTCAGCCGATCCTCGACGAGTGCAACGCCATTCACCAGCGCGTGCTCAAGGGCCGCGTGTGGATCGCCCTGCACATGCATGCCGGCGACGGCAACGTACACACCAACATCCCCGTCAACAGCGACAACTACGACATGCTGCAGACCGCGCACGCAGCGGTGGTGCGCATCATGAAACTGGCGCGGGATCTGGACGGCGTGATTTCCGGTGAGCACGGCATCGGTATCACCAAGCTGGAATTCCTGACCGATGAGGAACTGCAGCCGTTCACCGACTACAAGATGCGGGTCGATCCTGAAGGGCGGTTCAACAAGGGCAAGCTGTTGCGCGTGACAGCGCAGAGCGCGCTCCACGCGGACCTCACCAACGCCTACACGCCAAGCTTCGGTCTCATGGGCCATGAGTCGTTGATCATGCAGCAGAGCGACATCGGCGCCATTGCCGATTCGGTCAAGGATTGCCTGCGCTGCGGCAAGTGCAAGCCGGTGTGCGCGACGCATGTGCCTCGCGCGAACCTGCTCTACAGCCCACGCAACAAGATCCTCGCGACGTCGCTGCTGGTCGAGGCTTTTCTTTACGAAGAGCAAACGCGCCGCGGCGTCAGCATCAAGCACTGGGAAGAGTTCGAAGACGTGGCGGACCACTGCACCGTGTGCCACAAGTGCCTGTCGCCGTGCCCGGTCAAGATCGATTTCGGCGACGTGTCGATGAACATGCGGAACCTGTTGCGCAAGATGGGCAAGAAGAGCTTTCGGCCCGGCAATGCCGCCGCGATGCTCTTCCTCAACGCGACCAACCCGCAGACCATCAAGGCGATGCGCGTCGGCATGGTCGATATCGGCTTCAAGGCGCAGCGCCTGGCAAACGACCTGTTGCGCCGCGTCGCGAAGAAGCAGACCGCCGCGCCGCCATCGACGCTAGGCCCCGCGCCGATCAAGGAACAGATCGTTCACTTCATCAACAAGAAAATGCCGGGTGGCCTGCCGAAGAAGACCGCGCGGGCGCTGCTCGACATCGAGGATGCGGACTACGTGCCGATCATTCGCGACCCGAAGACGACGACGTCGGAAACCGAGGCCGTCTTCTACTTTCCGGGGTGCGGATCGGAGCGACTGTTCTCGCAAGTCGGCCTCGCAACGCAGGCGATGCTGTGGCATGCCGGTGTGCAAACCGTGCTGCCGCCGGGTTACCTGTGTTGCGGCTATCCGCAGCGCGGCAGCGGCCAGTTCGACAAGGCCGAGAAGATGATCACCGACAACCGGGTGCTCTTCCACCGTGTGGCCAACACGCTCAACTACCTCGACATCAAGACAGTGGTGGTGAGCTGCGGCACCTGCTACGACCAGCTGCAGGGCTACCAGTTCGACAAGATCTTTCCGGGCTGCCGGATCATCGACATCCACGAGTACCTGCTCGAAAAAGGCATCACGCTGGCGGGTGCGGTCAATGGCGCGATGAACGGTGCCAAAGATGGCGCGGCAGGCGGCTACCTGTACCACGACCCCTGCCACAGCCCGATGAAACTGCAGGACCCGATGAAGACCGTGAAGGCGCTGGTCGGCAACGCAGCTGGAGACAACGTGCTTAAGAACGACCGCTGCTGCGGCGAGTCGGGCACGCTCGGTGTCACGCGGCCCGACATCTCCACTCAGATCCGCTTTCGAAAGGAAGAAGAACTGAAAAAAGGCGAGACCGACTTGCGCGCGACCGGCACGGTCGCGGCACAAGGCAACGTCAAGATATTGACCAGCTGCCCGAGTTGCCTCCAAGGCCTTAGCCGCTATGGCGACGACCTGAACAACGGCTTGCTCGAAGCAGACTACATCGTGGTCGAAATGGCCAATTTGATCCTCGGCGCAGACTGGCTGCCGAACTACGTGGCCGCGGCCAACCGTGGCGGCATCGAGCGCGTACTCGTATGAACAGGAGTTTCTGATGGCAGGTTTGAAGGTCGGCGCACCGACGCCACAATCGATCACCGTGCATGGTCAGTCGCGCGTGCTGGAGGTCGGTTTCTCGGATGGGGCGAGCTTCCGGATTCCGTTCGAGCTGATGCGCGTCTATTCGCCGTCGGCGGAAGTGCAAGGTCACGGGCCGGGTCAGGAGGTGCTGCAAACGGGCAAGCGCGAGGTGACGCTGGTCGAACTCGAATCGGTCGGCAACTACGCGGTCAAGCCGGTGTTCAGCGATGGGCACGAGTCCGGCATCTACTCATGGGACTTGCTGTACGAACTGGGCGCTAGGCAGGACGACTTGTGGGCTGAGTACGAGCGTCGCCTTGCCGCTGCGGGTGTCGATCGCGATGCACCGATGCCCGGCAAGGGCGGCCATGCCTGCGGCAGTCATTGACGCTCTGGGATCAGTGTCACTGATGCAGTAGCCATTGGCTTTGCGGGGTCGTCGTCTTGATGTCAATGCTTCCGCCCTAACATCGGGCGCATGAGTACCACCCATTTCGGCTACGAGAAGGTCGACGAGAAAGAGAAAGCCAGTCGCGTGCGCGGCGTTTTCGACTCGGTCGCGACACGCTACGACCTCATGAACGACCTCATGTCGGGCGGCCTCCATCGCGCATGGAAGGCCTACACCGTGATGGTCGCCAACGTCGGTGAAGGCTCCAAAGTGCTCGACATCGCGGGTGGCACCGGCGACCTCGCACTCGCGTTTGCCAAGAAGGTCGGCGCCACCGGCGAAGTGGTACATACCGACATCAACGAAGCCATGCTGCGCACTGGCCGCGACCGCCTGCTCGATGCCGGCGTCGCATTGCCGACGATGGTGTGCGATGCAGAAAAGCTGCCGTTTGCCGACAACCATTTCGACGTCGTGACCGTGGCGTTCGGTCTCCGCAACATGACTCACAAAGACGTGGCACTGAAGGAAATGAACCGCGTGCTGAAGCCGCGCGGCAAGCTGCTGGTGCTGGAGTTTTCGAAGGTCGCCAAGCCGCTCGCCAAAGCATACGACTGGTATTCGTTCAAGGTGTTGCCTGCCCTTGGCAAGCTGGTGGCGGGCGACGACGCGAGCTATCGCTACCTTGCCGAATCGATCCGGATGCACCCCGACCAAGACGACCTCAAGACCCTCATGAAAGAGGGCGGTTTCGGGCACGTGGACTATCACAACATGACTGGTGGCGTGGTTGCCTTGCATGTTGGAATCAAATGTTGAAAAGGCGATTTTTCGCCGAAGAGGAGACGATATGAACAAGCTATGGACGGTATTGGTTGCAGGCGCCCTGGTGCTGGGCAGCGTGCAGGCCGACGCGGCTCGACTTGGCGGCGGCGGCAAGTCTTTCGGTCGCCAGTCGGGCAACGTGACGCAGCGTCAGGCGACCGTGCCAGCTACGACGCCAGGCTCGCCTGCGGCGCCGGCGCAGAACGCCAGCCCGACGGCACCGCGTCCGGCCACGCCCACGCCCGCCGCTGCGGCACCGAAGCGCCCTTGGGGCGCCATGCTCGGTGGCCTCGCCGCCGGTCTCGGCCTGGCGTGGCTCGCGCACTCGCTCGGTCTCGGTGCCGGCTTCGGCAACATCCTGATGATCGGCTTACTCGTGCTGGCAGCCGTGGTCGCATGGCGCATGTTCGCAGCCCGCTCGCGCAACGGCGCATCGGCTGGCGGTAACCGGCAGGGCGGTCTGGCTTTCGAAGGCGCAGGCAACCCGGCCAACGTCAGCGCCCCTGCGCAGTACAGCCCCGGCAATGTCGGCAACGACGCGTCGGCACGGCCTTGGGAGCGTCCTGCGCCCGCCGCTTTCGATGCGACGCCGGCTTCGTCCGGGCTTGGTGGCAGCAGCTTGTCTGCCGCTGGTGCCGCAGCCGGTGCAGCTGGCGGCAGCATGATCGGTTCAGCACTGGGCGGGTCTCAGTCGTGGGGCATCCCGTCCGGCTTCGATGTCGACGGCTTTCTCATTGCGGCCAAGCGTAACTTCGTGACCCTGCAAGATGCCTGGGATCGTGCCGACGTGTCCATGCTGCGCTCGATGATGACGGACGACATGGTCGAAGAAATTCGCACCCAGTTGGCCGATCGCGCCGGTCACACCGGTGGCGCATCGAACAAGACCGACGTGGTCGCGCTCGACGCCAAGCTGCTCGGCATCGAAGAAATGCCCGACGTCTACCTGGCCAGTGTCGAGTTCTCTGGAATGATCCGCGAAGACGCTTCTTCCGGGCCAAGCCCGTTCCGCGAAGTCTGGAACATGACCAAGCCGACCAGCGGTACCAGCGGCTGGCTCGTGGCTGGCGTGCAAGCCCTGCAATAGCCGACGGCCTACGCGCTGGCGGCTCACTCGAGTCGCCCGCTCACGCAATAATGGGGACATGGTCAAACCGTCGTCCCCATTCGCTTTTCTGAATGATCTGCTCAACCGCGTCGGAAGTAGATTGCAGCCGCCGCCGTGGGCCGTCCACGAGGTGCAACACCGCGCCGTTCTGTTCCTCAACCACGTCCTGCAACAAGAGCCCGAAGCTCAGCAGCGAGTGTTACGGCAGCAGGGCAAAGTGGTGCAGTTTCAGTGGCGCTTTGTCAAGATGGCCTTGGTCGCGACGCCGGCCGGCCTGCTCGACTTGGCTGCCGAAGGCGCCGTGCCCGACCTGACGCTCACACTGACCGAGGCATCGCCTTTCGACCTCGCCCGTACCACCTTGAGCGGCGATAAGCCGCCGGTGCAAATCGTCGGCGACGTGCAACTGGCGGCAGAAGTCAACTGGCTGGTCGACCATGTGCGCTGGGACGTCGAAGACGACTTGGCGCGCGTGATTGGCGACGTGCCGGCACACACGGTGAGCAATGCGGCGCGCCGCGGGGTCCAGGCCTTGCGCAAGTTCGTTGGCGACCGCCGCGCCGCCACCGGCGCAGCCCCGGGCGCCGACGCGGGCATCGTCGGGCCCTCAGGTACCGCATGAGTCGTTTCTATCGGGGCATCTTCATCGTCTGGGTGGCACTGCGCTACGGCCTCGACGAGATGGTGCTGACGAGCTTCAAGAAGCCTTGGCTGGGCGTGCTCGCGCGCATGATTTCGGTCGGCCGCAACCTCGATGCACCTCGCGGTCAGCGTTTGCGCGAGGCACTCGAGCGTCTCGGGCCGATCTTCGTGAAGTTCGGGCAGGTGCTGTCGACCCGGCGCGACCTGCTACCGCC
This sequence comes from Variovorax sp. GrIS 2.14, assembly GCF_046115955.1. Taxonomy (NCBI): domain Bacteria; kingdom Pseudomonadati; phylum Pseudomonadota; class Betaproteobacteria; order Burkholderiales; family Comamonadaceae; genus Variovorax; species Variovorax sp. GrIS 2.14. The sequence goes on from NZ_JBJXIA010000003.1 coordinate 402,394, forward strand.
AGACATCGCCGACGAGCTGGCCTTCCTGCAAGACCGCGTGCCGCCGTTTGCTTCGTCGATCGCGATTGCGACCATCGAGCGGGCGTTCCGGCGGCGGGTGAGCGACATCTTCGTGCAGTTCGACGAGACGCCGGTCGCCAGCGCGTCGATCGCGCAGGTGCACTTTGGCAAGGTGCGACTGCGCGACGGCACGTTGCGCGAGGTCGCGGTCAAGGTGCTGCGGCCCAACATGCGCGGCATTATCGAAAAGGACCTTGCGCTGATGGCCATGATGGCGGGCTGGCTGGAGAGCCTGTCGGCCGACGGCAAGCGGCTGAAGCCCCGCGAAGTCATCGGTGAGTTCGACAAGTACCTGCACGACGAGCTCGACCTGGTGCGCGAGGCGGCCAATGCCGCCCAGTTGCGTCGCAACATGGTCAAGCTGGAGCTGGTGATGATCCCGGAAATGTTCTGGGATTTCTGCCACCCGGAAGTCATCGTGATGGAGCGCATGACCGGCGTGCCGATCGCACAACTCGACCGAATCCGGGCCGCCGGTGTCGACATTCCCAAGCTGGCGCGCGATGGCGTGACCATCTTTTTCACGCAGGTGTTTCGCGACGGTTTTTTCCATGCCGACATGCACCCGGGCAACATACAGGTCAGTCTGGAGCCGGCGACCTTCGGACGCTACATTTCGCTGGACTTCGGGATCATCGGCACGCTGACCGAATCCGATAAGGAGTACCTGGCGCAGAACTTCGTCGCGTTCTTCCGGCGCGACTACAAGCGGGTGGCGGAGTTGCATCTGGAAAGTGGCTGGGTGCCCGAGGGCACACGCATCGACGAACTCGAAGGCGCGATCCGTACCGTGTGCGAGCCGTACTTCGATCGGCCGTTGCGCGAGATCTCGCTCGGCATGGTGCTGATGCGGCTGTTCCAGACCTCGCGCCGCTTCCACGTGGAGATTCAGCCGCAACTGGTGCTGCTGCAGAAGACACTGCTCAACATCGAGGGGCTCGGTCGCCAGCTCGATCCTGAGCTTGATCTGTGGGCGACGGCCAAGCCGTTCCTCGAGAAATGGATGGTCGACCAGATCGGCCCGCGCAAGCTCTTCGAGCAGCTCAAAGCAGAGGCGCCGCGCTACGCGAAGCTATTGCCGCAGCTGCCACGGCTTCTGTACGACTACCTGGAAAATCGCCCCGCCGACCATCGTCGCGAGCTGATGGAATTGCTGGCAGCGCAGAAGCGCACCAACAAGCTTTTGCAGGCGATCGTCTACGGTGGCATGGGTTTTGTATTGGGTCTGCTCGCCATGCAGTTGTTGCTGCGGGTACGGATTTTTTAGAGGAGAGCTAGCCGTGCTGCTCACGTTGGTCGCTGTCTACCTGCTGATCACCATCGCCATTGGCCTGTATGCGGCCCGGCGCGTCAAGAACACCACCGACTTCGCAATCGCCGGGCGGCATCTGCCGCTGTACATGATCGTGACGACGACATTCGCGACTTGGTTCGGCTCGGAAACGGTGCTCGGCATTCCCGCCAAGTTCATCGAGGGCGGGCTGCACGGCGTGATCGAAGACCCGTTCGGCGCGGGCACCTGCCTGATCCTTGTCGGGCTCTTCTTTGCCGGCAAGCTCTACCGGATGACGTTGCTGACGATCAGCGACTACTACCGGGAGCGCTACGGCCGCATTGTCGAGGTGGCGTGCTCTCTCATCATCATGCTGAGTTATCTGGGTTGGGTGTCGGCTCAGGTCACCGCGCTGGGGCTGGTGTTCAATGTGCTGTCGGCCGGTGCCATCAGCATCCCGATCGGCATGACGATAGGCGTGGTGTCGATCCTGGCTTACACGCTCTTCGGTGGCATGTGGGCGGTCGCGGTGACCGACTTCATCCAGATGATCATCCTGGTGCTAGGCCTGGCCGTGATAGCGGTGTTCGCGGGCAACATGGCGGGCGGTGCCGGCAAGGTCATCGACTTCGCGACCAGCAAGGACCTCTTCAAGTTCTGGCCCGAGCCGAGCTTCAAGGACATGATTTTCTTCTTTGCTGCGGCCATCACGATGATGCTGGGCTCCATCCCTCAGCAGGATGTGTTCCAGCGCGTAATGTCTGCCAACAGCGTCAAGTCGGCAACGCGCGGGCCGATCATCGGTGGGGTGGCGTACATCCTCTTCGCCTTCGTGCCGATGTTCCTCGTAGCCAGCGCGCTTTTGATCATGCCGGAGGAGGCGGCGCAGTTGCTCAAGGACGATCCGCAGAAGGTGCTGCCGACGCTGGTGCTCGAAAAGATGCCGTTCGTGATGCAGGTGCTGTTTTTTGGTGCATTGCTGTCGGCCATCAAATCGACCGCCTCCGCGACGCTGCTGGCCCCGAGCGTGACTTTTACCGAGAACATCTGGCGGCAGTTTCGCCCGGCCGGCAACGACAAATCGAATCTCAAGACGATGCGCGCGACCGTGCTGGTATTCAGCGCTGCCGTGCTGGCCTATGCGATCCGGATGCAGGGCACTCCAATCTATGAACTGGTTTCCGGCGCGTACCAGGTGCCATTGGTGGGCGCCTTCGTGCCGTTGGTGTGCGGGCTGTACTGGCGGCGCGCGACCACGCAGGGCGCCATTGCTTCGATCGTTCTGGGCATCGGCTTTTGGCTATTGTTTCTGGCGATGCCTTGGGGAGCCGTCTTCCCGGCGCAACTGGCGGGCCTCGTAGCCTCGTTTGTCGGGATCGTGGGCGGCTCGCTCGCACCCCAGTGGGTCGGCAACACGCACACTCCGCATCGTCCGCTGGCGACCGAGCAAGCCTGAACGTCAGTAGGGGAGCGCCCTTATAATGGAGGGCTTTGCAAGCGGCGTTCTGCCGCATTTTTGCTTGCCCCTACATGCCCATCTACGCCTATAAGTGCAGTTCCTGCGGCTTCGCCAAAGACTCACTGCAAAAAATGTCCGACGCACCGCTCACGGTGTGTCCGAGCTGCGGCAAGAGCACGTTCGAGAAGCAGGTGACCGCGGCAGGCTTTCAGCTCAAGGGCTCGGGCTGGTACGTGACCGACTTCCGCGAGGGTGGGGGCAAGAAGCCGGCAGACAAATCAGACAAGCCCGGCGACACGCCGGATCAGAAGTCGGATGCCAAGTCGGCCGAACCTGCTGGCGGCGGCAGCGCCGACGCACCGGCTGCAAGCCCCGCAGCGCCGGCCGCTTCGCCCGCGCCCGCCGTGGCCAGCACGCCGGCCGCCTCGCCGCCTTCGCCAAAGCCAGCAGCCAAGGGCGACTGAGACTTTTCATGCACGCGATTCGCAAATGGCTCCTGTCAGGCTTGCTGGTCATCGTGCCGCTGGTCATCACGCTGGGCGTGCTCAACTGGATCATTGGCACGCTCGACCAGACGTTGTGGCTGCTGCCCGACGACTGGCAAAAGTGGCTGGTCGACCACAAGGTGCGCGGCCTGGGCGTGCTGCTTACGCTGGCCATCCTGTTGGTGGTGGGTGCGGTCGCCAGTAATTTTGTCGGCAAGCGGCTGCTGGGCTGGGGCGACGCGGTAGTGCGGCGCATTCCGGTCGTGCGGTCTATCTATTCGAGCGTGAAGCAGGTGTCCGACACGCTGTTCTCCGAGAACGGCAATGCGTTTCGTACGGCCGTGCTGGTGCAATGGCCGCGCGAAGGTCTTTGGACCATCGCTTTCGTGACGGGCACGCCGGGTTCCGATGTGCTCGAGCACATGGGTGGCGGGGACTATCTCGGAGTCTATGTGCCGACCACGCCCAATCCGACAGGTGGCTACTTCGTGATGCTCAAGCGAAGCGATTGCATTGAATTGAAGATGAGCGTGGACGACGCGCTCAAGTACATCGTATCGATGGGGGTGGTCGTTCCAGGCGGTCCTTCCACGGTGGCGATCAAGCAGTAAACAAGACAAGACGCGCCACGCGGGCGCCGGGAATCATCATGCTCATGCGTTCTGAATATTGCGGTCTGGTGACCGAGGCCCGATTGGGTGAAACCGTCAGCCTTTGCGGTTGGGTCAATCGTCGGCGCGACCATGGCGGCGTCATCTTCATCGATCTGCGCGACCGTGAAGGCTACGTGCAGGTGGTGTGCGATCCCGACCGTGCCGCGCAGTTCGCTATTGCCGAAGACTTGCGCAATGAGTTCTGCGTGCAGGTCAAGGGCCTGGTGCGAGCACGGCCTGAAGGCACGGTCAACGACACGCTCAAGAGCGGCAAGATCGAAGTGCTGTGCCATGAAATCAAGGTGCTCAATCCGTCCGTGACCCCACCGTTCACACTGGACGACGACAACCTCAGCGAGACGACACGCCTCACCCACCGCGTGCTCGACCTGCGCCGCCCCGCGATGCAGCGCAACATGATGCTGCGCTACAAGGTCACGATGGAGGCGCGCAAGTTCCTCGATGCCAACGGCTTCATCGACATCGAAACGCCGATGCTCGGCAAGTCGACGCCCGAAGGCGCGCGCGACTACCTGGTGCCGAGCCGTGTGCACGACGGCAGCTTCTTCGCGCTGCCGCAATCGCCTCAGCTCTTCAAGCAGCTCCTGATGGTGGCCGGCTACGACCGTTACTACCAGATCGTCAAATGCTTCCGCGACGAAGACCTGCGCGCCGACCGCCAGCCGGAGTTCACGCAGATCGACATTGAAACCTCGTTCATGGCGGAAGAAGAAATCCGCGAGATGTTCGAAAAGATGATTCGGCAGGTGTTTCGCTCGGCGGCCGCCATCGATTTGCCCGTGTTCCCGACGATGACGTACTCGGACGCCATGTTCAAGTACGGCTCCGACAAGCCCGACCTGCGCGTCAAGCTCGAGTTCACCGAGCTGACCGAACTCATGAAGCGCGTCGACTTCAAGGTGTTCTCGAACGCCGCGACGATGGAAGGCGGCCGCGTCGTTGCCCTGCGCGTCAAGGGTGGCGGCGGTGAAGGCGGCATGCCGCGCAGCGAGATCGATGCGTACACAGAGTTCGTCAAGATCTACGGCGCCAAGGGCCTGGCGTACATCAAGGTGAACGATGCAGCGGCCGGCCGTGAAGGCCTGCAAAGCCCGATCGTGAAGAACCTCGACGACGCCACTCTGGCCGAGATCATCGCGCGCACCGGCGCCCGCAACGGCGACATCCTGTTCTTCGGCGCAGACAAGGAAAAGGTCGTGAACGACGCGATCGGCGCGTTGCGCGTGAAGATCGGCCATAGCGCTTTCGGCAAGAAGGCCGGCCTGTTCGACGACCGCTGGGCGCCGCTCTGGGTGATCGACTTTCCAATGTTCGAATTCGACGAAGAAGGTCAGCGCTGGTCGGCCGTGCATCACCCGTTCACCGCGCCCAAGGACGGTCATGAAGACCTGATGGACACGGCACCGGAGAAGTGCATCGCCAAGGCCTACGACATGGTGCTCAACGGCATCGAGATGGGGGGCGGCTCGGTGCGTATCCATCGGGAGGAAGTTCAAAGCAAGGTGTTCCGCGCGCTCAAGATCAACGCCGAAGACGCGCAGCACAAGTTCGGCTTCCTGCTCGACGCGCTGCAATACGGCGCGCCGCCGCACGGCGGCATCGCCATTGGTCTCGACCGCCTGGTGATGCTCATGACGGGCGCCGAATCGATCCGCGACGTCATCGCTTTTCCCAAGACCCAGCGCGCGCAGGACTTGCTCACGCAGGCGCCGAGCCCGGTCGACGAAAAGCAACTGCGCGAGCTGCACATCAAGCTGCGTAACGTCCAGGAAGCCTGACGGCATCGGGAGGCACGATGACCGAACGTGCCTGGAAAATCCCCGAGTCGGTGTTGGTAGTGATCTATACGTCTGCACTCGACGTACTGCTTCTCAGACGCGCCGACGCCGATGAGTTCTGGCAGTCGGTTACCGGCAGCAAAGATGCACTTAACGAGCCGTTGGCATTGACCGCCGCACGCGAAGTCGGAGAAGAAACCGGTATCGAGTGCGGCGAAGACAGCGCGTTGGCATCGCAACTGGTCGACTGGCAGGTACAAAACGTGTACGAAATCTATTCGCAGTGGCTTGGCCGATACGCGCCAGGCACGAGGTACAACACCGAACACCTGTTCAGCTTGCGCGTGCCCGAGAGGTTGGTGCCTACGCTCGCACCGCGCGAGCACACCGCTTGGAAATGGCTGCCTTACCGGGATGCGGCCGACGCCTGCTTTTCTCCGTCCAACGCCGAAGCTATTCTGTTACTGCCACAATTTGCTCAATGACCGGTTCGAGTTCGACATTGCGTGTGGCCACCTACAACATCCATAAAGGTGTGCAAGGGATCGGCCCCGCGCGTCGTCTGGAAATCCATAACTTGGGGCACGCCATCGAGCAGCTCGACGCCGACATCGTGTGCCTGCAGGAAGTGCGCAAGATGAACCGGCAGGCGGCAGCGCGCTTCAGCCAGTGGCCCGAATTGCCTCAAGCAGATTTTTTGGCGCCCGAGGGATATACGGCGGTCTACGAAACCAATGCGGTGACACGGCACGGCGAACACGGCAATGCGTTGCTCACGCGTTGGCCGGTACTGCGCCAGGGCCACCAGGATATTTCAGACCACCGCTTCGAGCAACGCGGCTTGCTGCATGTAGTCATCGACATCAACAACCGGCCGGTGCATGCCATCGTGGTTCACCTGGGCCTGATCAAGGGCAGCCGCGTGCGGCAGATCGTGCGACTGCGAGAGTTCATCGAGCGCGAGATTTCGCCCGACGAAGCCGTCATCGTGGCGGGCGACTTCAACGACTGGGGTGCGCGCATGCGCGTCGCAATGAATGCGATGGGCCTGCGTGACGTGCACGGCACGCGCACGCTGACCTACCCATCGCGATTGCCCGTCGCGCAGCTCGATTTTATTTATGGGCGCCATATCGAGCCGGTCGAATGCTCTGCCCCGCGCGGTCCCATCTGGTCGCGCATGTCGGATCACCTGCCCTTGGTGACCGATTTTTTGCTTTGATTGATAGGATTCCAGCATGTTGAAGAAAGCTGATACCGCACAGGGCGCCGACCGCGGCGATGACGACGAAGGCACGCCCGTGTCGGTCAAGATTCGTGAGCGGCTGACCGCGGCGCGCAAGCGCTTCAACGCCAACGACAACATCGCCGACTTCATCGAGCCGGGGGAAATGGCGGCGTTGCTCGACGAGGTCGAGGTCAAGATGAAGGGCGTGCTCGAAAGCCTGGTGATCGACGTCGAGCACGATCACAACACCGACAACACAGCGCGGCGCGTTGCCAAGATGTACCTCAACGAGGTGTTCGCCGGCCGCTATGTCCCGCCGCCCAAGCTGACCGAGTTTCCCAATGCCGAGCACTTGAACGAACTGATGATCGTCGGGCCGATTACGGTGCGCAGCGCATGTTCGCACCACTTCTGTCCGATCATCGGCAAGCTCTGGATCGGCATCATGCCGAACGAGCACACCAACGTGATCGGGCTGTCCAAGTACGCACGGCTTGCGGAATGGGTGATGGGTCGTCCTCAGATCCAGGAAGAGGCCGTGGTGCAACTTGCCGACCTCATTCAGGAGAAGACGCAGCCCGATGGCCTCGCCCTCGTCATGGAAGCAGAGCACTTCTGCATGGCATGGCGCGGCGTGAAGGAAATGGACAGCAAGATGATCAACTCCGTCATGCGCGGCGTGTTTCTTAAAGACCCTAACCTGCGCCGCGAATTCCTTTCACTTCTGCCGCGAAAGGGCTGAATGATGCTGGTCCGACTTCTCTATGCAAGCCGCGCGGTCGACACCAGCGCGGCAGCCATCGAATCCATCCTCGGCCCCTCGCGCGCGCACAACACCGCGTGTGGCATTACCGGCATTCTTTGCTATGGGCAAGGCATCTTCTTGCAGGCGATCGAAGGCGGACGCACTGCCATCAGCGAGCTGTACGGGCACATTCAGAAAGATCCCCGTCACAAGGACGTGCTCCTGTTGCATTTCGAGGAAATCACCGAGCGCCGCTTCGGCGGCTGGACGATGGGCCAGGTCAATCTGTCGCGGCTCAACTCTTCCACGCTGCTCAAGTACTCCGAAAAGCCCGAACTCAATCCGTACGCAGTGTCAGGCAAGGTGTCGATGGCCTTGCTGGAGGAGTTGATGGCGGGTGCGGCGATCGTCGGTCGGCACTGACCTGTGGTCTGACGCCGGCTTGAATACGGCGGTCGGTTCAGTGTTCACGCTAGCTTCTGCTCTGGCGCATTCGATCGCAGGCTCGTCGTCATGCTTCTCTTAGGCTGCGACTTTTCTAGCGCGCCAACCTCGCGCAAGCCGATCGTCGTCGCGATCGGCATTCTGGACGGTAGCCATGTCGTCCTCGGCCGCTTCGAACATTTCGCTTCGCTCGATCAATGGGCCAATTGGCTCCATGCGACGCCTGAATGGACCGGAGGATTCGATCTGCCGTTCGGGCTGCCGCGCGAACTGGTCGAGCAACTCGGCTGGCCCGTTGAGTGGGCGGCCTTGATGGCGCACTATGCTGCGCTGACCCGTGCAGACATTCGGCTCGCGTTCTCTGCGTTCTGCGCAGCGCGCCCGGTGGGCGGCAAGTTCGCGCACCGCGCTACCGATGGTCCGGCGGGTTCGAGTCCATCGATGAAGTGGGTCAATCCGCCAGTGGCTTTCATGCTGCACGCGGGCGTTCCGCGACTCATCGCTGCGGGCGCTGCATTCCCGGGCTTGGAGGCTAGAAGCGACGAGTCCCGGCGCATCGCGTTGGAGGCATATCCCGGCATGCTGGCGCGTGAACTGATCGGGCGCCGTAGCTACAAGAGCGACGATGTCAAAAAGCAGACGCCCGAACGTGCTGTCGCACGCGCCGACTTGCTGTCTGCTTTGGAGCAGGGAGCAACGCGGCTCGGCCTCGCGCTTAAATTGAGCGACACGCAGCGTGCCCTGCTCCTTGCCGATGCGCGTGGCGACCGCATCGATGCCGCACTGTGTCTGGTGCAAGCAGCGTGGGCGCTGGTGCGAAAAAACGAGCCACCGGTCGGGTTCGGTTTGCCCTCTGGCATCGATCCGCTTGAAGGGTGGATCCTTACGGCGTGAGCTTCGTTGTCCTACGTCGGTATGCGACCTGCGACCCCACCGGCAAACACTCTGCGCAACTAGATTTGCGTCAGTGGTTCTTATTTCTGAGCCACGTGTTCATCCACTTATTTGGAAGGAAAACGTCATGAACAAGGATCAAGTTGAAGGTCGTCTGGATCAAGCCAAGGGCAAGGTCAAGGAAGTCGCTGGCAAGGTCGTGGGCAACGAAAAGCTCCAAGGCGAAGGCTTGGGCGACCAAGCTTCCGGTAAGGTGCAAAGCACGTACGGCGATGTCAAGGAAAAGACAAAAGACGCCATCAAGTCGGGTGCTGACAAGCTCTGACTTCGACGGAACCGCGCCGTGCGCAGGTGCCCGCCAACTTGCGAGCATTTGCGTGCAAATACACGCGATGGACCAAGCGTCGCAATCGGCAGGAGCCTCTCTATGAACGAAACGATTCGCACCTTTCCGCGGCAAATGGCCGCGTTTGTCGTTATCGCGATCGCAGGGGCGGCAGCGCTTTCGGCCTGTGACAGCGGCAACAACCGAACAGTAGGCGAGAAGGTCGACGCGGGCATTGCCAAGACCGAGCAGGCGGCAGAAACGGCGGCGGCGAAGACCAAGGAAATGATAGCGGACCCCAAGCTCAAGGCTGATATCAAGGATGCGGGAATTGCAATCTCCGCCAAGGTCGACGATGCGGCGATCACCGCCGCTGTTTCTGCCGGCCTTGCGAAAGACCCTGACCTGAGCGCGATCAAGATAAGCGTCACTACCACTGCCGGCGTGGTCAACCTCAAAGGCCCGGCGCCTAACGCTGAGGCCAAGTCACGCGCCGAAGACATCGCCAAGAACGTACACGGGGTGACTTCTGTCAGGAACCAGCTGGAAGTCCGAGCCTGAAGTGTGTCGACTTCGGGCAAGAATTAAAAAGCCCGGTCACCCGGGCTTTTTAATTCTTGTGTGCAACATGTCTGGCGCAGGAATGAACTGCGCCTGCAATCACCCGTTCGCGGATTTAGATGCTTCTTCCGGAACGCGGTTTTGCATCAATGTATTCACGACATCGGCAATGTCGGATGTCTTCATGACAGCCGCAATGACCGCAGTCACCGAGAGCAGCCGCCAAGGCTTGGCCAACACCAGCACTGCACCGGCTGCAGTGGCAATTGCGACCAGCTTGAAGGGTTGCTGACGCGCGTAATGCTCCAGCAGTGGCTGGGCAAGCTGTCCCACGGTATTGGCGGGATGGCGGCGCCACCAGCGTTGGCCAACACGCTTGGCCATCGAAGTCCATGCGAAGCGATCGAGCAGCCCTGGGCGATCGCCTTTACCGACGTACGCTTCATTGTCATAGTTGGTGTTGCCGTCGCCGTCCCCAACGCTCTCGCTTACCGAAGGCTCCGGTCGTCCGCCTTGCAGCTGGTGGACCAGCGCTCTGCGAGACAGTGCAAGGCGCTCTTGCGCGGTCAACGCGAAAGATGACGAAGAGGGCGCACTAGCGGCCACGGCGCTCTCCAGCTGCGTGAAGAGCACTCATGTCTGCACCGAGTTGCTCGCGGAAGTCGTCGAACGGGTGCAACGCAGAAGGCCGCGCCGCCAGGTAGGCAGATATAGCCGCCGCGAACACTGCAACTCCCGGAACAATCACCAGCACCCAATTGAACGAACCATGCAGCACGCCGAGCATGACAGCAATGCCGATCAGGCCAAGCGCCAGCAGGGCGCTGACGATGGCCAGCACGCTGGCGATGATCCGTTGAAAGACTCCGCGCCCTGCAGCCGCAGTTTCTTCTTTCAGAAGAGCGGCGTAATTGGCGATGTGGTCGGCGACCAGTTCCGGGTGCCCGAGAACCGTTGAAAAAATTGGATGAAGCATGTCGTGCGTTGGGCGAGAGCAAGCGGGGCTTCAGAGACTAGTAGTCGTCCCGACGGCGGCTTGCGAGCACGATCAATGCGGTGATGGCCGCACCGGCCGCTGCTGCGACAAGCACCGAACGAACCGGCTGGTCGGAGATGTACCGACCGGTGACATCGGCGGCCTTTTCGATATTGCGTTGCGCACGTGCGCTGGTGCTCGATGCCGCGTCGAGACCGCGCTGAACGGCTTGCTGAACACGTGCCGCCAACTGTTCGACACTGGGTTCGAAGTCGCGCTTCATGTCACGTACTTTTTCACCCGCAGCATTCACTGCATTTTGTGCGTAGGCACGGGTACTGTCGATGGCGTCGTTGGCCGTTTGGCGTGCATCGTCGGCCAGTTGCGATGCGGTCTTGGAAGCGGTGGTATTCATTGTCGAATTTCCTTTCAGTGAGTGTGACAGCGTAGCGGACGGAGGTAATCTTCGAACAGAGGCCTTTTCCGTAAGGATCCGAACTCCGGCGGTGAATCGAAACCTTTCAGGCGTTCACCCTTTGCGAGAGCGGCCGATGAAGAAGCTGATCAGGGTAAGCACCGCGAAGATAAAGAAGAGTATCTTGGCGATGCCAACGGCGCCGGCAGCGATGCCACCAAAGCCAAACACCGCGGCAATCAGCGCGATGACCAGAAAGACAACTGTGTAGTGCAGCATGACGGGCTCCTTGGAATACCTCCGTCCACCTGCTGAACGGATGCTTTACACAATAAGTGGCGCTACTCAAAACCCCTGTCAGCAGCGGCGGTCGCAGGGCGTAGGAGAGTGACGAATCGGTCAATCCGGTGAAGGAGCTTTGGTCGCGGGCAGCATGGCACTCACCAGAGTCCCTTGTCCATCCGTCGACGTGATGCTCAGCTTGCCGTGTGCTGCTTCCACGCGATGACGCATGCCGGCGAGTCCGTGCGTTGCCGGGCGTATCTTGCGCGGATCGAAGCCCTTGCCGTTGTCTCGAACTTCGGCAATCACATGGTTTTCGTAGTTTTTCAGAACGATCGTCGCCTCGTTGGCCTCCGCGTACTTGCCGATGTTGGTCAGGCTCTCCTGGACCATGCGATAGATGGTGAGCTGAAGCCCCTCGTCCAGCACCACTGGCTCCAGCGCCATCTCGACTCGGATGCCTGAGCGGTCGGCAAATTCGCGACCCAGAATCTCCAACGATGCAATGAGACCCAGGTTCGACAGCGATGATGGCCGCAAGTCTTCGATGATGCGGCGCTTGAGCGCGATGCCGCTGTTGAGCAGGTCGGTCAGGTGCTGCAGTCGCTGCGCCGCGTCGGCCGAATCCGCCAGCTTCGACTTCAGCCGCGCCACGTCCAGCTTGGCTGCGGTCAGCAGCGAGCCGAGTTCATCGTGCAGCTCGCGGGCGAGATAGCCCCGCTCGTTCTCACGTACGTCCTGCAGGTGGGTTGCTAACTCGGCGAGCATGGCCGTGCGGTCGCGCACTTCATCTTCCAGCACGTTGCGCTCTCGCTGCAAGGCTTCTTGCTGGCGCTTGCCGGCCGACTGGAGTGCATGACTCTGCCGCAAGTACAGGTAGAAGGCGACCAGGGCCGCAAGTGCGACGACCGCGATGCCGATGCGTGCCAGCTTCAGGGCTTCGGCGATCTGTGCCTGCCCCTTGAACAGCGCTTCGTTGCTGACGGCCACCAACTGGTCGGCCTGTGTGCGGATGGCGTTCATCTCTTCGCGGCCAACGTCTGTCGTCATCACGAACTTCCATGCGTCTTCAGCGCCTGACTTTCGCAGACGTACGCTCATGTCCATTTCCGCTTGCTTGCGCGCTACGTGGTTTGCCAGCAACGTCAGGCGTGCGAGTTCGGCGGGATGGTCGGCGTAGAGCGTGCCGAGCATAGCGAGCTGCCCGTCGATCTGTTTGGCCGAGACGTCGTAGGGCTCCCGATAGCGTTCTTCTCCGGTCAGCAGATAGCCCCGCTGGCCCGTTTCTGCATCCAGGATGGTCTGCATCAGCCCGTTTAGCACGAGGCGCACCTGCTGCGCGGCGCCGATTTCTGCCAGCGCGCGGTTCGATTGACGAAAGCCGACTTCATTGATGCCGACCAGCGCAAGGGCGGCCAGTGTGGCCAGGGTCAGGCCGAGGGCCATCTTCGGGAACGCTAACCAACGCATGAACTCTCAGGATGCTCCGTGTTCAATTTCGGGAATAATCTGTGGATCAGGGACCGGACAGTCAGCAGTGCATCGACCTGCGATGCAACGTAGAAAGTAACAGATGATCAAGATCGGGATTGTGGACGACCACGCCATCGTGCGCTCGGGCCTGCGCCAGTTTTTCTCCGAACATGTCGACTTGCGCGTAGCAGGCGAAGCGGCGAGCGGTCGAGAGGCCATCGAACTGGTGCGCACCACGGAACTCGATGTTCTCGTGATGGACTTGTCCATGCCGGGTCAAAGCGGAATCGACGCTCTTGCAATGATTCGCGCCAAGGCGCCCGACGTCGGAATCCTGATTCTGAGCGGATACCCTGAAGAGCACTACGCAATGAACCTGATTCGCCAAGGCGCGAGCGGTTACCTCAACAAGGAATGCGATCCGATCGAAATCGTGAACGCGATCCGTACCGTCTCGATGGGCCGCCGCTACATCACGCCGGCCGTGGCCGAACTGCTGGCGCGTCAGCTCGACCGGAAGGACGACGCAGCGCCGCATGAGCAATTGTCGGAGCGCGAATTCCAGGTCTTCCTGAAACTGGCCAAGGGCGAAACCGCCGGCGACATTGCCAAGACATTGTCGCTGTCGGTCAAGACTGTCAGTACCTACCGCACGCGCTTGATGGAAAAGATGAACCTGTCGTCGAACAGCGATCTGACCTACTACGCATTGAAGAACAAGTTGATCGACTGATCCGGCCCGCTACACCCTGCACGCCAGCGCGTGCAGGGCGTAGGCAATGCCGCACGCCTTGTGCGGCCCGGCACCGACCTTCTTCCGGCCAACAGCCCGGTAATCTCGACGGATGAATGCAAGCGCTACGAGCCCGTCTTCTCGCCCGACGCAGCGCCCGCTCGCGCTCAAAGTGCTGGCAGTGGTCGTCGCGCTGCTCCTCATACTCGTTCTGGTTGTCGTATTCTTTCCGTGGGATGTGCTTCGCGGACCGATCAACCGGTACGTCAGCGAAAAAACCGGCCGCAAGTTCGAGATCACGAGGCACCTCGATGTGGGGATCGGCCTTCGTGGCGCGACAGTAAAGTTCGACGGAATCGAATTCGCCAACCCCTCCTGGGCGCGCGATCCTTACCTGGTGAAGGCGGACCGAGCCGAGTTCGATATCCGGCTTTGGCCGCTGCTCGCCAAGAAGGTGATGATCCCCCGTTTGTCGCTGACCTCACCCGTCCTCGGGTTACAGATGGAGCAGGACGGAAGACGTACTTGGGCGCTCGGCAAAGACACCTCGGACACCAGCACCACGCCGACGATCGGACTGCTCCAGGTCGATGGCGGCGCAGTTGACTTTCTCGCCAAACACCTCGGTGTCGACTTGCATGTCGAATTCAATTTCGACACCAGCCGCGGCGAAATGCCACTCGACTACAAGGTCAAGGGCACCTACCAAAAGCAGCCGTTGACCGCAGTCGGCCGGACCGGCAACGTCTTGCAATTGAACGCCGCCGGCGCGCCGCCGTTTCCGCTGGAGATCAAGGCGACCGCAGGTCACACCACACTGAGCGTGAACGGCACGGCTGCCGAGTTGTCCACGCTGGAAGGTATCGACGCCAAGTTCGACATCAAGGGCCAGAACCTCGGAGACCTGTTTCCGTTGCTCGGCATCGCATTGCCGCAAACCTCGCCTTACGCACTCGGCGGCGAGCTTCGCAAGAACGGCAAGGTCTGGAGCGTGGCTGCCATGAAAGGCAAGCTGGGCTTGTCCGACATCGGCGGCGATATGAAATTCGACCAGGGACAAAAGCTGCCCTATCTTTCGGGCACCTTGCGCTCGCGCGTCATGGACATGGACGATCTCGGCCCGTTGATCGGCCTACCGCCGACAGAACGGTCTGCCAACGCGGTCGAAGGCGTCGCGCCTCCGCCCACGATTTCGCAAGTCAAGAAGGCCCAACGCGATCCGGGTACCCGCGTGCTGCCGACCGCGACGCTCGACTTCGAGCGACTGCGCGCCATGAACGCCGACGTCTCCTATGTGGCTGATCGCATCACCAACGTGCGCCAGGTGCCGTTGGATCGGGGCAGCGTGAAGGTGAAGTTGGCCGATGGCGTGCTGACCCTCGATCCGCTCGACCTCGGCGTGGCCAGCGGCAAGATCGGCGGTGCCATTCGCATCGACGCGGCAAAGAATCCTGCCGACATCCGCGCGTCGCTCGATGTGCGGGGTATGCAACTCAACCGGTTGATCCCGAAGGTCGAAACCTTGAAGACCAGCTTCGGCAAACTCGATGGGCGAGTGAATCTGTCGGGTCAGGGCAACTCGGTCGCATCGTGGCTTGCGACCTCGTCGGGCGATATCGCAGCCATCACTGGCAAGGGCCAGTTCAGCAATCTGCTACTCGAATTTCTGGGACTGGACGGTGGCGAGATCATCAAGTTCTTGCTGCGTGGAGACCACAATGTGACGCTGCGATGTGGCGCAGTCGCACTCAACGTCGACAAGGGCTTGATGAGTACACGCACCATCGTCTTCGACACCGATGACACCGTCTTTAACGCGACGGGCAACGCGAGCTTTGCCAACGAGTCTCTGGACTTTGTGATCAAGCCTCAGCCCAAAGACATGAGCATCCTGTCATTGCGTACGCCGTTGACGATCAAGGGTACGTTCGGCTCACCCAAGCCATTTATCGAAGTGGCGCCACTCGCGGGTCGCGGCTTGGTGGCCCTGGCGCTGGGCGCGATCAACCCGTTGCTCGCGCTCGCCGCCACGATCGAAACCGGACCAGGTCAGGATGCCGATTGCCAGGGCGTGCTGGCGGATGCGCAAAAGCCGGGTGCGGGTGCTGCCGCCAGCGGCGCCGCCAAGGCAAAGACTGCCAAGACCGCTGTTCCGTAAACAGGTAGCCGAGCACCGATGCATCGGTAGCGCGACGACAGCCGTCTATCTATCCACGGCTCGCGCAGACGGGGCAATTCGGATCGCGCGCCACCTTCACTTGGTCGAAAGTCGTCGCCAAGCCATCGAACATCAGCAGCCGGCCCGCCAGCGAAGTGCCTATGCCTGCCAGTAGCTTCAATGCCTCGTGCGCCTGCAAGGTCCCGATTGTGCCGACGACGGGGGCGAAGACGCCCAGCACGCTGCACTGCGTTTCTTCGACCTCGGCATCTGGCGGGAACACGCAGGCATAGCAGGGCGACTGATCGTTGCGGAGGTCATATACGCCGAGCTGTCCGTCGAATCGAATGGCTGCACCGGCCACGAGCGGCCGGAGATGCATGACGCAGGCGCAATTGACGGCATGGCGGGTGGTGAAATTGTCTGAGCAATCGACGATGAGATTCGATGCAGCGACCAGCCGGTCCAGCAGGCCAACGTCCGCCCGCTCGCCGATCGTTTCGATCTTGATATCTGGGTTGATCGCACGCATCGCTGCTGCAGCGGAGTCGACCTTGCGCTGTCCGACGCGCGCGGTGGTGTGCGCGATCTGACGCTGCAAGTTGGTGAGATCCACCGTGTCATCATCGATCAGGGTGATGTGGCCAACCCCCGCCGCGGCGAGGTAAAGCGAGACAGGGGAACCAAGTCCGCCGACACCGACAACCAATACACGGGCTGCAGTGAGTCGCGCTTGGCCGTCGATATCGAGTTCTTCTAGCAGCAGGTGCCGGGAATACCGAAGCAAAGCTAGGTCATCCTCGCTGTTACCCCTGGTGTTTCCCCCGCTGTTTGCCTCATCGTCGTCCATGGGAAAAACAGACTCGCTCAGTTCAATCGCTCAATTTTCTTTCTTCTCTTCCTTGCGCTCGACCTGCGTATTGCTCACTACCACCGGGTTGCCTTTGAGCTTGGCCAGCGCCTGCACCAGAGCGAAGTCCTTGTCGGTGCCGAACTCAGGCACCTTGCGATCTTGCGGCGGCTTCTTGGCTTCCTCTTCGAGGCGCTTGCGCGCGTCATCGCGGGCCTTTTCGCGTTCCGGATCTTTGACCTCCGCGCCCTGACCGCTGGAAAGATGCTTTTCGAGATCGGCTTCGCGCATACGCAGCGCGGCGAACGGGCTCCCCTCGGCGCTCTCGTCGACCAGCACGTTTGGCACGATGCCCTTGGCCTGGATCGAGGTGCCACTCGGCGTGTAGTAACGCGCCGTCGTGATCTTCAAGCCGGTGTCGGGACCCAGCGGACGCACGGTCTGCACCGAGCCCTTGCCGAAGGTCTGGCTGCCCATGACGGTACCGCGCTTATGGTCTTGCAGCGCGCCAGCCACGATCTCGCTGGCGGACGCAGAGCCTTCATTGACCAGCACCACCAGTGGCACGGTCTTGAGGCCTGCGGGCAGGCCCTTCAACGGATCGCTGCCGGCACGGCGCTGATAGAACTCGGGAGACGCCTTGTAGACCGACTTGCTTTCAGCCAGTTGACCGTCGGTGGTCACCACAGTCACGTTCTCCGGCAAGAAGGCAGCAGAGATGGCGACGGCCGCATCCAGCAAGCCGCCCGGATCGTTGCGCAGATCGAGCACCAAGCCTTTCAGGTTGGGCTCCTGCTTGTAGATTTCTTCGACCTTCTTCACGAAGTCGTCGACAGTGCGTTCCTGGAACTGCGACAAGCGAATCCATGCGTAGCCGGGTTCCATGACCTTGCCGCGAACCGACTGCGTGCGGATTTCTTCGCGCGTGATGGTCACGGGAAAAGTGCGGTTCTCGTCCTTGCGAAAGATGGTGAGCAGCACCTTGGTGCCCGACTCGCCCCGCATGCGTTTGACCGAGTCGTTGAGGCTCAGGCCGCGCACCGCTGTGTCGTCGATCTTGGTGATCAGATCGTTCGGCTTGAGGCCCGCGCGGAAGGCCGGTGAGCCCTCGATCGGAGATACGACTTTGATGAGCCCGTCTTCCTGCGAAATCTCGATGCCGACGCCGACGAAGCGGCCGGTCGTGCCTTCGCGAAATTCCTTGAAGGACTTCTTGTCGAAGTACTGCGAGTGCGGGTCGAGCCCGGCGACCATGCCGGAAATTGCATCGGAGATGAGCTTTTTTTCGTCGATCGGCTCGACGTAATCGCTTTTCACCATGCCGAAAACGGCCGCGAGTTGTTGCAGTTCTTCGAGTGGCAACGGGGCGAGAGAGCCCCGTGCGACCGTCTGCAAAGAGACGGTGGTCAACACGCCAGCAACGGCGCCGGCGGCGATCCAGCCGGTGATCTTCAGTTTCTGGCCCATTTGAGAGTGTCCTTGTGGCTCAAACCAATATACACAGCTTGGAAGCAATTTGCCTGCCGGGGTTCCCCAGCCTTGGCACAAACAGTCACCGTATCGACAAGCGGCATGCGCTCCTGCGTCAACGGTGGCTTCAGCCCTTGCCTTGCGATGCAACAGCGGCCGCAGCTTTGGCTGCCGCGTCTGCATCGCCGAGGTAGTAGTGTCGCAGCGGTTTTAAATCGTCGTCGAGTTCATAGACGAGCGGAATGCCGTTCGGAATATTGAGACCGACGATATCCGAATCGGAAATGCCATCTAGGTACTTGACCAACGCTCGGATCGAGTTGCCGTGCGCTGCGACGACGAGGCGCCGACCGGAGCGGATGGCCGGTGCCATCGACTCGTTCCAGAACGGCAAAACGCGCGCCACCGTGTCCTTCAGGCATTCGGTCAACGGAATCTGCTCTGCCGCCAGCTTGGCGTAGCGCACGTCGCCGCGTTCGCTGCGTGGGTCGGTCGGCTCCAGCGGCGGCGGCGGTGTGTCGTAGCTGCGGCGCCAGACAAGCACCTGCTCGTCACCGTATTTCTTGGCCGTCTCGGCCTTGTTCAACCCTTGCAGGCCGCCGTAGTGGCGCTCGTTGAGACGCCATGAATGCACCACCGGCAGCCAGGTGCGGTCGAGCTCGTCCAGCGTGTGCCAGAGGGTGCGCGTGGCGCGCTTCAGCACGCTGGTGTAGGCCACGTCGAACTCATAGCCTTCGGCCTTGAGCAGGCGCCCGGCCTGCTTGGCCTGGTCGACACCGGTCGGCGTCAGGTCGACGTCGGTCCAGCCGGTGAAGCGGTTTTCGAGATTCCAGGTCGATTCGCCATGGCGAATCAGTACCAGCTTGTGCATTTGGGGGCCTTTGGCGACGCTTACGAAACATGCCATTCTAAAATCGGCGGTTTGCCATTCAAGGACTACCGTGAAATTCATCATCGACAATTGGGTACTCATCCTGATTGCGCTCAGTTCGGGCGCGATGCTCGCATGGCCGCTGATTCGCGGCGGCGCAGGCGGCTCGCTCACAGCGCAGGGCGCCGTGCAACTCATCAACCGCGAGCGCGCAGTGGTCGTCGATGTGCGCGAGCCCGATGAGTACGCGGCTGGCCACGTGACCAACTCGCGCAACGTGCCGTTTGACCAGTTGGAGGCCAAGTTGTCGAACACGGTCAAGAACAAGTCGCTGCCGGTCTTGCTGATGTGCGCGACGGGTTCCCGCGCCGGCCGCGCGCTGGCCATCGCCAAGAAACTGGGTTACGAGCAGGCCCAAGTGGTGGGCGGCGGTCTAAAGGGCTGGAAAGACGCTAACCTGCCCCTGGAAAAGGCCTGAGCGCCTCGCCACTGACATGCCTCCCACGGCCCCAGAACTGGATGACCATGCAACCCGTAAAGATGTACACCACCGCCGTTTGCCCCTACTGCATTCGCGCCAAGCAGATTTTGAAAGCCAAGGGCGTCGAGCAGATCGAAGAGATCCGCATCGACAGCGACCCGGCCGCACGCGCCACGATGATGGAAGTGACACAGCGCCGCACCGTGCCGCAAATCTTCATCGGCGACACGCACGTCGGTGGTTGCGACGAGCTGATGGCACTCGACAGCCGCGGCGGCCTGGTGCCCTTGCTTCAAGGTACGCAGAGCGCGTCCGCCTGATTCCCTGAGTTTGGCGCGGCGATAATCTCCGGCTACCCTCCATCAGCCCGCTGCGGAAATATCTCTCCGGCGGGCGTTGTTTTGATCCTCGAAAGTTAGCCATGGCAGACACCCTCGATCCCGTGTTCCAGATTCAACGCGTCTACCTCAAGGACCTGTCGCTCGAGCAGCCGAACTCGCCCGGCATCCTGCTGGAGCAAGAGCAGCCGACCGTCGACATCCAGCTCGGCGTCGACGCCCAGCCGGTGACCGAAGGCATCTACGAGATCACCGTGTCGGCCACCGTGCAGACCAAGATCCAGGACAAGACCGTGTTTCTGGTCGAAGCCAAGCAAGCCGGCATCTTCGAGATCCGTAACCTGCCCGAAGACCAGATGGGTCCGATCCTAGGCATCGCTTGCCCGCAAATCGTCTACCCGTACCTGCGCGGCAACGTCGCCGACGTGATCCAGCGCGGCGGCTTCCCGCCGGTGCACCTGGCCGAGATCAACTTCCAGGCGATGTACGAGCAGCAGCAGGCGCAGGCCGCCGGTCAGCCGTCGGCGATCACGACGCAATAAGCGTTTCGGGCTTCGGTAACTCGCTGGGCCTGGAGCTCCCATGCCGTTGAAGCGATGAAGATCAGCGTGATCGGCGCCGGCGCCTGGGGCACTGCGTTGGCGGTCAATGCGGCGGCGCGGCACGAAGTCGTCTTGTGGGCACGCGATGCTGGACAGGCCGACCGCATGTCAGCCGCGCGAGAGAACGTGCGCTACCTTCGGGGCATTCACTTTCCCGCAGGTATGTCGGTCCGCGCGATTGGGCAAGGCCATCTTGTTTCCGATGCCGAACTGGTCATCGTCGCGACGCCGATGGCGGCGTTGCGAAGCCAGCTCGTAAGCCTCCGTGGCACTGCGGTGCCGGTTGTATGGCTCTGCAAGGGCGTTGAGTCGGCGTTGGTGGCTTCGGGCTGCGAGCTTGGCGACAAGCCTTTTTTTGGCTTGCTCGCTCATGAAGTCCAGGCGCAGGTCGCGCCAGAACTGCTGGCCGGCGTACTCAGCGGGCCCAGCTTCGCGCAGGAAGTAGCGCAGTCGAATCCCACTGCCTTGGTTGCCGCAAGCCGTCATGCAACCGTACGCACGGCGCTCGTAGAAGCTTTCCACGGTCCCAGCCTCCGCGTCTATGCAAACGACGACATCGTTGGCGTCGAGGTGGGCGGCGCCGTCAAGAACGTGCTGGCGATCGCGACCGGTTTGTGCGATGGCCTGGCGCTCGGACTCAACGCGCGTGCAGCGTTGATCACCCGCGGCCTGGCCGAGATGACGCGCTTCGGCGTGGCGCTCGGTGCGCGACCTGAAACCTTCATGGGCCTATCAGGGCTTGGCGATCTCGTTTTGACCGCCACTGGCGACCTGTCGCGCAATCGCAAGATCGGACTGCTGCTGGCAGAAGGTCGTTCGCTCGAACAGTCGGTCGCGTCGCTGGGTCACGTGGCCGAAGGTGTGTACTGCGCGCGCACTGTGGTGCAGCGCGCGCGCTATCTTGGCATCG
The DNA here is from genome assembly GCF_046115955.1 of Variovorax sp. GrIS 2.14. Classification (NCBI taxonomy): domain Bacteria; kingdom Pseudomonadati; phylum Pseudomonadota; class Betaproteobacteria; order Burkholderiales; family Comamonadaceae; genus Variovorax; species Variovorax sp. GrIS 2.14. The sequence goes on from NZ_JBJXIA010000003.1 coordinate 423,879, forward strand.
ACATGCCGATCGCAGAAGGCGTCGTGGCCTTACTCAACGGATCACAGAGCACGGCCGCGGTAGTCGCCGCCTTGATGGGTCGCGAGGCATCGGCTGAAGGCAGCTGAGAGGGGCTCAAAAGGCGCCTGAGGGTCACGTTGGGACCAGCCGACTTGAAGGAAATGCGTAGTGCGCGTTACGACTCGATGCGCTCGAGAAGACGGGCGCTGCGGGTCGGTGCTACCGCTTCGTATCGAACCCAGCCCCGTTCGTCGGGTGGCGTGTCTTAAGCGTGCGTCGCTGGGGCGGGCGTGTATGCCAGCCTCACATAGATCGGGGCGAATGCCTCGGCCTGCGTGATGTCGATCAACGTTTCTTTCGCAAGCTCGAGCATCGCGATGAAGGTGACGATCAGCACCGGCGTGCCGCGCGTCACGTCGAAGAGTTTTTCGAACTCGACGAACTGGCGCCCCTGCAAGTGCCGCAGCACGATGCTCATGTGCTCGCGCACGCTCAGCTCTTCACGCGAAATGTGGTGGTGCTGCACGAGCTTCGCGCGCTTCAGGATGTCGGCCCAGGCGTCGCGCAGATCGACCGCGTCCACATCGGGAAACCGCGGCTTGAGCGACTGCTCGATATAAACCTGCCCTTTCCAGAAATCGCGGCCGTGTTGCGGCGCTGCGCTGAGGGCAGCGGCATGCAGTTTGGTCTGCTCATACTCGCGCAGCCGGCGCACCAGTTCGGCCCGGGGGTCTTCGGCTTCTTCGCCATCGGCCGTCTTCTTGGGCGGCAGCAGCATGCGCGACTTGATCTCGATCAGCATCGCTGCCATCAGCAAGTACTCGGCGGCCAGTTCGAGGTTGGTGTGGCGAATTTCGTCGACGTAGGTGAGGTACTGCCGCGTCAACCCCGCCATCGGGATGTCGAGGATGTTGAAGTTCTGCTTGCGGATGAGGTAGAGCAGCAGATCGAGCGGCCCTTCGAAAGCTTCGAGAAAAACCTGCAGCGCCTCGGGCGGGATGTACAGGTCTTTCGGCATTGCGAACAGCGGCTCGCCATACAGGCGGGCCAACGCGACCTGATCGACCACCTCGGGCATAAGCGCAACGACCTCGTCGCCGTCGCTGTCGCCGCTCCGCGCGTCTCTGCGCATCGAGGCTTACTTGACGATCGTCTGGTAGACGTAGGGCTGCATCGGCACCCGCGCTTCACCGTACTCGTCAAGGAGGCCGCGGTCGAGGTGCTTGTCCCACAGCAAGGCCCGCCCGGCGCGTTGCTCAGCCTCCAGGGTCGGCTTCTTTTCCTTCATTTCCTCGATGAAGCTGGTGATCTCGGACGTGTAGTGGGGGCGGCGAAAGAAGGACATAGACTGGAACCTCGGTTAGGCCAATTTTACGGGGGAAGCGATGCGCGGACGAAACTGGATTCACGGGTGGGCGGCCGTCTGCCTTGTGGCACTGCTGACCATGCTGGCGGGTTGCGACAACCAGGCCATCCGCGAGCTGGAAGAGGGCGTTGCGACCGAGGCGGACGTGCGCGCCAGGTTCGGGCAACCCGAGAACGTCTGGGATGCGCCCGGATCGCCTGGCAGTCGGGTGTTCGAATACAACCGCCAGCCGCAAGGCCAAAAGAACTACATGATCACCATCGGACCCGACGGCAAAATGACCGCTCTGCGACAGGTGCTGACACCCGAGAACTTTGCCAAAGTGCAGGCCGGCATGCCGATGGAAGTGCTCCGCAAGCTGCTCGGCAAGCCGGCCAAGGTCACGCCCTATGCGCTAAAGCGCGAGACCGAATGGGAATGGCGCTGGGTGCAGCCGCCGAATTCGCCGATGGTGTTCACTGCGGTGCTGAACGACGATCAACGCGTGGTGCGCAGCGGCTCTTCTCCAGACAAGGGGACCGAGGCGCCCTGATCGATGCGCAAGTGCCGCCCGCGCGGCGCTCAGTCCTTGCCGGGAATCACCGCATCGGCTGCAGCACCGACCGCCTTGCCGGTGATGCGCGCGGTGCCGATGACCGCATCTGCCCCCAATCCGACGACCCCGGCCCCCACGCTGACCACGGTGCTCGCGACCGACACCACCGCGCAGCCCGACAGCAGCGCACAGCCGGGGAACACGAGTGCCAACGCCGACATGGTGAGTGCGAGCCGCAAGCGCATCATTTCATCGCACCCGCATCCCCGGCACCGCACCCGGCCAAGGTTCCAGCACGTGGATTCCTGGATTGGCTTTTTCGTCCGCATGACTCGCGGCGAGCACCATGCCTTCGCTGATGCCGAACTTCATCTTGCGAGGCGCCAAGTTGGCGACCAGCACGGTCAGCTTGCCGACCAGTTGTGCGGGTTGGTAGGCTGAGGCGATGCCGCTGAACACGTTGCGCATCTTGCCCTCGCCCGCATCGAGCGTGAGCCGCAGCAGCTTGGTCGACCCTTCGACTTTTTCGCATGCAACGATCTTTGCAATGCGCAAATCGATTTTGGTGAAATCGTCGATCGTGATGGTCGAAGCGATGGCTTCGCCGCCCGGCGCGAAGTCGGCCACCACGGTTTCTACTTCGGTCTTCGGATCGGTCACGGGCACGGCCGCTTCGTTGGGCTCGAACAATACGTCGAGCACCTTGGCATCGACGCGCTGCATCAGGTGCTTGTAGTCGCCGATCACGTGTCCCGCAGCAAGGGGATGGATAGCATCGACCCAAGTCAACGGCTCGATGGCGAGAAACGCCTCGACGTTCAACGCCAGTGCCGGTAGCACCGGCTTCAGGTAGAGCGTGAGCAAACGGAAAGCCTCGATGCACACGGTGCATACGTCGTGCAGCCGCGCTTCCATTCCTTCTTTTTTGGCCAGCTCCCAAGGCTTGTTGGCATCGACGTAAGCATTGACGCGGTCGGCCAACGCCATCGTGTCGCGCAGGGCGCGCGCGAAGTCGCGATCGTCGTACAGCTTGGCGATATCCGCCGCGCCAGCACGCAGCGCCGCGAGCAGTTCGGCGCCATCACCTGACGCCTCGCCCAGCTTGCCCACGAAGCGCTTGCCGATGAATCCCGCCGCGCGGCTCGCGATGTTGATGTACTTGCCGACCAGGTCACTATTGACCCGCGCCACGAAGTCCTCGGGGTTGAAGTCCAGGTCTTCGTTGCGGCCGTTGAGTTTGGCCGCCAGGTAGTAGCGCAGCCATTCCGGATTGAGGCCGACCGACAAATACTTGAGCGGGTCGATGCCGGTGCCGCGGCTCTTGCTCATCTTCTCGCCGCTGACCGTCAAGTGGCCGTGCACATAGATCGCGTCGGGCGTCTTGCGGCCGCTGAAGTGCAGCATGGCGGGCCAGAACAGCGTGTGGAAGGTGATGATGTCCTTGCCGATGAAGTGCACCTGCTCCAAATCGGGGTCGGCCATGTACTCGGTGTACGAGATGCCATCGCCACCGAGCTCGATACAGCGCTTGTCCAACAAGTTCTTTAGCGACGCGAGGTAGCCGACCGGCGCATCCATCCAGACGTAGAAATACTTACCGGGCGCGTCCGGGATTTCAATGCCGAAGTACGGCGCGTCCCGGCTGATGTCCCAGTCGCCCAAACCACCGTTACCGTCTTCGTCCTTGTAGAGCCACTCGCGAATCTTGTTCTGCACCTCGGTCTGCACGTGGCCGGGCGCGGTGGTCCAGTTCTTCAGATACGCCTCGCAACGCGGGTCCGACAGCTTGAAGAAAAAGTGCTCGGAACTGCGCAGCTCGGGCTTCACGCCGGACAGTGCCGAATACGGGTCGATCAGCTCGGTCGGCGCGTACACCGCACCGCACACTTCGCAGTTGTCGCCGTACTGGTCTTTCGAGTGGCACACCGGGCATTCGCCCTTGATGAATCGATCGGCCAAGAACATACCCTTGGCCGCGTCGTAGAACTGCTCGACCGTCTTCACGGTCACCAAGCCTGCCTTGTCGCGCAGGTCGCGGTAGATCTCCTGTGCGAGCTGGTGGTTCTCCGGTGAATCGGTCGTGCTCCAGTTGTCAAAGGCAATATGAAAGCCGTCGAGGTAGGGCTTCCGGCCGGCCGCGATCTCGGCCACGAAGGCCTGCGGCGTGATGCCGGCTTTGTCGGCCGCGATGGTGATGGCGGCTCCGTGCGCGTCGTCGGCACAAACGAAATTGACCTCCGCGCCCTGCATGCGCTGAAACCGCACCCAGATGTCGGCCTGGATGTATTCCATGATGTGGCCGATGTGGAACTTGCCGTTGGCGTAGGGCAGGGCAGTGGTAACGAAGAGCTTGCGCGGGGACATCGAGAGACGCTTTCAGAGGGAGACAGGCATTTTAGGCGGCGTATGCTGCCTGGCAGCGTGCCCGCTCGGGCGCCCCCATTTCCCTGAACTGTCGAGAGGCTTCATGACGTCCATCACCATCCCTGCAACCCTCATCCCCGGCGACGGCATCGGCCCCGAAATCGTCGACGCCACGCTGGCCGCACTCGATGCGCTGCAAACCCCGTTCGAATGGGACAGCCAGGTCGCAGGCCTCGGCGGCGTCCAGCTGGCCGGCGACCCGCTGCCGGCCGCCACGCTGGACAGCATCCGGCGTACGCGCCTCGCACTGAAAGGCCCACTCGAAACACCGTCGGGCGGCGGCTACCGCTCGTCGAACGTGCGTCTGCGCGAAGAGTTCCAGCTCTATGCCAACCTGCGCCCGGCGCGCACCGTCATTCCGGGCGGGCGCTTCGACAAGATCGACTTGTTGGTGGTGCGCGAAAACCTCGAGGGTCTCTACATCGGCCACGAGCACTATGTGCGCATCGACGACGATCCGCACGCGGTCGGCATGGCCACCGGCATCAACACGCGGCAAGGCTGTCGCCACATCCTCAAATACGCCTTCGACACCGCCATCGCCACCGGCCGCAAGAAGGTGACGCTGGTGCACAAGGCCAACATCATGAAGGTGCTGACCGGGCTGTTCCTCGAGACCGGCCTGCAGATGTACGAAGACGCGCAATACAAGGGGAAGTTCGAGCTCGACACCATCATCGTGGACGCCTGCGCGATGAAACTGGTGCTCAACCCGTGGCAGTTCGACATGCTGGTAACCACCAATCTTTTCGGAGACATCCTGTCCGACTTGGTGGCTGGTTTGGTCGGTGGACTGGGCATGGCGCCGGGGGCCAACATCGGTGCGGATGCGGCCATCTTCGAAGCGGTGCATGGCTCTGCGCCCGACATCGCCGGCAAGGGCATCGCCAACCCGATTGCGCTGCTGCTGGCCTCGGCCTTGATGCTCGACCACTGCAAGCTGCCCCAGCTGGCGACGCGGCTGCGAAGCGCGATCGACCAGACGCTCAACATCGACAAGGTGCGGACCGGCGACCTCGGCGGCACCGCGAACACGGCGGCCTTCACCAAGGCGCTGGTCGCCCGCATCAACGGAGGCTGAAGCGCATGGCGCAACCTCTGCCAACGCTGTCGCTGCTCGAAACCCGCGTGCTCGGCGTGCTCGCCGAAAAGCAGCGCACCGTGCCCGACAGCTATCCGCTCACGCTCAACGTGCTGGTGTCGGGCTGCAACCAGAAGACCAGTCGCAACCCGGTGATCGAGTCGACCGATACCGAAGTGCAGGGCGCCATCGACAGCCTGAAGGGCTACAGCCTGGTGAGCGAAACCAGCGGCGGCCGGAGCTTTCGGTATGCGCACAATGCCGACCGTGTGCTGCAGGTGCCGTCGCAGTCGATCATCTTGTTGACCGTGCTGATGCTGCGTGGCCCGCAGACGCCAGGCGAGTTGCGCATCGCTTGCGACCGCATGCACAATTTTGCCGATATCTCGTCAGTCGAGGGCTTCCTGGACGAGCTGGCGGCGCGACCCGCGGGCGCGTTGGTGATGAAGCTGGCACGCTTGCCCGGTGCGCGCGAAAGTCGATGGGCACAGCTGCTCAGCGGCACGCCGGCGGAAGATGCAGCACGGCCCGAGTCGACTGCGAGCGGCGATGTGTCGCTGGGCGAAGTCGCTGCGCTCAAGGCCAACGTGGCGCGGCTCGAAGCCGAAGTCGCCGATCTGAAAGCGCTCGTCGCCCGCATTTGTTCCGAGCTCGGGATGACCTGATCCCGGCCTAAGGAATGACCGGAGCAGCCACTGAAGACGGGGGTGCGCACTAGACTACCCGCCAATCAGGAGTTATCCATGGCAGTTACCCAAGAGGCGCTGATCGCCGCGCTCAAGCCGGTCGTCGATCCCAATACCGGCAAATCTTTCGTCGACAGCAAATCGCTGAAGAACGTGCAGATCGCGGACGGCGACGTTTCTTTCGACCTCGAACTCGGCTACCCGGCCAAAAGCCAATACCCGGCGCTGCGCAAAGCGCTCGTCGCGGCGGCCAAATCATTGCCGGGCATCGACAACGTGTCGGTCAACATCACCCTGAACGTGGTGAGCCATGCGGTGCAGCGTGGCGTCCAGCTGATGCCCAATGTCAAGAACATCATTGCGGTTGCGTCGGGCAAGGGCGGTGTCGGCAAGAGCACCACCGCCACCAATCTGGCATTGGCGCTGGCCGCCGAAGGCGCTTCGGTCGGCCTGCTCGATGCCGACATCTATGGCCCGAGCCAGCCGATGATGATGGGCATCGAAGGCAAGCCTCCCAGCATCGACGGCAAGACGATGGAGCCGATGCGCAACTACGGCGTGCAGGTGATGTCGATCGGTTTTCTGGTCGACCAGGACCAGGCCATGATCTGGCGCGGCCCGATGGCGACGCAGGCGCTCGACCAGCTCCTGCGCCAGACCAACTGGAAAGACCTCGACTACCTGATCGTCGACATGCCGCCCGGCACCGGTGACATCCAGCTGACGCTCAGCCAGCGCGTACCGATGACCGGCGCTGTGATTGTCACCACGCCGCAGGACATCGCACTGCTCGATGCGCGCAAGGGCATCAAGATGTTCGAGAAGGTCGGCGTGCCGATCCTCGGCATCGTCGAGAACATGGCAGTGCACGTCTGCTCCAACTGTGGCCAGGTGGAGCACATCTTCGGCGCCGACGGCGGCAAGAAGATGGCGGCGCAGTACGACATGGCGTACCTGGGCGCGCTGCCGCTCGATATCAATATTCGCCTGCAGGCCGACAGCGGCAAGCCGACGGTGGTGGCCGATCCCGATGGCGAAGTGGCGGGGCTCTATAAGGCGGTGGCGCGCCAGGTCGCAGTCGGCATCGCGGAAAAGGCGAAGGACTTTTCGGCCAAGTTCCCGACCATCTCGATCAGCAAAAACACCTGAAGACTCAGGGCGCGTCGAAGCAATGAACCTGCTCGCCTCGATGCGCTACCTGGTCGCGTTGAGCGAGCACCGCCATTTCGGCCGGGCGGCCGAGGCGTCGCACATCACGCAGCCGGCGTTGTCGAACGCATTGCGCGCACTCGAAGACGAGTTCGGCGTGGTCATCGTCAAGCGGGGCCGCGCGTATGTCGGCCTTACGCACGAAGGCGAGCGCGTGCTGGCGACAGGCCAGCGCATGCTGCGCGACAACGAGGTGCTGCAGCAGGAACTGCGCAGCGACGAGGCGCACCCGCGCGGGAACCTGCGGATGGCGGCGGTGCCCACCGCCATTCCGATGCTGGCACGCTTTGCCGCGATGCTCCAGCAGCGGCAGCCGGGCATCGTGCCGACGGTTCTTTCGATGAGCTCGCAGCAACTCGAAATGGGCCTGGAGAACCTGTCGCTCGACCTCGCGCTGGGCTACACCGAACGCATGCGGCTGAAAAACGTGAAGCTCACCGCCTGGCCGCAGAGCATCGAGCACTACTACCTGTTGCGCCGCGCGGCCAAGCCTTCGAAAGACAAGCTCGCCATCGGCGCACCGATGCGATGGGCCGATGCCGGCGCGCTGCCCCTGTGCCTGCTCACGCCCGACATGCACAACCGCACGATCATCGATCTGGCACTGCGCGAGGCCGGCGTGGAACTCGCGCCGGCGATCGAGACCAACTCCGTCTTGGCGCTGGCGCTCGCGGTGATCGCGGGTGACGTGTGCAGCGTGCTGCCGGGCGCCATGGTCGCTGCCGTGCGCGGGTTGCGCGAGCTCGAGGCATTGCCGTTGGTCGAGCCTGAAGTGCGCACACCGATCGGCTTTTTGACGCAAGACGGCGTGCGGCCGTCACGCGCGCTCGGAGCGGCGCTCGAATTGCTGCAAACCCCCGAGTGGAAGGCGCAGGTCGCCCAGCACAGCGGCGCGCTGGACGCGTAGCAGACGACGCGCCGTTCGGCTATCGTGACGACGATGTCAGTTCCAGCCACCGCTCTCACCGTCCCCACCTCGGCCACCGCACGACGCAACGCTTCCGGCGAGGTGTCGATCCCACCGGTCGAGCGCCGCGCCGTTCGCGTCTACGGCGAAAAATCCGTACCCGCCGAGGGCCTGGTGCGCGACGACACGCTCGCCGCCGAAGTGCCCGTCGCACTTGTCTTCAACGGCGTTTCGCACGCGGTGATGATGGCGACGCCGCAAGACCTCGAAGCCTTCGCGCTCGGCTTTGCACTGAGCGAAGGCATCCTCGACACTGCATCCGATTGCCGCGGTATTGAGGTCGTGTCGATCGCGGCGCGCGATGCTGGCTTGCCCGACGGCATGCCCGGCATCGAAGTGCAGCTCGATATTTCGACGCGCAGCTTCGAGCGCCTGAAAGACCGGCGCCGCAGCCTCGCGGGCCGCACCGGTTGCGGCATCTGCGGCGTCGAAAGCTTTGCGGCGCTCGACCTCACGCCGCTGCCATTGCCACCGCGCGACTGGATCGAGCGCATCGACCTCTCGACCGTGCTGCGGGCTTTCGAAGCGCTGCCGCCGCGGCAGACGCTGAACCGCGAAGCCGGGGCCATTCACGCAGCCGGCTGGGCCACGATCGAAGGCGATCTCATCGAAGTGATGGAAGACGTCGGCCGTCACAACGCGCTCGACAAACTGCTCGGCCACCTCGCACAAACCGGGCAGCTGGGCGAGCCAGGTTTCGTGCTGATGTCGAGCCGCGGCAGCCACGAGCTGGTGCGCAAGTGCGCGCGATTGGGATTGAGCGCGATGGCGACCATCTCGGCGCCCACCGCGATGGGCGTGCGCATGGCCGAACTCACCGGCCTTCGGCTGTGGGGCTTGTGCCGTGCGCCGCGCGCAGTGCTCTATGCATCGGGCGCTTAAAGCCCCAGTACCGCTTCTGCCGCCCGGTCGATCCCTTCAGCCGACAACTCCGCCGCAGGCACTTTGGCACGCCCGGTCCACTGCGCGAAGTGCAGTGATTGCGACTTCTCGTAGTGCGGGTCGTAGTGCAGTGCCATCAATTCAGCGAACAACGGCGACAGCTCACCGCCCCTTGCCCATGCCTGCCAACGCGCCACCGTCTCCTTGCCCTGCGCCTCTTTGAGCTTGCCGAGCTGCGTTGCCAGCAACTCTGCGTCATCGCCGAGGTACGCGTAGTCGCGCAGCAGATAGGCGAGGCGGGCTTCGGCACTGGCTTCGATCTCGATACACGGCGCCGCCCGCATATTGCCGACCAACGGGATCGGCACCGATAACCGCCCGATGCGTGCGCTCTCGCCCTCGACATACAGCGGCTTCGACAGATCGAGTGCTTCAAACGCCGTCGCGATGAGCGTCTCGAAGTGCTTTTGCGATGGCTGTTGGATGCCGGGTAGCGCGCCGAGCAGCGACCCCTTGTGGCGCGCGCAATCTTCCAGGTCGAACACCTGCGCACCACGCGCAGCCATGGCTTGCAGCACGCGCGTCTTGGCGCTGCCGGTCGGCCCGCAGATGATGCGCAGGTCGAGCTGCGGCGACATCGTTTCGATCAGTGTCAGCACCTCGCGCCGGAAGCTCTTGTAGCCGCCGGCCAATTGCTTGGCGTCCCAGCCGACCAGCCGCAACCAGCTGACCATCGACCCGCTGCGCAAGCCCCCGCGCCAGCAATAGACCAGCGGCTTCCACTTGGCCGGCTTGTCGGCGAACTGTTCGCGCAGATGCTTTGCCAGGTTGGCCGCGACCATCGCGCCACCCACGCGCCGGGCCTCGAAAGCGCCGGTCTGCTTGTAGATGGTGCCGACGATGCGTCGCTCGTCGTCGTCGAGCACCGGGCAGTTGATGGCGCCCGGAATATGGTCGAGCGCGAACTCCGCAGGCGAGCGGGCATCGATGACCGTTTCGAAGGTCTTGCGGTCGCCGACTTCGGTGGGTTTTCTATGCATAGGCTGGCCCCAGAACGCGCCGCAACCGGGCGCTCGCGAAATCGACGATGGCCACGAGCACGAACATCGCGATCAGCACGGTCATCGCCTGTTGTTGTTGAAAGATCGAAAGGTGAAAGTACAAAAGTTGCCCCAAGCCGCCACCACCGACAAAGCCGAGCACTGCGGCCATGCGAATATTCATCTCCCAACGGTACAGCGTATAGGCCAGCCATTGCGGCATCACGATGGGCAAACTTGCGTAGCCGAAGGCGGCGATGCTGCCCGAGCCCGCAAGGACCAGCGCCTGTTCGGGTTCGCGCGGCGCGTTCTCAAGGCTTTCGGCAAAGAGGCGGCCGAGTACGCCGGTCGTGTGCAGCGCCAGCGCCAGCGCGCCGGCAAAAGGCCCGATGCCGGCCGCCAGCACCATCAGCGCAGCCCAGACCAACTCGGGCACACTGCGCAAGAAATTCAGCAAGAAGCGCGTCGCGCTCTGCGGCACCACGCCCCAGCGGCCCGAGGCAGGCAAGGCCAGCACCGCGCCGACCAGTGCCGCGAGCAGCGTGCCGACGGCCGACACCGCCAGCGTCTGCAGGGTGCCCCAGCCGACCTTGCCCAAGAACGCCGGCGACACGTCCGGTGGAAAGAACTCGGCGATGAATTTCGCCATGAGCCGCAGCGATTCGCCCGAGCCCAGCGCGCGAAAGTCGATGCCCAGATAGACGAAGCTGGCGACCACCGCCACGAGCACCAGCCCGATGGCCGTCCAGCAGCGCAGGCAAGGCGATGGCGGGGGGGGCAAGTCAGGAGAAGCGCTCATGCGAGCAGCTTGCGCAACAGGGTGCTCAGCATGTCGGCAAACAACACGAGCGCCAGGAACACCAGCAGGATGCTGCTGGCCTCGCCGCCGGCCAGCATCTTCATCGACTGGTCCATCAGCTGGCCGAGCCCGCCGGCGCCGACGAAGCCCATCACCACCGACGCGCGCACCGCGCATTCCCATCGATAGACGGTGTACGACGCCAGCTCTTGCCCGGTGTTGGGCAACAGGCCGTAGAGCAGCGCGGCAACGCGCCCGCTGCCGCCTTCGAGTAGCGCGCGCGCGGGCCGCGTGTCGGTCGACTCTAAGATCTCCGAGTAAACCTTGCCCAGCATGCCGCCGTAGGTGATGGCCAGCGCCAGCACACCCGCGGCGGGGCCGAGCCCGAGTGCGCGCACGAAGATCAGCGCCCAGACGATTTCAGGAATGGCGCGCAGCACCATCAGCACCGATCGGCCTGCTTGCCGCACGACCACAGATCGCACCCGGCCCGGCCCCGGCCCGATGCGCGACACCGACAGCGCCCGCGTGGTGATGAAGGCGAGCGGCGCTGCGATGACGAAGGCAAGGGCTGTTCCGGCAGTCGCCATCGCCACCGTTTCGAGCGTTGCCTTCTGTAGCAGCTTCAGGAACTCGGGTTCGGTCGATGGCGGAAAGAAGCCCGCCAGAAAGCCGCTCATGACCGACAGGTTGCCGGGCGCGAACAGCGCAGCCGGGTTGAACTCGGCCAACTGCAGCATTGGCCAGCACAACACCAGCGCTAAGACGAGCCAGCCGAGGCGACGCTGCGCCAGCGGATCGCGCAGAGTGCGCTCCGGGGCGCGTGCCGGGATAGGCACCGGGATAGTCATGCGCGGCAGACTGCGAGATGCATCGGCACTGCGCTGTCGGCAGCGCCTTGCGCGGTGTGCTCGTTCGCATACAACGCCGTCAACATCTCCTGCGTGACCTCGTCCCTCGGCCTGTCGAACACGACGCGCCCTTCGCGCATGCCGACGATGCGCGGGAACCAGTGCAGTGCCAGGTCGACCGCATGCAGCGAGGCGATGAAGGTGGCACCGGTCGCTTCGCTCTGCGCGACTAACTCGCGCAGCGTGGCATCTGCCAGCGTCGGGTCGAGGGCGGAAACGGGCTCGTCGGCGAGCAGCAACGCCGGTCGCTGGTACATCGCCCGCGCCACGCCCACGCGTTGCAACTGCCCGCCGGAGAGCCGGTCGCAGCGGTCGAACAACCGGTCCTGGAGCGACACGCGCGTCAGCGCTTCGTGCGCGCCGGCGATGTCCGATGGGTGCAACAGCGACGCAATGGCGCGCGGCAGCGTCCATTCCCCCAAGCGCCCCGACAGCACCGCAGTCACCACGCGCAGCCGCGGCGCGATGGGCGGCGCCTGGTGCACGGTCGCGATGCGTGCGCGCAGTTTGCGCAACGCGGACGGCGACAGTTTCCAGGGATCGACGTCGAGCACCGCGACACGCCCTTCGACCGGATGAAGGGCCGCACCCAGCACGCGCATCAGCGTTGTCTTGCCTGCGCCCGAAGGCCCGATCACCGCCAGCCTTTCGCCGGCACCCGCCGACAGCGAAATGCCGGTCAGCGCACGGTGTCCGTTGGCATGAACGAAACCGACGCCGTCGAGCGCGACGCTCACTTGATCAGGCCAGCCGATTTGCCAGCGGTCTCGATGCTGTCGTAGTTGGACGATTGGGTCGGAATGAACTTGCTGGCGCGTTGCAGGCCCATGATTTCCTTCTGTGCCGGATTGGCCGGGTCCAGCTTCAGGAAGGCATCGGTCAGCTTCTTCTGCAGCGCCGGGTCCATGCCGGGGCGTACCGTCCAGTTGTAGTCGTAGAAAGGCGGCGTGGTCGCCAGCACGCGCACCTTGGCGGCATTCGGGTTTTTGGACTCCACCAGCTTGTCCCACACCGATGCGTTGAGCACGCCGGCCTCGGCGCGCGACGCGGCCACGAAGGCCACGGTGGCGTCGTGCGCGCCCGAAAACGCGACCGTCTTGAAGTCTTTTTCCGGGTCGATGCCGGCCTGCAGCAAAAAGTAGCGCGGCATCAGGCTGCCCGAAGTCGACGACGGCGCGCCGAAAGCGAAAGTCTTGCCTTTGAGGTCGGCCAGCGTCCTCGCGGTGCTGTCGATCGGCACGATGAACTTGCTGGTGAACACCTCGTCTTCAGCGCGCTGCACGATCGGCACCACGCCGCCGTTGGTGCGAATGCGCGCCTGCACGTAGGTGAAGCCGCCAAGCCACGCCAAGTCGATCTTGTTGGAGGCGAGGCCCTCGACCACGGCGGCGTAGTCGGTCACGGGCGTGAACACCACGTCCATGCCCGTTTCCTTCTTCAGGTAGTCGCCCAGTGGCGTGAACTTGCGCTGCAGCTCGGTCGGCGCTTCGTCGGGGATGGCGGACACGCGCAGCACGTTGGCGCTCTGGGCGAGCGCACCGAGGGCTGCGAACGAAACGGAAAACGCGAGCACGAAACGAGCGATTACGTGGGGAAATGTCTTCATGGGGGAAATGTCCTGCTTAGATAATGCACGTCATGAAACCAACGCTGATGAACCCGCTGGCGCCGCTGCGCCTCACGAACTTTTCTCATGGTGGCGGCTGCGGCTGCAAGATCGCGCCGGGTGTGCTGTCGCAAATTCTAAAGAGCGGCGGCAGCGGACTGATTCCGAAGGAATTGATGGTCGGCATCGAGACCGCCGACGACGCCGCCGTGTACCGCCTGAACGACGAACAGGCGCTCATCGCGACCACCGACTTCTTCATGCCGATCGTCGATGACCCGTATGAGTTCGGCCGCATCGCAGCCACCAACGCCATCAGCGACGTGTACGCCATGGGCGGCAAACCCATCATGGCGCTGGCGTTGGTCGCCATGCCCATCGACAAGCTGCCCGTCGAAGTCATCGGCGAGATCGTGCGCGGCGGCCAGGACGTGTGTCGCGCGGCCGGCATCCCCATCGCGGGCGGCCACACCATCGATTCGGTCGAGCCGATCTACGGCCTGGTCGTGATGGGCCTGGTGCATCCCGATCGCGTGCGCCGCAATACCGGCGCCAAGGCCGGCGATGTGCTGATCCTCGGCAAACCGCTCGGCGTCGGCGTGCTGTCGGCGGCGCTGAAGAAGGAGCAGTTGTCAGAGGCCGGATATCGGCAATTGATCGACACGACGACCAAGCTCAACACGCCAGGGATCGCACTGGCGCAACTCGACGGCGTGCATGCACTGACGGATGTGACCGGCTTCGGCCTGGCCGGCCATGTGCTGGAACTGGCGCGGGGTGCGGGGCTGACTGCCGTGATCGAGTGGTCGAAGGTGCCGCTGCTGGAGGGCGTCGAAGCGATGGTGGCTGAAGGCTTCGTGACCGGGGCTTCGGGGCGGAACTGGGAAGGCTACGGCGCTGATGTCCAGTTGGCGGAGGGACTTCCGAAGACTGCGCAGAGTCTGTTGAGTGATCCGCAGACTTCGGGGGGGCTGTTGGTGAGTTGTTCGGCAGAAGCGGTGGACGTTGTGCTGGAGGTGTTCAGGGCCGAAGGGTTTGGCGGCGCTGCTGTTGTTGGGCGGATCGAGAGCGGGTCTGCGGGTCTGCGGGTCCACTTCTGAGCCGTGAACGCCGGGAGTGTCTGAATTTTTGTGTTTCGAGGCGGGTTGATTGAACTCTGTCTCGCCTGATTTCTCATCTGTTTTCAGGCCCCTGCCAGGCCGCCGGAGGCGCCTTGGTTGAGCCATGTCTTCATGGATCAACCTCCTGC